>JAHDGB010000208.1 GCA_020627885.1 Flavobacteriaceae bacterium | reverse complement strand
ATAAAACGCTATACGAAGTACAGTTTTTAAAGAAGGATGAAGGTAATACCAATTATTAATTAAAATGCGCCTTAAACATTTTGAGATAAAATTCAGATTTCATAACATTCTCATTATATATTTCAGTTTTGACAATTTGGAGAAGTTAGTTCTCAAATTGTTTAATATTATTAAAGGTTTTATTTTAAAACCTCTCTTTTAAATATTGTCAAATCTTTTAAGCAAGACTTAAATTTGGAGTATATCGAGATGTTCTAATGAATTTAATGTTTTCAGGTGCTGTTATGTTTTTTATAGAGTGAAAACCTACATTATCAATAATTACAATTTTGAATTCACTTTTTTATAATTACTGTTGCTTTTTAAGGTTATGTCTCGTCCTAAATAACCGATATAGATTATTAAAGAATTAAATTAATAAATCAAAGCTGAATAATGATGTCATTGATTCAGCTTTTTTTTTTGATTTTTTTGATTTATATAGGTTTATCCAGCGTTTTGATTATGAACGATTAACTTCAGAATAATCTGCAAGAATCAACCTGTCGATTAAACTTCCCTTTCTTTAGAAAAGTAAGACTTTGAATACGTTGGTGAACCTTAAAGTTAGTCGTATTTTTAAAACGATCTTCTAAATAAGATAGATTCTCTTTTTCTTTATAATATTATTTAACAATTATTCGTTTCAAGTTACTAGCTTCTTTATTACCTATTTTAACAAAATAAACACCCGCAGCAACATAAGACATGTCCAACTTATACACATAGCCATTGCCCGTTTCATTTTCAAGAGTACGCCACATTAAATTTTGACCTAAAGCATTTAAAACATTTAAATTCAATCGTTCTCTAATACTTTTTGTTGGTAACTTAATTAAAAATTGATTATTTGCTTCGTAAACAATTGTTATCCCGGTATCTACCAACACCTTATCTATTGAAAGAGATTCAATACTTGTAACATAACTAACTGTAAAATTGTTCCCTGGGTCTTCATCATTAACTAAACCAGATTCCGTATTTAAAAAATAAGTATTATAGGCAGACATATTTGCTGTAGTAGCAAATGTAAATGTAGCATACGCATTAGGAGCGAGTGTACCTGTATACGTTTCTGTAACCATGGTCCCTCCATCTATTTGGTAAGACACATCAAAATTAGAAGCTGAGCTCGACCCATAATTGAATAGTGTAACAGAAACCGTTTCTGAATCTGTAAGTCCGCCAGTTACAGGACTGTTAATGCTAACAACCCCCACATCATTACTAGTATCTGAGGCTATTTGAAAGACACCTGCTATATTTTTTCTCCCGCTAGACATCAACTCATTAACAAACCAAAACTTTTTATCACTTATAGGGTCGACGTCTATCTTACTATAATCACCATAACGCGTACTTGGAATACTAGCATCCCCAGCTTTGATGACCTCTTCTGAAACGGTCATTACTCCTAAAGGGTCTCCTGAAAATCGCCCTGTATAATAAGAACCCAGTAAAACAACAGAAGGTGTTGTTGGTCCAGACATAGAAGTATATCCCATCCCAATATTCCCTTCACTATCCATAGCCAAACTAGCATTCCATGCATGTTTTCCATCTGGAGCAGTATAGGTTCCTTCTTGATGAATAGACCAAGGCTGACCATCTCCTGATTGCCTTAACTCATACCATCGTACTCCTGCTAATTTCCCCTCACCTCCATCTGTATCTACTACAAAATTAAATAATGCTGAATTATATGTTGGAAATTTTCTAAACTGAGCTTGATTCATCATTGTTGCTTGTAAAGCATCAACTACTTTTCCTCCAAATGGTTGAGGTAAATTAGAAAATGACCCACCATCGAATACACTTATAAAAGGGGTGACAGTTCCAGTTCCTGCTGCTATTCCTAATTCTGTTGCCGCTGATACTGTAGAATTTGAAGAGGTTTCCCAGTCGACATCTATAGTCCATAACTTTATATGATCTTGTGATACCCCAGCCCATGCATCATCTTGCAAATAAACAATAGTGGCATTACCAACATTTGGAAAATTATTATCTGTAATATTTAGGGCTTGTGCACTATTAAAACCATTACTTACAATCCCTGGCAAATTAAATGATTGTATTTGAGCATCTGTATCACCTGCAAGCATAGCTTCTCTTTCAAAGACATGGACTTTATTTGCCGAAGTTGTATTTTCTGTCATATAATACCCATCACTCCAAATAGATAGTTTTTGATAGTCATTTACTACACTATAAGTATAAACGGTCCACCCATCATTTACAGGGTCTGGACCTTTAGATATAGCAACCTGAGCTCCTGAGCCTAAAAACGAAACGACCCAACGGTCTGCAAGGTTGTCATAGGATACTGTTAGATCACAGCAACCGCTTGATGGAAAAATAGCAGGATTTGGTTCTAATAATTCTGTTAAAGGATTTCCTGACTTATCAAAAATTCTAAAAGCTGTATTTGTCACTGCAAAATAATGATTTGGTCCTACTGCTCCAGATGGATCCGATGGCTGAGAGCTAGACTCTGCAGTTTCAAAGACAAGGCTTGGTGCTTTACCTTTTACTTTATTCTTTAAATAATGAGGGGATTGAGCCAATATATCATCACCTTTAGACCCTTTTCCAGGAATAATATTATACTTGGATGCTCTACCATCCTGCATTTCTTTTTCTTTCCCTTTAAAAACGGGTAAATCTGTTCTAGAAGCTATGGAGGGAATATGCTCTACACTTGTAGGAGTTCCCACATAACTTGCTTTTTGTGCTTCATTTTTTAGGTTTTGAGCTAATAATGTACTGGTAATAAAAAACATTAAAAGCGAGTAAAGGTTATTTTTCATAATTACAAATTGATTAGATTATATAATTAATACAACTGAAAGCGGTAAAACCCTACTATTTTTGTTAAAAAAAAATAATTATTCATAAAAATTAACAATAATACATAAGCGTTAAGTGTATTTTGTAATAATACGTAGAAATTTTTCAGAAATATGGAAGGTTAAAAATTAAGGATTAAAACCAAGTTTTTGATTTATCCAATCAAATGTTTTTTTTACCTTTTTTGTTGGGGGAATTCTATAGCCTAAATACAACTTGGCAAATCCAGTGTGTTTTTCGATAACCTTTTTATAATTATATACCTTAGTTTGAAAGTCAATATTTATTCCAAAAATAACTTTTTTAGAGGAGTAGCCAATTTGAGTGCCACCAGCAAATGATATTGGGAAATAGGTGGTTTTATTGACTTCTTTTGTTATTTCTCTTGAAAACTGGATACCAAAAGAAGGGGATATAAAAGGGGAAATAAACCAGTTTTTATGAATTACCCATGTGTAATAGTATGAAGAGGCTAATTCGATATTGTAATCGTCTTGATAAAACTTTGATTGGTTTGTTTTCAGTTTTAATCGAGAAAAGCCATATTTTAATGTAGGAATAAAACTACCAGCGCTTTTTTGCTGCCATTCTGTATTATAGGCTACATTTCGTAGTGAAAATTTTGGGTTTATAATATAAGAAGTTGATCCTTCCCAGTAAATGGTTTTAAATTTTTGAGCATTTTGAATAACAGTGATCTCATTTTGGTCTAAATTATTGAAGAGTTCATAAGAATGGCCTTTAATTGTTTTATATTGAATCCCTTGAGTCCAATTTCCTAAGAAAAAAAGAAAACTATAATTTGTAATTGAAGATTGATCACCTAATAACTGTTGCGGCAGGGCTATACTAATACCAATAAATTCATAATCTAAAGAAAACGTTAATCGGAAATCATTATTGGCATAAAAAGAGCGAAATGGATTATTTTCCCTTTTAGAAGAATAAAACTCGTATGATTCAGAATCGAGATTAGTTTTAATTATTATTTTGTCTGTATAAGATATTATTGAAGTTGAGTCTTCTTTTTTATTGTTTTGAGAATAGCCATAGAAGCTAAAAAAAAAGCTTAATACTATCGATATAGTATTAAAATAGCCGTGTTTCATGCGTATGTAAACGTTTCTTTTAAATGTTTATTGTTGAGGTTTTTTGATAAGGGACAGGATGTAATGGTGAAAAAAAAATAAAATGGAGATGAAAAAGGGAGTGAAATGTTATGTTGTTTTACATAAAATAGTTAAGGAAGTATTTGTAAACCGATAAAATAAAAGCTAAGCCAAATCAGTTTTAATTTGCTCCATAAGCTCAATAGTGTCTTTAAACATAACAAATTCGCCATTTTTAAAATAAGAAATTTGCCCTGTTTCTTCACTTACAGTAATTGCTAGAGCATCAGTTTTTTCGGTAACCCCAACTGCAGCACGATGCCTTAAACCAAAGCGTCTCGGTAGTTTTTTTTCATTATTTACGGGTAAAATAACTCTGGTGGCTTTAACAATATTATTGTGTATAATAATGGCGCCATCAT
>JAHDGB010000207.1 GCA_020627885.1 Flavobacteriaceae bacterium | reverse complement strand
ATCAAAAAATTACTATTTTTCGCTAGAATCAAAAAAGTTTAAACCACTTCGATTATAAATTTAAAAAAAAATACAAAAAAAAATCTATAATTTTTATTTTATTATCAGTTAACAGAGTTAAATGAGACTTCCTCTATTAATTTTTAAGGTTCACTATTTTTAACATATATTGGCAACGCTATTAATTAATACACTGCACATGAAACTATCTGGTTACCGACTAGTATTCGTTTTTTTTATTATTACAACTACGACTTTATTTGCTCAAGACACTTCTAAACCTTGGTTTATTACTCTAGGCTCTAATGCAGTTAACAACCCAGTAAGCAAAAAACTCACTAACTATGGGCGCTTCCAAACATGGAATTTAGACGGATCTAGTATAAGGCTTAGTGCGGGGAGACTACTTACTAAAAAGCTAATTTTTGAAAGCATATTTACCCTCAATTCCATAATCGATAAATATCCTATACCTAATCAAAAAGTATCGTATGCTGGGGTTGATGGTATTTTTAAATACCGTTTTATTAATGAAAAAACTTTTGATCCTTTTGTTCAAATTGGTGGGGGCTATACATGGGTAAATCAAATAGGATCTGGATCCTTAAACTCGGGATTTGGCACAAACTTATGGTTTAACAATAGTATTGGATTACAAATTCAAACATTATACAAACAAGGCGTTATGAAATATGGGGTGTCCCATTGGCAACACTCTGCCGCTTTAATTATTAAGTTAGGAAAAAAAGATACAGATAATGATGGTATTATTGATGATAATGACAAATGCCCTGATGAGTTTGGTTTAATTGAGTTTAATGGATGCCCTGATACAGATGGAGATGGCGTTATTGATAGTAAAGATTTGTGCCCAATAAACGCTGGCCCTTCAGAAATGAGTGGTTGTCCAGATAATGATGGCGATGGTACACCAGATAAATATGATAGTTGTCCAAAAACACAAGGGCCTATAAATAATAATGGCTGCCCACTTAAAGACACTGATAGTGATGGAATTATAGATAAACAAGATAAGTGCCCAAAAACTCCAGGTGTTAAAGAAAACAATGGTTGCCCTAAAGTTCTTACACAACTAGAAAAAGCAACCCAACAAGCAAAAATTAGAGAATATAATAATGGTATAAAAAAAGAAGTTTCTACTAAAATTGGAAAACTAACTAAGCTTATTAAGTTTAATGATAAAAATACAATGTATACACCAGATAGTAAAAATGCATTAGATGCTATTGCAACTGTTATGGCACCACAATTATATTTAAATTTCCATATTGCGGCTCATACTGATACTACTGGCTCTTCAGAAACTAATACAGAAATAACCAATGCTAGGGCAGAAAACATTAGAGTTTATTTAACCTCTAAAGGAGTTAAAACATTAGTAACCATACAAGGATATGGAGATAAAAACCCAATAGCTAACAATAATACTAAACAAGGTAGGTTATTAAACAATCGTATTGAGATATTTATCGTTAATTAAATTTGCTTTTTAACAATTATTACATTTTAAATTAGATTTAACAAAACTAAACAATAAATATAATTGATAGTTTTCGTATTTTTATAATTTAAAATTATAACTAATGACAATTACTCAACTTTCATACGTTTTGGCTGTTGCCGAAAATCAAAATTTCACGAAAGCAGCCGAAAAATGTTTTGTTACTCAACCAACATTAAGTATGCAAATACAAAAACTTGAAGATCAATTAGACATAAAAATATTTGATCGTAGTAAAAAGCCTATAGAATTAACAGAAATTGGGAGTAAGATAGTAACTCAAGCTAAAAACATTGTAAATGAATCTAATCGAATTCAAGATATTGTAGATCAACAAAAAGGGTATATTGGCGGCGAATTTAGATTAGGAATAATCCCAACGGTAATGCCTACATTATTACCTATGTTTTTAAAAAACTTTACTAATAAATACCCGAAAGTGAAGCTAAAAATAGAAGAGTTAACTACTGAAGAAATCATTACAAGAATAAACGACGGACATTTAGATGCTGCTATTGCTGCTACTCCTTTAGAAAATGAAATGATTAAAGAACAAGTTCTTTATTACGAACCTTTCGTTGCATATATTCCAAAAGACCATCGATTAAGTAAACATGAAAAATTAAATATTGAAGATCTCGATATAGATGACATGCTTTTACTTGAAGATGGACATTGCTTTAGAGATGGCGTAATAAACTTATGTAAAACATTAAAATCTCAAAGTGATGAAAAGTTTCAATTAGAAAGTGGTAGTATAGAAACTCTATTAAAATTATCAAATGAAGGTTTAGGAATGACATTATTGCCTTACTTGCATACTCTTGATGTTAATGATAATGACAAATCTAACTTACATCAATTTAATGATCCTTCTCCAGCAAGAGAAGTCAGTTTAATTTTTCATAAAAGCGGATTAAAAATGCAAATAATAGAGGCTTTAAAACAAACAATATCTGATATCGTTCGTGGCTCAATTGTTTTTCATAATGTAGAAATAATTAGCCCCTTGTCTAAATAAAAAAGCGACTCGTAAGCCGCTTTTTTTTATGGTTTTAGATAAATTAAACATTGATTTAAATTAGGATTTTGCTGTACTAAAGATTCTATAAAAATCTTAAGCTCTTCAATTTCGTAGGGTAATAATCTTTGAAGTGCTTTTTGTACTTCTTTACAAAATAATACTGTATCAAAACTTACTTTATCAAGTACAATTTTAGTGTACTCAAACATTGCTCTTGCCATAGTTATTTGTTAGGGTTTAAATTATTAAAAATGCTATTTTTTAGGCAAACGGTCTACTAATTCCGACTAAATGTAATAAAAAAATAAGTCATTTACTAAAAAAAACAAAAAAACATCATGTTAAATAAAACTTAAGCATTTTTTAAAAACGATTATCCCCATCTAAAATATTACCCAAACCACCCAGAACACTACCTTCTCCTTTACTACTTCCCCCTCTTGGTATGCTAGATATTATACGACCTGCCAAACGACTAAAAGGTAATGATTGGACATAAACAACTCCAGGTCCTTGTAATTTAGCAAAAAACAAGCCTTCTCCTCCAAAAACAGTATTCTTAATACCACCTACAAATTCAATATCATAGTTAATTTCTTTTGTAAAACCAACAATGCAGCCAGTATCTATTCTTAAGACTTCTCCTGTTTTTAATACTTTTTTAGATATAGTACCTCCTGCATGAACAAACCCCATACCATCTCCTTCTAGTTTTTGCATGATAAAGCCTTCTCCTCCAAATAAGCCTCTTCCTAATTTTTTACTAAATTCTATTCCTATACTTACACCTTTAGCTGCGCATAAAAATGCATCTTTCTGACAAATAAACTTCCCATCGTATTCAGTTAGATCTATTGGTATAATCTTCCCTGGGTAAGGCGAGGCGAAAGAAACATTGCGTTTTCCTGAAATTGTATTATAAAAGGCTGTCATAAAAAGACTTTCTCCTGTAAGTATCCTTTTTCCGGCCCCTAATATTTTTCCTAAAAAACCAGTATCTTTTTGAGAACCATCACCAAAAATAGTTTCCATTTTAATACCATCATCCATCATCATAAAACTCCCAGACTCTGCTATTACTCCTTCTTGGGGATCTAACTCAATTTCTACATACTGCATTTCTTCTCCATAAATTCTATAATCTATTTCGTGTGCTGTCATTTTTTAGTATTTTTAAATTAATATGTTTATATGTTGGTGTAGTTCCGGTTTTGTTACATATTAATGGTTAATTATATTAATTTTCATTTTTAGACCTCTTTCAATTTTACTGACCATTCAAAATTAAATGCAGATACAATAATGCCTTCTTCATTTTTTCCAACAGATTCCATTTTTATAATTTGTCCTTGCTTTGTTTTTATAGCTTTAGCTAATACTCTATCGACCAACTGACCATCATTACACGTAAATGTTATTTTTCCTGTTCCTTTTTTTATGAAAGTAGCATTGTTTGCTGTTACCAGCATAGAAAAGCGTCTGTTGCTTTGTCTAATTTTACTTATTATGATTGCTCCAGTTGTGAGCTCGGCAGCCATACCCTGTACTGCCCAAAACATTGACTTAAAAGGGTTCTGATTTATCCATTTATGCTTCACTGTAACTACACAACACTCATTATTTAGTGTTTTTGCACGAACACCGCATATAAATGCTGAAGGTAGCTTAAATAACATAAAGCTATTAAGCTTTTTCGGAGTTAACTTCACAAAATTAAATTTTAATGTTTCACTAATTTATTGAAAATATTCAACACCTCAATATGTTAATTTTTTGTTAATTTTTAGTACTTTGTATTGCATATTACCTTTTTTTAAACATATATTTGTATAAGAAACTATTATATCCTTTTAAAAATGACAACAAGTAACCATAATAA
>JAHDGB010000206.1 GCA_020627885.1 Flavobacteriaceae bacterium | reverse complement strand
ATTACCTAAGGCATCAGAGAATAAAGTTCCTCCAATAATAACCTCATGACCTTTCGATTTTACAGCGGCTTGTAATGCTTCAATGGTACGTTTTGGTACTGAACTTTCAACAAAAATGGCTTTTACTTTTTCTTCTATTATAAAAGCTGCTAGTTTTTGTACGTCTTGGACACCTGCTTCTGTAGCTGTCGATAACCCTTGTAAGCCAACAACTTCAAAACCATAGTTTTTTCCAAAGTAATTAAAAGCATCATGGGCAGTAACTAAAATTCGTTTTTCAATTGGTAAGGTTTCAATAATGGTTTTAATTTCTTTTTGAAGTGTTTCTAATTTGGTTAAATAGACGGTTTCATTTTTTTTATAATTTAAAGCATTTTTAGGATCTTTTTCAGAAAGTACAGCGGTTACTTTTTTTGCAAATTGTTTAAAATATTGAATATTGAACCAGACATGCGGATCGTAATTTGAAGCAAAATAATCAGACCCAATTAAGGTGTTTTTATCCAAGCTTTCTCCTAAGGCAATGGGTGTTTTGGTTTTGCTTCCCATTTTTTCAAATACTTCAACTAGTTTCCCTTCTAAATGAAGACCATTAAAAAAAATGATATCGGCATTAACTAGCTTGGAAACGTCGCCTTCACTGGCCTTGTATAAATGTGGGTCTACACCACTACCCATTAAACCTTGAAGGTTTATATAATCGCCACCTATGTTTTTTACTAAATCTGTAATCATAGTTGTTGTGGTAACGACTTTTAGATTTTCGTTTTCTGGCGTCTTATTTTGTTTACAGGATGAGATGACTATTAAAATAATAAGAGCTGAAATGTATTTTTTCATAAGTCTAAATATTTCTTGTGAATTTACTAAAAATTTAATGAATTATTTTAAAGTATAGCGAGCACCAAAAAAGAATCGCCTGCCTTGATTTGGTGCATAAACATATGTTGGATCAAAAGTTAACCCATAAGGATTGTCTGTAGTAACCTGAGCATTGCCATTAGAGTCAAAAACAACGTCTTTATCAAACGGATCATTTGCTCTTGCAATAACAAAAGGATTATTACGATTAGGTGTCCAGTTTAATAGGTTTTTAACACCACTATAAAATTCTAAATTGTCAAATTTATCAAAGGTTAATTGTATGTTTTGAATACTCCAAGTTGGAGAAAATTCTTTCCTAGGATCTAGAGACCCTAAAATTGGTAATCGCATAGGGCCATAAAGATTACCAGTATAATCTAATGTTAGATTTGTTTTATAATTTTTATAGGATAGTGCCCAAGTCCCTGTAAATTTTTCGGTTAAAATTTGTCTTGTTTTTATATTATTTTCGGTTTGATTTACCTCTTGAAAAGTAACGCCAACAGATCCTTTTATACCACTGCCAAATATTGCATCTAGGTTTAGGCTTGACCCTAAAGAAGTTGAAAACCCTTCTAAATTATCATATATAATTTGATTTGGATTCGTGTCATAATCAGGAATAATTGCATTTGTAAAATGTGTATACCAGGCTGATGCATCTAAAGTGAATTGCATGGCTTTTTTGGTATATATTTTTTTTAGATAATTAATGTTTACATTATAAGATTGTTCTGGGTTTAGTGTTTCCTTAATAATTACATCTCGAGAGCCAGTTAGAGCTGCGTGTTCTTCGGTAAATAGGTTAACAACTCTAAATCCTGTACCTGCATTTAATCTAATAATATCATCATCTGTGGGTTTGAAACGATAAGCGAGCCTTGGTGTAATTATTGCCCCATGCCTTTTATCGTAATCGTAACGCAGGCCTAATAATAGTTTTTGTTTTTTGGTTAGTGTGATTTCGTCTTGTATAAATAATGATGGAATAACAATTTTATCAGGTTTTACTGTAGCAGCCGTATTATCGTTATAATAATTATAACGCCCAGCAACTCCAACTAATAAATCGTGGTTTTTAAGTGGTTTGTCCCAAGATAATTGCCCAAATCCAATACGTTGTTTTGCTGAATAAGGGGTGTCTCCATAAACAGAATTTTGATCGTGATCTGAATAAGAAAATTGAAAATTCATTTTTTCACTAATTGGGAGTTCGTAATTCCCTAGTAATTCGTATCGTGAAGTATAAATGCTTTCACCATAAATTTCGGAACCGCCTCTATAATTTTTATTCCATTGTAACTCACCTCCCCATCTATCTTCATAAAAGTAACGTCCTGCCAAGGCTGTTTTTTTTTTGTTTTTTCTATTAAAATTCCATTTTTGGAATACTGAGATTCTATTTTGTAATGTTAAATCTGTAAAATTATCGTTGTTATTATCTATAGGGTTGCTGTAATTAAAATAATTAGTTCCAAATAAAAGAGTTGCTTTTTTTCCAACTTTAGTTTTGAAACCCATGTCTGCATTAATTTCTCCCCAATCGTTAGCGTAAGTATCTGCAAAAACAATTGGCGCATTTTCAGGTAATTTTGTAATTACATTTATTAAACCACCAACGGCTTCACTTCCATATAAGGAAGAAGCGGGGCCTTTAATAATTTCAATTTGTTCAATAAGAGAATTCGGTATTCCGGAGAGCCCATAAACTGTAGACAAACCGCTAACTATTGGCATGCCGTCTATTAAAACAAGAGTATAAGGTCCTTCTAGGCCATTAATGTGAATATCTCCTGTATTACAAACATTACAATTTAGTTGAGGTCGAACCCCATTTACATTTTGTAAAGCTTCAAAAACATTTGGGGTTGGATTTTTCTTTAAAAAAGTAGGAGAGTAAACCTCTACTGGTACAGCACTTTCTAATCTTGAAACAGCTTTTAAAGTTCCAGTAATGACAATTTCAGTTAAATGCTCATTTGGTTCTAAATTGAAATTTAGTGAAACATTTTTATTGGTAACAATAATTTTTTTCTTTACAGTATTAAACCCAACAAAAGAAGCAATAAGTGTGTAGTTTCCAGGAGTAATATTTTTGATTTTAAAATGCCCAGTATCGTTTGTTGTTGTTCCTTTTTTTGTGTTTTCTATGTAAACATTTGCATAAGGTAGGCTACTGCCTTCAGAGTCTATGGTACCAGAAATGGTGTAACTATTTTGCGCTATTGTAGCCAAGCTATAGCAAAATAAAAACGCAGTAATTAGCTTCATGTAAGTAAATATTTTTGCAAAAGTAAACTAAAATTTAGATTAATCTAAATTTTAGTTTACTTTTAGATGTTTATATTTGTTGTACACAGCATAAAGATGATTACACTTACTGAAGAAAATTATATAAAAGCAATTTATCATTTAGGGAAGCAGGGTTTAGAGATGGTAAATACCAATGCAATTGCTCGGGCAATGAAAACGAAGGCATCATCGGTTACAGATATGATTAAAAAACTATCCGAAAAAGGGTATATTGATTATAAGAAGTATCATGGTGTAAACCTAACCAGAAATGGTAGAAGTGTAGCAATAAATATTATTAGAAAACATCGCCTTTGGGAAGTGTTTTTGGTTGAAAAACTGAATTTTACATGGGATGAAGTGCATGAAGTAGCAGAGCATTTAGAGCATATTCGATCAGAGAAGTTAATAGATGAATTAGATGCTTTTTTAGAATTTCCAAAATACGATCCGCATGGCGACCCGATTCCTGATAAGCAAGGGAATTTTAAATCTATAAATAAGATTTTATTATCTCAAGCCGTGATTGGCAAATCGTATAAGTGTGTTGGAGTTAAAGATACGTCTTCAGTGTTTTTAAAATATTTAGATGGAAACAGTATTGCTTTAGGCACGATAGTTGACATTATTTATAGAGAGCCGTATGATAGCTCAATTAAAATAGGTTTAAACAATACAACTATTTTGGTGTCTTTAAACGTTGCTAAAAACTTGTTTATTAAAGAGGTGTAAATAGATTTAAACTATAAATTTAGATTAGCGTATAACGTATTTTAAGTGTTTAATATCATTATTGGTACAATTTAAACTATATTTATGGCTTGTAACATTTCAATAATTCAAAAAAAATCTCTGTTATGAAAAATTTAATATGCGTAGCATTTATGATATTTACTGCGCTTGCATTTTCACAAGATGCTAGCGATAAAAAAGTGAAGGCACCGAAAATTATTTCTAAATTAAAATTAAATACAGCATATAAAGCAAAAAATATAGAAGTTAAACTTGTTGAAGTTGTTTCGGACTCAAGGTGCCCAAAGGGAGTAAATTGTATGTGGGCAGGTGAAGCAGTTGTTTTAGTTGATGTATATAAAGACGGAGAAAAACTTGAAAGTAAAAAAATAACGTTTGACTCTAAGGGGGACAAGACTATTTTCTCTTCAGATACGATTTCAATAATTGGACATAGCGTAATGCCATACCCAGAGGCTAATTCAAAAATAGAGCCTGAAGCGTATTATTTACAGTTAGAAGTAAAGGATTTATAAAAAGTATAATTAA
>JAHDGB010000205.1 GCA_020627885.1 Flavobacteriaceae bacterium | reverse complement strand
ACTAAATACTCAACCTGTTAATATTATGAGCTGTAAAACTACATTTTTAACCCATTTAATTTTGCTTATTGGAATTTTTTCAACAGCACAAGTAGCAACCCCTTTTACTGAGCGTTTTAGCCAGTCTTTGGAAGGAGATGTTACTATTATAGCTAATAATATGATTTCAGAACACGCAACTAATCCTTATAATGGAGATGGTGATAATGGCGGGTTTTTGAATAGTACATTTGTAGATGTAGATGCGGATAATACTACTTTTAATTCTAGCAGCGCTAATTTTGTAAACCCAGAAACAACCGAACCATGCATTACAATACTAAGAGCTTTTTTATATTGGGCTGGTGCAGATTCTAATGGGGTTAATGGCTGGGATTTTAATGAAGTAAAGCTAATGTTGCCAGGAGATACTGCGTATACAACGGTACAGGCAGATAATGTCATTTACCAAGATGCTAATAATGAATTTAATAACCGACCATACGTATGTGTTAGAGATATCACTCCAGATGTTGCGCGTTTGGGGCTAGATATTTATGGTAATTATCAAGTGGCAAATGTAATGGCAAGAGAGAATCATTTTGGAAATGCAGGAACTGCAGCTGGGTGGCAAATTGTATTTGTGTATGAGAGCCAGGATTTACCAGCAAAAAATATTACTATATTCGATGGTTATGCACATATAGAAAGTGGAAATGGGAATGCAACTAATGTGGATGTCGATTTTAATGGCTTTGTAACTGTTCCTAATGGAGCGGTTAATGGAAATGTAGTTATAGGGTCTTTAGAAGGCGATAGAGGAATTACAGGTGATCATCTGCAAATTAGAAATATAGCAGGGAACTTTGTGGACTTAGCTGCTCCTCAACGTGATGCAAACAATTTTTTTAATAGCAGAATTACAGTAGGAAATGGTGATTTTGTAAACAGAAATCCAGCGAGTACTAATACTTTAGGCTTTGATGCTGCAGTATTTGAGTTGGATAACCCTAATAATACAATTCTTAATAATCAGAGTACAGCAACTACATTACGAATTACATCAGATCGTGAAGTATATGGCGTATATTTATTAGGATTAGCAGTCGAGGTTTATAAGCCTAATTTAGACCCTATGCTAGTAACACAAACCTCAGGAAGTGCAACACCTAATCCAGGAGATATTATAGGGTTTAATGTGAATATTGAAAACCACGGAAATGATGATACAGTAAATTTAGCTCTATCAGCAAATTTACCACAACAGATTGTTTTTGTGCCACCAGCAACTTTGCCTCCTGGAGTTACATATACTTATAATGAGCTGCCAGATAATCGATTGGTTTATAATATAGCGGATGGATTGTTAGATATTGGAAGTCCAGCTTTAAGTATAGATATGGAATTTCAAGTAAAAGACGATTGTTTTTTCTTAGAAGAAGATTGTGATTTAGATTTTGAATTGGAATTTGAAGCTGCATTTAATGGAGCAACTAACCCAGATGATCCATTAATATCGATAAGTACTATAGATCCTACAACATGTCTTGATACTCCAGTGGTTATAGAGATTATTCAGCCAACAATAGATTGGGCTACACCGCCTTTAGATTTAAATCGTACTTTAAGTTGCGAGGACACAGCAGGATTGGATGCCGCACAGTTATTGGCTCCAATAACCGACAAGTGTAATCCGTTTCAATTTATAACTTTAAATAAAATAGCAGGTGCTTTTGTGCCAGATCCAGATTGTCCAAATGCAGGGACATATACCAATACATGGAATTTTACAGATGCTTGCGGTGTAACTATTGCTGATTATGTACAAACTATTACGATAACAGATGTAATTGCGCCAACAGCAAGTAATCCAGCAGCAATAAATGTGCAATGTATGGCAGATGTGCCAACTCAAGATCCATTAGTTGTAATAGATGAAGCTGATAATTGTTCAACACCAACTGTAGCTTTTGTATCTGAGAGTGCTGATGGTACTAGTTGTCCAATAACTATTACTAGAATTTATAGTGTTACAGATGCGTGTGGAAATACGATAAATGTTAACCAAACCATTATTGTTAATGATAATATTGCTCCAGAGTTAAGTACTTCATATGAACCAAATATAAGTATTGGATGTCAAGATGTACCGGAAGCCCCGTCATTAGTGTTTACCGATAATTGTACTGCTACTACAGATATTAGAGTAGGTTTTGAAGAAAGAGAAGAAACAGTAGATGCATCTAATTATACTATTATAAGAACATGGACTGCGACAGATGCTTGTGGAAATGAGTCTGTTCATACTCAGGAAATAGTGGTTGCTACTTCTGGCGCAACGGATAACCAATCTACAACTATTTGTGTGGAAGATCCTTCAATAGATTTAAATAGCTTTGTAAGTAATACCTCAGATTTAACGGGAACATGGAGTTCAGATGATATTACCTTATTAAATGGTAGTGTTTTTGATCCATTAGATGTAGCAGTAGGTAATTATGAGTTTACTTACACCCATACTAATGCGCTTAATTGTGTATTTTCAACTGGGGTGGTGGTAAATGTGCATAGAGACTGTATACAGTGTGAAAAGGCGTTAACTGATAGTATTAATGTTTCAAAGCTGGTAACACCCAATAATGATGGGTTAAATGATTTTTTATCAATTAAATATGATATAAAAAATAGTCATTCAAGACTATGCGCTTTCTCAATAAGTCTAGATATTTATAATCGTTGGGGAACTAGAGTGTATTCTAATGCAAATTATGATAATACTTGGAAAGGAGAGTCTCCAGAAGCTTCATTAGGTGCTTCGGGAAAATTACCTACAGGAACTTATTATTATGTTGTTAAGTTTAATGACACAGCAGAAGAGATCGATCCAATTCAAGGTTATATTCTATTGGGGAGTAATTAAAAAAAATAAAAAATATTCTTTGTAAAAAGCCTTTCTTATTTTTTTTGAAAGGTTTTTTTTATGTTTAGTTTTTGTGCTTAAATACTAATAATAACTCTTTAATTGGGTTAAAAAACAATGTATTTCGTATTAAAAATGTTATAATTTTGCTTGTTTTGTATTTTTTTTTGTGAGTTTAACAGGTTTTTTAACTGGATGTCGATTAAAAATGATTTTTTAAATTTTTGGTAAAAAATATATTATATTAGTTTGTTTCTTAATAGTCTGATTAACTGTGTAATAATGTCTTAAATTATTGCAGATTCTTTTTTTAATCAAAAGCTTAATATTTAAGAAATATTGTTTTTAAACATTTTATGTGTTTAGTGTATAATGTTTTCTAGCAAATAGTATTAACAACCAATTTTTGATTAATTATGAGCAGAAAAATTACGTTACTTACCTATTTAACTTTATTTATCGGAATTTTTGTTGAAGCACAAGTTGCAACACCTTTTACTGAGCGTTTTAGTCTATCCATTGAAGGAGATGTTACTATTATAGCTAATAATATGATTTCTAGGCATGCCACCGATCCATATAACGGAGAAGGTGATAATGGTTTTGGTCAAAGTGCATATGTCGATATAGATGCAGATACAACCACGTTTAATTCCAGTAGTGCTAACTTTGTAAACCCAGAAGTTACAGAGCCATGTATTACAATATTAAGAGCTTTTTTATATTGGGCAGGAGCTGACTCGGCGCAAGTAAATGGCTGGGATTTTAACGAGGTTAAATTAATGTTGCCAGGAGATACTGCTTATACTACAGTGCAAGCTGATGATGTTATTTATCAGGATACTAATAATACTTTTAGTAATCTACCCTATATATGCGTTAGGGATATTACTCCAGATGTGGCGCGTTTGGGTGTCGATATTTATGGTAATTATCAAGTTGCAAATGTAGTGGCAAATGAAAATAATTTTGGTAATGCAGGGACTGCAGCTGGGTGGCAAATTGTATTTATATACGAGAGCCAAGACTTACCAGCAAAAAATATTACATTATTCGATGGTTATGCACACATAATGAATGATGGAACAGGCAATCCAACAAATGTAGATGTCAATTTTAATGGTTTTGTAACTGTGCCAAATGGAGCTGTGAGAGGAGATGTTGTTTTGGGGTCTTTAGAAGGTGATAGAGGCATTACAGGAGATCGATTACAAATTAGAAATATAGCGGGTAATTTTGTAGACTTAGTAGCTCCTCAGCGACCAGGTGATAATTTCTTTAACAGTAGAATTACAGTAGGCAATGGCGATTTTATAGATCGAGTACCAGCTAGTACCAATACTTTGGGCTTTGATGCAGCTGTGTTTGAATTGGACAATCCTAATAACGAAATTTTAAATAATCAGAGCACAGCAACGACTTTAAGGATTACATCTGAAGGGGAAGTTTATGGTGTCTATTTATTAGGCTTGGCTGTCGAGGTTTATAAACCTAATTTGGACCCTATGCTGGTAACTCAAACCTCAGGAAGTACCACGC
>JAHDGB010000204.1 GCA_020627885.1 Flavobacteriaceae bacterium | reverse complement strand
ATTTTTACATTGAATAAATATATATGCGATTAATAAATTAGGATATTTTACTTCAAAAAGAAAAGTTTTTAGTAGGGTTGAAACTAAAAAATACATTATATTTTTAATTATATTGCGGTATTAATTTTTTCCTAAAAAGGACTATGGTAAAAACTGCGCTTGTTACTGGAGCAGCTTCGGGTTTAGGTTATGAATTTGCTATTCTTTTAGCAAAAGAAGGATATAATCTTGTATTAGTTGATATCGATGCTATAAAATTGAGGGATGTAAAAAAAGAAATAGAAATGGTTTCTATTTCTGAGGTAAGGTTGTTGGTGGAAGATTTAAGCAAAGTAGATGTCGCAATTTCTATTTTTAATAGCCTAAAAGATATCCCTGTAAATGTTTTAATAAACAACGCTGGTTTTGGCTTGTTTGGTTCTTTTTCCGAAACCAATTGGGAACGAGAATCGACCATGCTAAATTTACATGTGTTAACAACAACACATTTAACAAAGTTGTTTTTACCAAGTATGATAAAAAGAGAGGAAGGACGCATTCTTAATGTCTCTTCTTTAGCAGCGTTTCAACCCGGTCCATTAATGTCCTTATATTATGCCTCAAAAGCTTATATGTTGTCTTTTTCTGAAGCTATAGCTAATGAGCTTAAAGGTACAGGGGTTACAGTTACGGCATTATGCCCAGGACCAACAAAAACAAAGTTTCAAAAAGTAGTAGCAGGCTCATCGTCAGAAAATAAAATAATGTTTAATATGGCCTGTCCTAAAAAAGTTGTTGCATATGGTTACAGTGCAATGAAAAATGGAAAAACAGTCGCGGTGCCAGGAACTTTTAATAAGTTTTTGTCAAGACTACCAAGAATTTTAACACGTAATATGACGACATCGCTTGTAAGAAATATTCAAGAAAAAAATAGAGCTTAAAATAATGTGGATTATTTAGAGTGTTTTTTACTTAAAAAGCCTTCTGTTAGATAAAAAAAATAGCTTTTTAATTTTAAAATTTAGCGTCTAAGCTACTTTAGGTTTATTTCTATAAATTGATGATTAAAAAATATTGCAAAACTCAATTTAAAGCGATTTTCAGTCGATTTAAGAGCTTTTGTAGAAATGAACAAATTGTTAATAAAAACCCTTTAAATCCTTTAAATCGCATGAAATAGCCTCAGCGTTTCCGTATATTTGTATGTCAGCAAAAAAGAATCTCTCTTTTTGTTGATTTTTTAAAACAAATAAAACAAAAGACCCGTATGAGCGATAAAAAAGAAGAGTTTAATAAGCATAATTATTCTGCAGATAGTATCCAAGCTTTAGAAGGGATGGAACATGTACGCATGCGTCCTTCAATGTATATTGGAGATGTTGGAGTACGTGGTTTGCACCATTTAGTATATGAAGTTGTAGATAACTCTATTGATGAAGCATTAGCTGGGCATTGCGACAATATCACAGTAACTATTAATGAGGATAACTCAATTACAACTGAAGATGATGGGCGTGGTATCCCTGTAGACCTACACAAGAAAGAAGGTATTTCGGCTTTAGAAGTAGTAATGACTAAAATTGGAGCCGGAGGGAAATTTGATAAAGATTCCTATAAAGTATCTGGTGGGCTCCACGGTGTAGGTGTTAGTTGTGTAAATGCCCTTTCTGAGCATTTAAGAGCTACTGTTTATAGAGACGGAAAAATATGGGAGCAAGAATATAAAAGAGGAAAATCTTTATACCCCGTTAAAGCCATTGGAGATACGGATAAAAGAGGTACAATAGTTACTTTTAGACCAGATTCAACAATATTTACTCAAACATTAGAATACAGTTACGATACATTGGCTAGCAGATTGCGAGAATTAGCCTATCTTAATAAAGGGATTACTATACACTTAGTAGATAAAAGAGCAACCAAAGAAGACGGTTCGTTTGAGGGCGAAACTTTTCATTCAAAAGAAGGGCTTAAGGAATTTATTAAGTTTTTAGATGGTAATAGAGAACCATTAATGAAAGACGTTATTGCTTTCGAGGGGGAGAAAAATGGAGTCCCTGTAGAGGTAGCGATGATTTACAATACATCTTATGCTGAAAATTTACATTCCTATGTAAATAACATTAATACACACGAAGGAGGAACACACCTTTCTGGTTTTCGTCGAGGGTTAACACATACACTTAAAAAATTTGCTGATAATTCAGGAATGTTAGATAAGTTAAAGTTTGATATTGCTGGCGATGATTTTAGAGAAGGACTTACTGCTATTATTTCTGTAAAAGTTCAAGAGCCACAATTTGAAGGGCAAACAAAAACGAAGTTAGGTAATCGAGAAGTTTCTGCATCTGTAAGTCAAGCAGTATCCGAAATGTTAACCGATTATCTTGAGGAGAATCCGGACGATGCAAAAACCATAGTGCAAAAAGTAATTTTGGCAGCTCAAGCACGGCATGCAGCTCAAAAAGCACGAGAAATGGTGCAGCGTAAAACCGTAATGAGTATTGGGGGCTTACCAGGAAAATTAAGCGATTGTTCAGAGCAAGATCCTGCAAAATGCGAAGTATTTCTTGTAGAGGGAGATTCGGCAGGAGGAACAGCCAAGCAAGGACGAGATAGAGCATTTCAAGCCATTCTTCCTTTACGTGGGAAAATATTGAATGTTGAAAAAGCAATGCAACATAAAGTTTTTGAAAACGAGGAAATTAAAAATATTTTTACCGCTTTAGGAGTCACAATAGGTACAGAAGAAGATAGCAAGGCGTTAAACCTTTCAAAACTGCGTTACCATAAGGTAGTAATTATGTGTGATGCCGATATCGATGGTAGTCATATTGAAACACTAATATTAACCTTCTTTTTTAGGTACATGAAAGAGTTGATTGAAAACGGACATATTTATATTGCAACACCTCCTTTATATTTAGTAAAAAGAGGTGCCAAAAAACGCTACGCATGGGATGACGATGAGCGTGCTGAAATAATTAAGGAGTTTGGAGACGGAAGTAAAATACAACGTTATAAAGGTCTTGGAGAGATGAATGCGGAGCAATTATGGGATACAACTATGAATCCCGATTTTAGAACCTTACGCCAAGTTCAAATTGATAACGGAGTAGAAGCAGATCGTATTTTTTCAATGTTAATGGGAGATGAGGTACCTCCAAGAAGGGAGTTTATTGAGAAAAATGCGGTGTATGCAAACATTGACGCGTAATATAGGTTTCGTTTTATTTTTTGTAGCAACAACGATATCTGCTCAAAATACTACTTTTAGCGATATCAATAATGTCGCGGAAGATTTAGTATTTCTATCGGGGCAGTATATTACACCAGCAGCAGAAGCAGCAGTATACCAATCTTCAGGAGGTTGGTATACTAGTGCTAAAGAAAAATCGCTTTGGGATGTTGAGTTTTCTGTACAAGGTAATGCGTTACTGGTGCCAAAAAAGTTTAATCGTTTTTTGGTTAGCGAATCTCAACTTCGAAACTTAACAATTAAGGGTAATGAAACTGAAGCCTACCTACAAACAGCATTGGGTAATGATGAGTTTGTTGTTATTGAAGGGGTTATAAATGGTGAGGTCTTTGAGTTCGATTCGCCCGAAGGAATTAATGAAGCTGTAGTTATGCATGCGCAATTGCAATTAGCTCTAGGTTTATGGAAAGGGACCACGCTAATAGGGCGCTATTCACCTAAAATAAAAATTAGTGATACAGAGTACGAGCTTTTTGGTTTTGGTTTGCAACATAATGTATCGCAATGGCTACCTAAGGTCAATAAATCGTCATACGCCATAGCAACACTCTTTACCTATTCAAAATACGATATTGGTGTGCTGTTTAATGAAGTTAATTTAGCATTAAACACCACGCTTAATTCGGTTATAATAGATGGCGAAACCTATTCGTTTAATATAATAGGCTCTAAAACTATGGGTAATTTTGATGTTTCAACAGCTTTAGGGGTAACAAAGAGTAATTTCGATTATACTATAGGAGGAAAAGGCGCGTTGGTTTTAGAGATTCTTAATGAAGCTTTAAAAAAATTAGATGGCGATGATGTTGCTTTTAAGGCAGACTTTGGGATTAATTATAAAATTAATAAGTTTTCAACAAATGCAATGCTCACTTTTGGGCGCTATTCTAATATTGTATTTGGAATAAACTATAATATATAGCATATTAATTATTAAATTTGCAAGTATTTTAAAAACATAACACAAACTAAAAAAAATAGACAATGAAAGTAACAGTAGTTGGAGCAGGAGCAGTAGGCGCAAGTTGTGCAGAGTATATCGCCATTAAAAACTTTGCTAGCGAAGTCGTTCTTTTAGACATAAAAGAAGGATTTGCAGAAGGTAAAGCAATGGATTTAATGCAAACCGCTTCTCTAAACGGATTTGATACCAAAATAACAGGAAGTACAAGCGATTATTCTAAAACTGCAAATAGCGATATTTGTGTTATTAC
>JAHDGB010000203.1 GCA_020627885.1 Flavobacteriaceae bacterium | reverse complement strand
ATACTAAATCTTCATAATTCCATTTTTCAGGAATAATATTTAATGAAAGTAATTGATCCTGAACTTGCTCTATAGTGTCTTTACTTATAATATCTTGAGACCATTCGGTTAGGTTTAACCATTCTTGGACATCTTCAATTTCTTGGTCGTATCTATTAGCAATCATACGATCTATACTAGGAATGTCTTTAAATTCTGCTGTTGTACTATTTATAATGTTTAAAATAGTTTTTATGTGCTCTCTATCGGTTTTTAAAACCTCTTCTCTAACAGCTATAACAAAACAGGGCCATGGTGAGGGGCAATTTCCGATACGTCTAAAAACGTTATCGTCTACTAATGGTTTTGTTGTAAATTTTTCCCACATAAAATAATCGGCCTTGCCATCAGTTAAACCTTTTACTGCACCATCTAAGTTTTTTATAACTTCAAAATTAAGGTCTTTCTCTATATTCCAATTATTCTTTTTGGCATTTATATATGCCATAAGGTGAGAGCCAGAACCGTATCTGCTAATAGCGGCTTTAGTCCCTTTTAGTTCGTTTAAATTTTTATAATTAGAATTTTTTGCAACATGAATGCCCCATATTAATGGAGACTGTACAAAGGTTTGAATAATTTTACTTTTATTTCCGGCAATAATATCTTTAATAATTCCTTCAGTTAAAATAACAGCAATATCAATATCTCCATTTCTTAGCCCTTTACTCATTGCTCCAGTGCCACCATGGTAATCATGCCATCTTAAATTTATGTTCTGAGCTTTATACTCGCCATTTTTAAGCCCTAAATACCAAGCTAAATTAAAGTGTTCAGGGACTCCACCAATATTTATTTGTTTCATTAATTTTTTCTGTTCTTAGTTACTTTTAAGGTTTACCTATCCGCCAACGCGTTTTACATTAAACCCTTTCTCTTTAAGAATTACCATAATTTTATCGCGATAATCGCCTTGTATTATTATTTTATCATCCTTAAAACTGCCCCCCACACTTAATGTTTTTTTTATTTCTTTAGCAAGGTCTTTAAAATCATTATTAGAGCCTGTATATCCTTCTAAAATAGTAATGGGTTTACCTTTTCTTTTTTCGTACTTACAAATAATAGGTTCTTCTTGAAGCCATAAATTATTTGCCTCTTCTTTTTTGTTTTCTTGTTCTTCCGTAGTATGATCAGGAAATAATTTTTTTAGTTGATCTTTTAAGTCCATTAAATTAAATTTTTACTAATCCTAAATCAACTAAACGTTCATGTAAATACTCTCCTGCAGTAATATCATCGAATTTTTTAGGATTGTTATTGTCAATGCAATTGTCTAAAACATTTAGTTTCATTTCCTTAATTGGATGCATAAAAAAGGGAATAGAGTAACGAGAGGTATGCCATAATTCTTCGGGTGGGTTTACAACTCGATGTATGGTTGATTTTAATTTGTTGTTTGTAAGTCTAGAAAGCATATCTCCAACATTTATTATTAACTCATCTGGTTTAGCAATAGCATCTATCCATTCGTTATTGTTGTTTTTTACTTGCAAACCATAACCTTGCGCCCCCATAAGTAAGGTTATTAGGTTTATGTCTCCATGGGCAGCTGCTCTAACGGCATTATTAGGAGCTTGGGTAATAGGAGGGTAGTGTATTGGTCTTAATATTGAATTGCCATTATGTATGTAAGCATCAAAATACGTTTCGTCTAATTCTAAATATAAGGCTAAAGCTCGTAAAACATATTTAGCAGTTTTCTCTAACATGCGGAAGGTTTCTTTCCCAACAGCATTAAAAAAAGGAAGCTCATTTACAGTAACATTATTTGGGTATTTGCTTTCTAAATCGGGGTCATTTTCAACATACTGACCAAAATGCCAAAACTCTTTTAAATCGCCTTCTTTTTTTCCTTTGGCACTTTCTTTTCCAAAAGAAACATAGCCTCTTTGCCCGCCAATATTAGGAATTTCGTAATTGCGTTTTACCTCTATAGGGAGGTTGAAAAACGTTTTAATCTCTTTATATAAACTTTCAATAAGATCATCTTCTAAAAAATGACCTTTAAGAGCTACAAAACCAATTTTTTCGTAAGCATTGCCAATATCATTAATAAACTGCTGCTTACAGTTTGGGTCATCCGATAAATAATCTTTCAAGTTAACACTTGGTATGCTCGTCATAACAATAAACGGTTTTGTTATTTTTAATTTAGTATACAAATGTAATTAAAATACCTATAAATTTATAAATGAATATTCTTAGTAATAAGTTAAATAAGTTGGTTTGCTAATTTCATAATATGTACTAAATTAAATCTACCGTAATGCACATTTATAATCTAAATTAAGATGTAAATATTCACCTAGTATTAGTATATTTGGCAAATATTTTTTGTGATTATGGCTAAAATAAAATCTGTTTTTAAATACGATATAGAAGGAGTAAAAAACCAAACTTTACTTGCTTTATATAAGAATATGCTAAAACCAAGATTGGTTGAAAAAAAAATGCTTATTCTTTTACGCCAAGGTAAGATTAGTAAATGGTTTTCTGGTATAGGTCAAGAAGCAATTTCGGTAGGGGTAACTATGGCTATGAAGCCAGAAGAGTATATCTTACCAATGCATAGAAACTTAGGTGTTTTTACAACAAGAGATATTCCTTTATTTCGTTTATTTAGCCAATGGCAAGGTAAAGCATCTGGTTTTACTAAAGGTAGAGATCGTAGTTTTCATTTTGGCACACAAGAGTATAATATTGTGGGTATGATATCTCATTTAGGACCACAACTTGGGGTTGCAGATGGTATAGCATTAGCAAGTAAACTTAAAAACAAAAAACAAGTTACAGCCGTATTTACAGGAGAAGGAGGAACAAGCGAAGGCGATTTTCATGAAGCGCTTAATGTGGCTTCTGTATGGCAGTTGCCAGTACTTTTTTGTATAGAAAATAATGGTTACGGTTTGTCTACACCTACAAGCGAGCAATATAACTGTAAAGACTTAGCAGATCGTGCTTTAGGCTATGGTATGGAATCTCATATAATTGATGGTAATAACATCATAGAGGTGTACCGTTCTATTTCTAAAATTACCGCATCTATAAGGAGAAAGCCACGACCTGTTTTAATTGAGTTTAAAACATTTAGAATGCGAGGGCATGAGGAAGCTAGCGGTACGAAATATGTTCCTAAAGAATTAATGGACATGTGGGCAAAAAAAGACCCTGTTGAAAATTATAAGGACTTTCTAATGGATGAAGGTATACTTACCGAAGAGAAAAACGAAAAACTTATTGAAGAAATAAAAGACGATATTAATAAATCTTTGGCTGATGCCGGAGCAGAACCTGCAATAATTCCTTCTGAAAGTAATGAATTAAATGATGTATTTCAAGGTTTTGAATATGAGGAGTATAATCATAATTCAGAAGCTAAAGAACTTCGCTTAATCGATGCCATTTCCGAAGGTCTTAAACAATCAATGGAACGCCATGATGATTTGGTAATAATGGGGCAAGATATTGCAGAATATGGAGGTGTTTTTAAAATTACTGATGGTTTTGTTGAGGCATTCGGTAAAGACCGAGTAAGAAATACTCCTATTTGTGAATCTGCAATTGTAGAGGCAGGAATGGGGCTATCTATAGCTGGTATTAAAAGTGTTGTTGAATTACAATTTAGCGATTTTGTAACCTCTGGGTTTAACCCTGTAGTAAATTATTTGGCTAAGTCTCACTACCGTTGGAGTCAAAATGCCGATGTGGTATTACGCATGCCTTGTGGTGCAGGAGTTGCTGCCGGACCTTTTCATTCTCAAACTAATGAAGCTTGGTTTACAAAAACGCCAGGCTTAAAAGTGGTATACCCTGCATTTCCATATGATGCTAAAGGCTTATTGGCTACTGCCGTAAACGATCCTAATCCGGTTTTATTTTTTGAACACAAAGCCTTGTATAGAAGTATTAGGCAAGAAGTGCCTAAAGACTACTACACACTTCCTTTTGGTAAGGCGTCTATCTTAAAAGAAGGAGAAGATATTACAATAATATCTTATGGGGCTGCTGTGCATTGGGTTTTAAATACATTAAGTAATCATAGTAATATAAATGCCGATGTTATCGATTTAAGATCGCTTCAGCCTCTAGATACGGATGCTATATATGCTTCTGCTAAAAAAACAGGTAAGGTTATTATTTTACAAGAAGATTCTTTATTTGGTGGTATTGCTAGCGATATTGCATCGTTAATAATGGAAAATTGTTTTGAATTCTTAGATGCTCCCGTAAAACGAGTGGCTAGCTTAGAAACTCCTATTCCTTTTGTTAATCAGTTGGAAGATCAATATTTGTCTAGAGATAAGTTTGAAAAAGAATTGTTAGATCTTATTGCTTATTAGCCTTCTTCTTTTCATTTTTTTCTTAGAAAGGAAATTGTTAAAGCACCATTCGCTCTCAAATCTGCGTGCTTGATGCT
>JAHDGB010000202.1 GCA_020627885.1 Flavobacteriaceae bacterium | reverse complement strand
ATATGTCCTGCGCCTCCGGTCATTTTATAAATACCACATAATTAAGGTTAATTGTATCTCAAATTATGTCCAACATAATACTCTCTTAACCCTAATTATATACTAATTAAAAATTTAATAACTTTTTACTCCTTCAGTAAGCGATTGAAGTGGTATTGATTGAGCATTATTAAAATAATTATCAGGATCCCATGTACTTTTCACTTTTTTCAACCTTTCTAAGTTTTGAAGAAAATAAAGAGACATAGCACCTTCTCTTCCTACAATATCATTTAAATCTGAATCTGGATAATTGTAATAACAACCGTCTACATTTTGCGTTTCATCTAATTTAGGGTTAGGTGTACCTCCAGTATTTTTATAAACTGCTCCATAAAAATTGCGAATCCAACTTAAAAAATAGGAATCGTCCTCTTCATAGGCCCAATAAGTTTGATACTGAAGTTTGAAAATAGAATCTCTCTGCGCAATGGCTGTAGCATCAGAGGAAATAGTATTGATTTTACCACCATAAGAATCTACTTGTAATAAGCTTTGCTTCATATCTGATTTAGTAAGGCCTTCAGGCACTTTCTTTAAATGATTAAAAATAACTTGAGCATCTTCCATAGTAAATCCTTTTCTCATATAAGCAGATTTATATTTACCCCTTTGATTAGGCCCAGATCCATTAAGCAATTGAGTCGCCTCATAATATGTGTAATTAATAGTATTTACCGTCATGTCTGGTTGGTAATGACCTCCATGACCAATTACTGGTGATTTTGGTCCGCTGTGTGGACATATTTTTTTTAGAGTTTCAGATTGTTTATTAATTAATAGCTCATTATTATTTATAGATATGCCATCTCCCTGAGTTGCTGTTTGTATAATTAACTGAATTTCTCCATTAGCCTCATGATTAAGCTTAAAAAGGCCAAACTGATTCCAGTTAGTAGTATCTTCTGCAAATCCCTTATACCAGTTAAGCAACTCATAAAGTCTATCTACAGTTAAATCACTCCAGTCAAAAGCATATGTAGTAATGAAAGCACTATGAGGAGAGTTAGGTAAATCTTTAAAATAATAGCGAGTAATTACGCCAAAATTTCCACCGCCACCGCCACATTGTGCCCAAAACAAATCTCTTTCATCTCCAATAGAGTCTTTCGATACATAAATGGAGCGTGCTAATTTATCTTTTCCTTCTTTTACAACTATTTCAACACCACTCAACCAGTCTACCGTTAATCCATTTAATCTAGAAAGAAGCCCATAGCCTCCTCCACATATATGCCCTCCTAGCCCTACTGAGTAACAAGATCCGCTAGGCAATACTTTTCCATAATCGCGAAATAATATTTTAAATGCTTCCCAATTGGTACCTCCACCTCCTAAATAATACCCTTTAGCATCATCATAACCAACTGCATCAATACCAGTTACGTCAATAATAGCCTTTGTTTTATCACTAAACACAAAGTTTTCATAACAATGCCCACCACATTTTATTTTTACTGCTCCTCCATATAAGTTTGTTGCTTCTTCCAATGCAGCTTGTACGCCATCGGTTGTATGGCATAGATATACTACACAACAATTATTTGCAAACCAACGTCTATTAAATCCTTGTAGGAAACTTGGGAATTGTGGAGTGTTTGGATCGACTTTAACTTGTTTCATATTTCTGTTATTTTATAGTTTAATATTTTAACTGTATTATTTATTTACCCTTTTTAAACTTCTAAAAATCAAAAAAAATAACCCCAAATTACATTGTATAGCTTCAGTATTTAATTTGGGGTCATAAACTAAGTTAATAAAAAGAATAGTTATATTCTTTGATTGTTGGGGTTTTCCTACAATAAATTTATGCCATTTAAAATACTAATACGTCATATAAAAATTTTAATAATTGCTTCTCAAGACGGTTTAAAATGTTTTTTTTGAAATGTTTTTACGATAAAGTGTTATATATATATAGCATCATTATTTTTTAAAAAGTGGTTAAAGCTCAATACTAACAAACGTTAGTTATCTATTAATTAATAAAAATTGAAACAAATTAAAATATCTTCAAAAATTATTTGATCACATAAATAGCTTATATCGTTATCTATCTTTGCCCCAGAAAAATTATCAAAAAAAATTATTAAATGAAAAAAATTATTTTAACTACAAAAATGTTAATGTTAGGAGCCAGTTCTATAATGGCTCAGGAATACATGAATAAAGATCGTGATGTAATTGATATTCCTAATTACTCATTAAGAAAAGCTATTTTACAAGTATCGGATGCTAATAAAGATGGAGTAATTCAAGTTTCAGAAGCAAAAACTGTGACTAAAATTTCAACCCGTTCTGTTCTATTCTCAACCGGATCAAGTAACATGTTAGATCAATCAAGCAGATCTAGAGGAGGGAATATATTTTATGGTATTGAACAATTACCAAATTTAGAAGAAATAAGCTATAGTGGTATAGGTATGTTAATGAAAAACATTGACTTGTCTAAGAATCCCAAACTAAAAAAAGTAAAACTTTATGATTTTAATAAGTTAGAAAATTTAAAAATTAGCAACTCTCCTAATTTAGAAGAATTAGAAGTATCTCAACAATTTAAAGGTAATATTGAAAATGGAGGGGAAACTATCTTACCTTTTTCGATTGAAAACTGTCCAAATTTAAGAAAGTTAACTCTAAAAAATTTAATACTAAAAACGAATCATTCTTTAGATATTTCTAACACCTCTATTAGTGAATTAAATATTGAAAATGTTAGTAATTTAAACTGTATCAAGATTGATAAAAATCAAGAAAACTTAATTTTAAATAATTATAATTTTAATACAAATTATTGTGTAGATAACACTCCTGTTTATGAAATTGGGAAAACTCATATAAAAGAAAAAACAGTAACTTTTCCGCACTCCGATTTTAGAAGAGAAATTTATTTAAGGTTTGATAATAATGGTGATGGTTTAATTCAAGAATCTGAAGTAAATGGTGCTAAAATATTAAATATTCGTTTAAGTGGTAGAGTTGGCTCTGGTTCAGAACCATATGTTAAAGGATTAGAGCTATTAAGTACTAAATCTAGCGGGGAATATTTTGATGGAATGAGGAATCTAATAAATTTAGAGGTATTTGCATTTACAACTCAAGGTATTGTTGAAAGTAATATTAATTTTAAAAATAACGCAAACTTAAAGACTGTTAGAATATTTAATTTAAATGCCTCTAAAATTGAGTTTAATAGAAATGAAAACCTTAAAGAACTTTCTATTAAATATACAGATATAAATACAGATAACTTTTATGCTTCAGACTTCCCAAATCTTAAAACTTTAATCTTAAAAGGTAATAAATTTGATGAAGGTGAATACCCTGGGGAGTTTGGTATTGAGAGTAATACAGAATTAGAGTATGTCGATTTAACTAATAATGGTATTACATGCTTAAATATAGACCAATCTCAAAAAGAGTTTATAAAAGATAAGCAAAACGTTATACTTGACGATACAACAAATGTTGTTACTGAATGGAATTGCACATCTAGCACTGAAGAGGAAAAAGAAACTATTAATCCTTTAAAGACCTTCCCTAATCCTTTTTCTGAAAAAATAAATATTTCTTTTGATGCAGAATTAACAAGCAGTAAAGCAAAAATTAAAGATCTATTTGTTTTAGACCAATACGGACAAGTAAAAAAGGCTTATAAAAACTTAAATCGTAGTAAAGTAAATGGACACTTTAATACAAATAATTTACCTTCTGGAGTATACTTTGTTAAAATAGTAACTATGGATAATAGTTATACTTCTAAAATGTTGAAAGAATAGTTTCATCTATAAAGGATAATATCACTAAAAATCCTTTACTTAATTGTAAAGGATTTTTTTATGAACAAAAAATACACCCTTAACAAACCGTTGAAAACTTTAAAAGTCATTTAGTATCCGTTATTGAAGTTAATATTAGTGGGGGTTGAAATTATTTTTAGCCTTTTTTCATAAAATATCTTATAAATTAATAAGTTTAAAAACTAATTTTGCGCAAACCTAGCTTCATTCCTAATTTTAATCAAATTTATGAAAATGAAATACCGGATATTAATAATTTTGTTTTTTCCTTTGTTTATCTGGTCACAAAATTTAATAGAGAAATCCGAAATACTTAATTTTTCATCAGTAGATGATTTCATTAATTCTTTTTATCAGAATCATAATAGTCCAAAAAAAATGATCCCTTTTTTTGAAGCATCTTACTATGAAACTTTTTATAAATTTATTGATCACATGGATATTAAGAATATAAAATATGGAATATTCTTAGAAAAAAAATTAAAGAAGTTTTCAATTCTTGATAAAAACATTATTCTGGTTAAATACAAAGTTAAATACCAAAACGGTTATACGATAGAAAAGTTAACGCTGAAAAAAACAATAACAAATTCGTATAAAATTTTTTACTGGTATACACATA
>JAHDGB010000201.1 GCA_020627885.1 Flavobacteriaceae bacterium | reverse complement strand
ATTTTATGATTAATACGATCAACTTTTGCTAAAACTTTATTGATACCATGTTGAAGTATATACTTCCTTCCATTAGTTAATTTTTGAGAATCCATCCAAGAAACCGTTGCTGTAAATTGCTTATCTATAGTTGGTAAATCATTTTCTTTTACCAACATATCTCCTCTACTTATATTAATATCGTCCTCTAATGTAATAGTTACTGAAGAACGTCTTGATGCAGTTTTATAATGTTTGTCATAAAAAATGATTTCTTTTATTTTAGATTTGGTTTGAGAAGGCAAAACAACTACTGTATCTCCCACTCTTAAATCTCCTCCATATACTTTTCCTGCATACCCTCTAAAATCGTGAAACTCTTCAGTTTTAGGACGTACGACATATTGCACAGGAAATCTTGGTATGCTTTTATTGTAAATAGCTTTACTATCTAAGGTTTCTAAATGCTCTAATGTTGTTTTACCTTTGTACCAAGACATGTTTGTAGATTTACTCACCACATTATCCCCTTTTAATGCGCTAATAGGAATAAAAGTAATTTGTTGTTCTTGGTAGTCTCTTTTGGTCATTAAAGTCTCAAAACTAGCTTTAATGTCATTATATTTTTCTTCAGAAAAATTAACTAAATCCATTTTATTTATTGCAACAATAATGTCTTTTACTCGTAACAAGTTATTGATAAAAAAATGACGATTAGTTTGTTCAACCACTCCTTTTCTGGCATCAATTAATATGATTGCTACTTGTGATGTAGACGCTCCTGTCACCATATTTCTAGTATATTCAACATGACCAGGCGTGTCAGCTATGATATAACTCTTTGTTTGTGTTGAAAAATAAATATGAGCAACATCTATAGTTATCCCTTGTTCTCTTTCGGCCACTAAACCATCAGTTGCTAAAGAAAAGTCTAAATAATCGTAACCTCTCTGTTTACTTTTATTTTCAATAGCTTCTAATTTATCACTTGTTAATGATTTTGTATCGTAAAGTAATCGTCCTATCAAAGTACTTTTTCCGTCATCTACACTTCCTGCTGTTGCTATTTTTAACACTTCCATTTCTCTCTCCCCACCCTCTCTATAAAAGAGGGAGTTTTAGGGTAAATTTTAAATTATTACTGAAAAATTTTATTCTTTTTTATTTTTTTACTGGCAAACCCGCTAGCTCCCCTTCGGAGCTAGGGTTCTAAAAATATCCTTGCTGTTTACGCTTTTCCATTGCAGCTTCAGAGCGTTTATCGTCTATTCGTGCGCCACGTTCAGATAATGTAGAGTTTCTAATTTCCTGAACTACTGTAGCAATGTCTTTAGCTTCAGATAATACTGCTGCTGTACAACTCATATCACCAACGGTTCTAAATCGAACCAAACGATTTTCTACAACTTCATCTTCTTCTCTATATACAACATCGTCATGAGAAGACCAGATTAAACCATCCCGCAAAAATGTTGCCCTAATATGTGCAAAATAGATTGATGGAATTTCAATATTTTCTTTCTCTATATAAGACCAAACATCTAATTCTGTCCAATTTGAAATAGGAAATACTCTTACATTTTGCCCTAACTCAATTTGTCCATTCAACATATCGAACAACTCTGGTCTTTGATTTTTTTCGTTCCATTGCCCAAAATCATCTCTTACAGAAAAAATACGTTCTTTAGCTCTTGCTTTTTCTTCATCTCTACGAGCACCACCTATACAAGCATCGAATTTAAACTCTTCAATTGCGTCCAAAAGCGTAATTGTTTGTAAACTATTTCTACTTGCATATTTCCCAGATTCTTCTTTTACTTTTCCTTGGTCTATAGAATCTTGAACTGTTCTTACGATTAAATCTAATCCTAATTCTTTTACTAAACGATCTCTAAACTCAATAGTTTCTGGAAAGTTATGCCCTGTATCTATATGCATTAAAGGAAAAGGGATTTTCGCTGGATAAAATGCTTTTTGTGCTAATCTTACCAAAGTAATGGAGTCTTTCCCTCCTGAGAATAATAATACAGGCTTTTCAAACTGAGCTGCGACTTCTCTAATAATATATATTGCCTCGTTTTCCAATGGGTTTATAGTAGATGTGTCTCCTTTCATTAATTCTTATTATTATATCATCATTAGATGGAACTCGCCAATGAATAGTTTTTAGTTCATTGAAAATTATTTAGCATCACTTATTCCATCCGTTATATTTTATGTATGCAATCCGCACTCTCTATTTTCTAATTGTTTAGTTGGATCATAATATTTAAATTCATTAGGCAAATTATTTTCTAATAAATACACATCCAATTCTTTATCTGTCCAATTATAAAATGGGCTTACTTTTAAAATACCGTCTTTTCCTTTTGAAACGATACCTATGCTATCTCTATATACAGTTTGCCCTTTCCTTAAATTTGTAAACCAAACATCTGGGTTATGCTCAGACAGTGCTCGTTTAAATGGCTCCAACTTTACTTGCTCTGTAAAAATTTTGTGCCTAGAATTATCAAGCTGTGGAATCCCCAACACCACATCTCGATATGCTTTTGTTTCTCTAGGCACATATAGTTTTACATTTAAATTTAGTTGTTCAATAACCTTGTTTGCATGCTTATAAGTATTTGGTGTATTGTAACCTGTATCACACCAAATTACCTTTATGTCTTTTTTAACCTGTGATACTACATTTAAAATTGCCGCTTCATAAGGTCTAAAATTTGTCGTTACAATTGGTTTTTTAGAATTTTCTAGTGCCCATTGCACAATTTCTTTAGGTGTTTTTAATCTCAGATTTGTGTTTATTTTTTCTAAATTCATAATGTTATTTCCCCCATTTTATTCTATTCCAAGTCCGTTCATGAAAAAAATACAATACCATTTTCGATATTAATTCTATAGCACCTATTGAAAAAGCTAATGCTAATGTTCCTGTAATTAACCAAGAAATTACGACAGTAGCTAATGTTCCAACAATTCTCCAACTTACAGTTTTTGCTATACTCCTTTTTATATTTTCTTCTTGTTTTTCCGTATCCAATTTTATTTTTTTTTGTTGTAGTTATAGCATTATTTATATTTTAAAAATCGTAAACACTATTGCCCTATAGGATTAATAGGATTAAAATGCAAATATATACTATTATCTTTATTTTAAATCCAATTTGTAATTATTTAATTAAATCGGCTAAAGACTTGTTATTGAATATGCTTAACGTACTATCTCTTACTTCTTCCATTAAACTATGAACACCGCAAGCATCTTCATCTGGGCAATCTTCACATTTCTCATAAAAATTTAAACTCACACAAGGCACCATTGCTATTGGTCCTTCTAATACTCTCATAATTAAAGACATCTTAATGTCTATAGGTGCTTTTATAAGGTAATATCCGCCACCTTTGCCCTTTTTTGAACCCAAGAGTCCATTCTTACGGAGTGTTAAAAGAATGCTTTCTAAAAACTTTCTTGAAATATTTTCGTTTTTAGAAATAGTTTCAATTTGTATAGGTATTCCATCTTTTTGCTTACTTAAATAAATAAGTGCCTTAATTCCATATTTTGTCTTTTTTGAAAGCATATGGTCAAATATACCTTTTTTTCATCTGTTTATTTTCATTGTTTTTTACAGCATCAAACTTATACTTTTCTATGTTACTTTAAAATAAAATTTATTCACTTATTACATCATTATTTATAGAAATTGCTCTTCTTTTTATTTGTGTCCCTTATGGTTAACCTCTATTCCTTTTTAATGCCTGATCTAAGTCCTCTATAATATCATTTATATGCTCTAGTCCTACAGATATGCGAACTAAACCTCCAGTTATTCCTGTTTTTAATCGGTCTTCTTTTTTAAGTTTAGCATGTGTTGTCGAGGCTGGATGCGTAACTATCGTTCTTGTATCTCCTAAGTTTGCTGAAAGTGATAATAATTTTATATTATTTAAAAAAAATCTTCCGGCTTCTATTCCTCCTTTTATTTCAAAAGCGACAACATTCCCCCCTAATTTCATTTGTCTTTTTGCCAACTCATATTGCGGATGCGACTTCAAAAAAGGATATTTCACTTTTTTAACCTCTTCTTGTTTTTCTAAAAACACAGCAACTTTAAATGCATTATCGCAATGCTTATCTACTCTTACAGCAAGCGTTTCTAAACTTTTAGATAAAATCCATGCATTAAATGGTGATAATGCTGGTCCTGTATTTCTTGAAAATAAATATATTTTTTGTATTAAATGAGCATTACCTACCGTTACTCCTCCCAAAACACGTCCTTGCCCATCTATTAATTTGGTTGCAGAATGAATCACTAGATGTGCCCCAAACTTTATAGGTTGTTGTATATATGGCGTTGCAAAACAATTATCTATTATTAAAATAAGATTATGTTTTCTTGCTATTACACCCAAACGTTTTAAATCTAAAATATCTACAGCAGGATTAGTAGGGCTTTCTGCAAAAATTACTTTTGTATT
>JAHDGB010000200.1 GCA_020627885.1 Flavobacteriaceae bacterium | reverse complement strand
CAATTTTTATGCGTATAATCAAACTTGATGCCATCGATTCTACAAATTCTTATTTGCGAAATTTAAGTGTTACCGAGGAGTTAGATGATTATACTATTGTTATAACAGATAAGCAAACAAATGGGAGAGGGCAAATGGGAACAACATGGCATTCTAATACCTCAAAAAACCTTACTGTTAGTGTATTTAAGGATATTCGTTTTTTAACTTTTAATAATCAATATTATTTAAATATCGTAGTAGCTTTATCTGTTGTAAAGCTTTTAAATAGTTTAAACATTCCTAAATTAAGCATTAAATGGCCAAACGACATTTTGTCAGAAAATAAAAAAATATGTGGGATTCTTATTGAAAATGTCATTAAGCAGAATGTTTTGTCATCTTCTGTTATTGGTGTAGGGCTTAATGTAAACCAAATAGAGTTTGAAGGTTTACTTAGGGCTTCTTCTTTAAAATTAATTTTAGGGAAGAACTTTAATTTGGAAGAGTTGTTGTTCGCCTTTATTACAAATTTAAAACATTATTTTTCTGTTTTAAAAAATAGTAAACATTCTCTTTTGAAAGCTGAATATGAATCGTTATTATTTAAAAAAGGTAAACCTTCAACATTTAAAAGCGCACAAGGACAACTGTTTTCAGGTTTTATTTCTGGAGTTTCTCAAGAAGGGTGCCTACAGGTTTTATTAGAAGATAACAATTTACAATCGTTTAGCTTAAAAGAAATAGAGTTGTTGTATTAATGTTATTTAAAATACAATTATAAAGCGTCCTTCATATTCGTTACTAAAGTCTCAATAAATTTTCCGATAGGACCTTTTATCATCATTGCCATCATAGGGTTGAAGTCTCCTTCAAAACTTAATTGTACTTCACTAGAATTAGCATTTATCTCAGTAATATTTGCAATTAATCCAAAATCAAGCTTTCCACCAGCTGCACCTAGTGTAATTTTATTAGGCGAAATAACTTCTTTTTTTTTCAAAATAATTTCTGGCATCCCTTTAAGGGCAAAAAGAAATTTATCATCATCTAAAACTTCAAACTTACTAATGTTTTCAGGCATTAATTTTTCGAAATTTGAAACATTTGTTAAGAAGTTAAAGGTTTCTTGTGCAGATTTGTGAAGGGTTACTTTTGGAGAATCTAAATTCATATATTATAGGTCATTTTGTTTTGTGTCATAGACATTCCATTTACTCGGATTAGCGTTCCATATAGATAATGTATGCCGTTGCTCTTTTGTTATGTAGTTAGTCTCTAGTGCTTCATCTAATAGAGAGTCGTAGTTGCTTAAAGTGTGAAGGGTTACTTGTTCTTTTTCAAAATTTGAATTTGCAATATCAAAACCGTAGGAGAAAATAGCAACCATTCCTTTTACATTAGTACTCACTTCTTTTAATGCTTTAACGGCATTTAAACTACTCTTTCCTGTACTTATAAGGTCTTCAACTACTACTACATTTTGTCCTGCTTCTATAAAACCTTCAATTTGGTTTTGCCTGCCATGCTTTTTTGCTTCAGGCCTTACATAAATAAATGGCAGCCCTAAATATTCTGCAACGAGCATTCCAATTCCGATAGCACCAGTTGCAACGCCAGCTATAACATCTGGTTTTCCATAGTGTTGTTCTATGTATTTGGCCATTTCCTCTCTAATATAGTTTCTAATTGTTGGAAAGGATAAAATGATACGGTTATCGCAATATATAGGTGATTTCCAGCCAGATGCCCATGTAAAAGGATTATTAGGGTCCAATTTAATAGCATTAATTTGTAACAATGCTTTTGCAGTTTGTTTAGCGGTGTTTTTATCAAAAATCATAACAGCAAAATTAAACAATAAATTAGTTTTTACTAAAGAAAAGAATATAATTCAAAATTTAATCAGTAAATTATACCTGCTTTCAAGTTCCTATAAAATTTTATTTTAAACTAAAATTTAGGTATTCTATATAAATAAAATGGTTTTAAGTTATTTTTATTACGATATTGTGGTCGTGTAAATTTGAGCAATTATCAAACTAATTAAATATAAGATGTATCGCATATTTTTTAATGATAAACCTATTATTTTAACGACTAAAGTCGAGAAAGAAACAGACTTTAAAAATTTTCTACTTAAGGATATTAGTATAAATTCTATTTTAGAAACATTATCTAAAAAAAAAATAAGAGCAGTACACTTAATTCATCATAATGAAAAAAAAATTTTAAAAGTTTTTTTAAAAAAAATACCAAACGTCATTGCTGGTGGAGGCAAAGTTTATAATTATGAAGGAAAAATTCTTTTTATCTATAGAAATGATAAATGGGATTTACCTAAAGGAAAAGCAGAAAATAATGAAGGGATAGAAGAAACAGCAATTAGGGAAGTTGAAGAAGAAACTGGAGTTGAGCACTTAGAAATTATAAAACCGCTTCCTACTACTTATCATATTTTTAAACGTAATGGAAAGTATAAAATAAAAATCACATATTGGTTTGAAATGAAAACATCTTTTTCAGGAAAGCTTTATCCACAAGAAGCTGAGGGGATAACTAAAGTTGTTTGGTTAAATGAAAAAGAGGCTAAAGAGGCATTAAAAAACTCCTATGCTAATATAAAATTATTAGTTTAAGGTTCTATTTTTATAATCCTATATATAGGATATTGTAAATGAGCTTTTTCATAATGCTTACTGTTTTTATGTAACCAATCTAATTGTGCGTACCAATTTTTAGAAAAATTGCTGTCTGAAGATTTTTTTACTTCAAATTTAGATTTTAAAGCGGTATCAATATTTAATAAGTTTAAAGCATTGTCTTCCCATACATAAGGAGAAAAACCTTCTTTTTGTTGAAGAATGGTATCAAAAAAATTCCAATTAAAAAAGGAATCTGGAGCTTCGGGTTCGAGAGTTTCAATAATATATCTAAAGCTTGGTTGATTGGTGTCTAGAAGAAAATCACCTTTTCTAAACTGTATTTGTTCTATTGTTGAATTTATTTTTGTGTTGTAATGTAAATAATGGCCTTCATAAGGTGTTTTTCGACTGTCATAACTTTTAATCTTATAAGATTCTACTGTAATTATTGAATCGTTGCTTAAAGGCTTTAAAATTACATGATTTAGTTTTAATAATTTAATTATAGGGTGTAACCCTAGAGGGATTATATATGATTTCGGTATTGTAATCTCTGTCTTTGGTTTAAAATAATTGTTATAATTAATTTCTTTTATATAAGGTTTTTTTTGGTCATATTTTAGTCGTTTTAGGCCAGTAATCTTACTCGTTATGTTATTTCCTTCATAGCCTTTAAAGTTTAATGTGGTAGATTTATTATAATTTACTTCCCAATCTATAGTGTAGGTGTTTTTTGAGTAAAATTCCTCGATAGCCTTATTTCTAATAGTTCTTATTTCTTTGCCATCTTGTTCTGTAATATCAATCATTTTTTTCATAAGTTCATATGTGCCTTCTACTCGTTGTTTATATGGTTTTAACATGTGTGTTTCAACCATTATACCAAGAGTATTAAATAAAGCTGTATAACCTGTAGAATATCTGGGAGTATCCATAAATTGTGAGAACCCCTTTTCTGGTGTTGTATTAAATACATTTACATAAGGGGTAATGTCCCAATTGGCTTTTGATAAATGTTTTTCTAGCTTAGGGACCATTTTAGTATGTAAATAATTTCCTAAATCTCCTCCTAATTTATTGTGTTGTGTAAACAGATGAGTTAGTGTGTATTGGTAATCGGCTCCATTGCTAACATGATTATCTATAAATACATCAGGCTTTACTTTATGAAAAATTTCAGCGAATGTTTTAGCATTTTTTGTATCATTTTTAATAAAATCTCTATTTAAATCGAAATTTCTGGCATTACCTCTAAATCCATAAGATTTTGGACCATTTTGATTGGTTCTTGTATAAGAATTTCGATTTAAACACCCTCCAATATTATATACAGGGATAGTAACTAAAGTTGTGTTTTTGGGAGTCTTTATTTTATTTTGTACAATGTCTCTATATAACATCATAGTGGCATCTATTCCATCACTTTCTCCTGGGTGTATACCATTGTTTATAAGTATAATTCGGTTGTTTTTTCTAATGTTTTCAAAATCAAAAAGACTTTCATTATTTAAAGTTATAATATGCAACGGCTTTCCAGAATCGGTTTCGCCAATGGCTTCAATATTTATTTGAGGGTATACAGTAGCTAAATGTTTATAATAATTAATGATTTGTTCGTAAGTAGCGGTTTCTGTACCGTTAGACGTTTCAAAAACGGTAGTAAAATTATAATTAGATTTTGCTTTTTCAGCGCAAGAACTAATAAAAATAAGTGCAAGGATTATAAGATGGTTTTTGCTCATTATCTAAACATTAATTTAATCGGTCTAAATTAATTATAAATAATTGTGATTTAAAATTTAAGAAAGGGATTCTACTATTCTTTAAATTAACCCTATTTTTGCAG
>JAHDGB010000199.1 GCA_020627885.1 Flavobacteriaceae bacterium | reverse complement strand
TGCTTTATTTTGGTATTGGCTCACTTATTATGTCTTTTGCAGGTTTAACAAGTGCATTTATAGTAAGTAGCTCTAGGCCAGATTGGTCTATAAATTTACAACTTCCTAGTGTTTTCTTTTCTAGCGTAATAATTATAATAGCAAGCAGTATTACTTTTATCATTGCGAAACGGGCACTTATAAAAGGCAATAGATCAATTACTACTCTGTTTTTATTATTAACACTAATTTTGGGTATAGTTTTTATTTATGCTCAATTTATGGGTTTTGGAAAACTAATGTCTGAGGGGTTTTATTTAACTGGTCCAACAAGCGATCCGAAAGCGTCTTACATATTCTTAATTGCATTTGTACATATTCTTCATGTCATTGCAGGTATAATATGTTTGTTGGTTGTAATTTATAATCATTTTAAACAAAAATATACATCTGAAAAGAAATTAGGCTTTGAGCTTGCAGGAACATTTTGGCATTTTGTAGATATACTGTGGATATACTTGTTTTTGTTTCTTTATTTTATGAAATAATCATGGATGGTAAATTTTAGAAAAGTAATATTTAGTATTGATTTTACAATTTAAATTTTAGACCAGGATGTTTCTTTAGATAAATAAAATGATTATTTTTGTGACCAAATTAAAAAAACGACTAACTATATGAGTACAGTTGCAACTACTGGAACGGAAGGTAAAGTTTGGAGTGGAGGAAATAAGCCACTAAAAGCGAGTTATGGTAAAATGATGATGTGGTTCTTTATCGTTTCAGATGCCTTAACATTTTCAGGATTTTTAGCAGCATATGGCTTTTCAAGATTTAAGTTTATAGATTCTTGGCCAATTGCAGATGAAGTTTTTACACACGTTCCATTTTTTCATGGAAATTATCCTATGATATATGTAGCATTTATGACCTTTATTTTAATTATGTCGTCAGTAACTATGGTATTAGCTGTAGATGCAGGGCATCATATGCAAAAAACAAAAGTAACATGGTACATGTTTTTAACGATAATAGGAGGTTTAATATTTGTTGGTTCACAAGCATGGGAATGGGGTACATTTATTAAAGGCGATTATGGAGCAGTACAAACTAAAGGGGGGAATATTTTACAATTTGGTGAGTACGTGCAAAAAGATGGTAAGAAAGTTTTTAAACGTGTTGCTATTGCCGATTTTGCTAAGTCTACCCAGAAATACAGAGCTGAGCATGAAAGAAAAAATGGATTATGGTTTGTTCAAGAAGGAACATTGCCAGAATTTTCAGTTAATGAAGTGGCTAATGGTTTAGCATCTCATAAAAATATATTGGTAAGAAGTCAAATTATTAATAAACATGGAGAAAAAACGGTGTTATCCAGAGCCGAATCTTTAAAGCAAATTAAAGAAAATGGGAAGCTAGTTGTACATGGCGCTAATCTTCATGTAAATGAATACGGCTCTCCATTGTTTGCAGATTTCTTTTTCTTTATAACTGGGTTTCACGGATTCCACGTTTTTTCAGGAGTAATAATAAATATCATTATTTTCTTTAATGTTATTTTAGGAACTTACGAAAAGCGTAAGAATTACGAAATGGTAGAAAAAGTTGGTCTTTATTGGCACTTTGTAGATTTAGTTTGGGTATTTGTATTTACATTCTTCTACTTAGTATAATTTTAAAATTTTAGATTATAAAATGGCACACGAACATAAATTAGCAATATTTAGAGGATTACTTAAGTTTAAATCCAATACCCAAAAAATTTGGGGTGTATTAATATTTCTGTCTATCATTACTGCAATTGAAGTTGTATTAGGGATATATAAACCAAAAGGTTTAATGTCTCAGATTTTTGGAATGAAAGGCCTAAATTGGATATTTATAATATTAACTTTAGTAAAAGCCTATTATATTACATGGGATTTTATGCATATGAGGGATGAAACCCCAGCATTAAGAAAAATGGTAGTATGGACAGCAGTTTTCTTAATCTGTTATTTAATATGGATATTATTACAAGAAGGAGGGTATGTGTTTGATGTATACAAAGAAGGTTTTATTAAACGCGATTTCTAATGAATACATTAGATGATTAAATATAATTAAAAGGTGGCTTTATAAGTCGCCTTTTTTTATTTTTGCACTATGAAGAAAAAGGCAATTAAAAGAAATTTAGTACTAGGAATTTTGTTCTTTCTTCCTGTAATTTTTTTACTTTTTTTATACCCAGCAAAACATCATTATTCGGTTTTAGAAACAGTGAAAGATAATGTCTTAGATGTTGAGAATCTATTGTCTAATACAAATAGAAAAGTGGCGTTAAAAGACCACTTGACGGTGTTAGGCTTTTTTGGAAGTAATCCAGAGCACTTAATTACTGAGGCATCAAACCTTAAAGAGTTAATCTATAATAAATTTCAAGGATTTAAAAAGTTTCAAATTGTTATCATTGTCCCTGAAAATTCTAAACCTGAAGCGAAACGATTAAAGCAAGAGTTAGGTAAGCATAGACCATTACAGTATTGGCAATTTGTATACGCTAGTGACAATGATATAAGACGATTATTTAATTCGCTTAGAGCATCAATATTACTGGATGATACATTAAGTACTACAGAAGTATTTATTATTGATAAAGATTTAAACCAGCGGGGAAGATTAGACGATAGAACAAAAAAAGAAAAAGAAAAAAACACAAAAGTATACCCTTTAACATCATATAACTGTGCTCAAGTTTCGGAATTAAAAAATAAGATGAGTGACGATCTACGTGTTTTATTTACCGAATATAGAGAAAAAAGAAAAGGCAATTTTGATTCCTCATCTAGACGGGCAAGTGATTTAAAAGGAAAGTAAAACAATATTGTATAATATATAAATAATGAGTAAAAATAACTATTCATATATAGGCATCGCTTTTATTATTTTAGTATTTGGAATTATTTTTATTCCTAAAATAGTAAATCGTATTAAAGGAAATGATGTTATTAGGGAAGGATCTAGAAGTATAGTCATATCTAAAGTTAAAAATGAAAAATCAGATTTAAAATTTATTAAAGTTAACGGAAAACCTAAAAAAGTACCGGCATTTAGTTTTACTAATCAGGATGGAAAAACAATTACAAATAAAGACTATGAAGGTAAAGTATATGTTGTTGAATTCTTTTTTACCACGTGTCCTACCATATGTCCAAGAATGAATAGAAATATGGTCGATATACAAAATCATTTTAAAAACGACTCAAATTTTGGTATTGCATCCTTTTCTATAATGCCAGAGGTCGATACGCCAGAGGTTTTAAAATCGTATGCAGAGCGTTATGAAATTACAGATTCAGATTGGAATTTAATGACAGGGCAAGAGGAGACGGTTTTTAATTTGGCGAATATAGGATTCAATATTTTTGTTGGTAAAGTAGAAGATGAAGAAATAGGGTTCGAACATTCTGGAGATTTTGCTTTAATTGATAAAAATGGATTTATAAGATCTAGAACCGATGCATTTGGTAACCCAAAAATCTTTTATAAAGGTGTGATAAGTGAGCAAGAAAAGTATGATGAAGATGGGAATGAGCAAGAAATTACAATGTTAAAAGAGGATATAAAAAAATTATTGAATGAGTAGTAAGCAATTAACAGCGGAAGAGAAAAAATATAATAAATGGATTGTAATATTGTCTATAGTAATACCAATAGCAGTAGCAGCTTTATTTGGAGTAAATTTAAGGAAGCTAGGCTTTGATGTACAACCACTAAGGTTTTTACCACCTATTTATGCTATAATAAATGGATTAACAGCCATTGTTTTATTAATTGCTGTTTGGGCGATTAAAAATAAAAAAAGAACACTTCATGAGCGTTTAATGAAATTAGCAATACTGTTTTCAATATTATTTTTATTAATGTATATCGCGTATCATATGACAAGTGATTCAACAAAATATGGAGGAGAAGGTACAATACGTTATATCTATTATTTTATATTGATAACGCATATTGTGCTTTCTATAGTCGTTATTCCTTTTGTTTTAATTACTTATGTTCGTGCAATTACTAATAATTTTGAACGCCATAAAAAAATTGCAAAAATGACATTTCCACTATGGTTGTATGTTGCAATAACAGGAGTTGTTGTGTATTTAATGATATCGCCATATTATATTTAAATAGTGAGAAGAATAGCCATATTATTAATGTTAATACTTTTTATTAGTATTTCTGCCGAAGCACAATGTGCCATGTGTAGAGCTGTTCTAGAAAGTGAAGAAAGCCAAAGTGCCGCTAAAGGAATAAATAATGGGATAGTATATTTAATGGCTATACCTTACATTTTAGTTTTTGGGATAGGTTACTTTGTATACCGAAAATATTTTAAATCAAAATAGAGGCAAAAGATATTAGTTTATAAAAGGGTGAATGATTAATATTTTGTTTTTTAACAAAATATTAAAATAATAGATGTAACAAATTTTATTCTTTGTAGTCTTATTGATAACGTGATTGAAATTGCATTAACCAAAACCACCAATT
>JAHDGB010000198.1 GCA_020627885.1 Flavobacteriaceae bacterium | reverse complement strand
TAAAAGCTTTTTCTATGCTACAAGACAAAAAAGTAGAGAGACCAAAACGAAAACATGGGAATATTCCTTTATAAAATTAAAAAATCGTCTAAAAACTCCTTTTTAGACGATTTTTTAATTTGTAATTACTCAACTCAGATAAATTAGAGATTTAATCCTTTATTTTATTGTTTTACTATTTTCTCAACAAGAGCCTCTAGCTTGGTTACTCTTTCTTTTAATTCTTCATTTTCTGTATTTACAGTTTGAAGATTCTTAATATCTTTTTCTTGCTGAATAGTGTATAACGTTAATTCTTCCACTTTTTGCAATAATTTAATATTCATTGCAGCCAGGTGTATACCATTTTCATTCATTTCTTTTGCTGAAGGTATTTCTGGTAAATATTTGTGTTCTTTTATAAAAGCTTCAACTGCTTCCAACTTAGGCAAATTATAATCCTCTGCAAAAACAAAATCTGCACCACCAGCAGTTGCAGTTACTTTTATTTCTCTGGCTGATACTTTTCCTTTAACAGATAGTTTAAAACCAGAATCAGGAATTATAGTCCCAATACCTACATTGCCATATTTATCAATTCTCATTTTTATACGCTCGTCTGTATTAGCTATTTCATCAGCAGTAACCGCTCCTCTATGTCCAAAAAAATCAATTACACCTTGTTGAGTTATTTTAATCCCAGAATAACCTTGATAACCATTACTCTTCCCTACTCTAGCTTTCCAATTATCTGTTGCATCATCATATCTTGCATAAACATTCCATCCTAAAACTAAACCTCCATCTGATCTAGTCGAACCAATACCAGAATATCCTTTTCCTCCTCCTAAAAACAACATTCCATTTGCTGTACTTTCTCCAATTTGAAGATTTCCTTCAGGGTTAGTAGTACCTATACCAACATTACCATTTGGCTTTAATGTCATTAAATAACCATTTCCGTTACCAAAATTAAAAAAATGAATATCTTTAATTGTTTTGGTCAGACTTCCAATAAACAAGTTATTAGTTGAACTTAGGCCATAGGAGTTTGAAAAATCAGTTTCTCCAGATTTTTGTATTCGTACGAAATCTACGTTATTTCTTAAATCAACATCTTGCGCAAAAGCACTTGTTACCATAATAAAGCACACACACAATAATTTTATTTCCTTCATAATTTATTTTTTTTTAAACGTTGCAAAGAAACAATCTATTGCTTCGTAAATGAAATAATTTTAACAAAATTATATACCACTATTATTATGGTTTTATATCGCATTCTTTATCTTTAGCCTTTAATTTATTATTTTTTTGAATTTATAGTTTTATAAATACTAATGCTTGCCATACTAAAAAAAGAATTTAACTCGTTTTTTGCTTCACCAATAGGTTATTTAGTGATTGCAATTTTTTTGGTGCTAAACGGTTTGTTTTTATGGGTTTTTAAAGGAGAGTTTAATATACTCGATTATGGCTTTAGTGATCTATCATCTTTCTTTTTAATTTCACCATGGGTTTTTATCTTTTTAATCCCTGCAGTTACTATGCGTAGTTTTAGCGATGAGAAAAAACAAGGCACTCTAGAATTATTATTAACAAAACCTATTTCTCTTTTTCAAATTGTTTTAGGAAAATACTTAGGTGCTTTTTCATTAATACTATTAGCATTAGTACCAACGTTATTATACGTATACACTATTTATCAATTAGGGAGCCCTATTGGAAACATAGATACTGGAAGTACTATAGGGTCTTATATCGGTTTATTCTTTTTAGCTGCCACTTATACAGCTATAGGTATTTTTGCTTCTACCTTATCTAATAACCAAATTGTAGCTTTTATTAGTGCCGTATTTTTATGCTTTTTTTTCTATATAGGATTAGAAGGTATTTCAAGTGTTATTTCTAATTCTTTTATAGAACAATTAGGAATTAACTTTCATTACAAAAGCATAAGTAGAGGGGTTATAGATACTCGAGATATTATTTATTTTTTTAGTATAACTATACTCTTTCTGGTTTTGACTAAATATAACATTAACAAAAGTGCTAAATGATTGTTACATATAAGCTTGTTCTTTCGTTAGTTATCGTTTTTATTTTAGTCTGGTTATTTATTAGAACAATAGATAAACGAAAATGGCTAACTATAATTTTAACTATTATAGTAACCCCTATTGTATATTTTTATTTGTTTTATCCGTTACTTAACATATTTAGTAGTTATCACCATGAAAAGCATTTCAATTCAAAACAATGGATAGATAAACCTGCCTTACGTTATGAAATGATAAATGAAGTTCTTAGAAATAGAATATTAACAGGAAAAACTAAAACAGAAATAATTACATTATTAGGAACATCAGAATGGCTAAGCTGGGATGAGGCTTTAAAAGCTAAATCTGAAAATAAATGGAATTACAATTTAGGCTTTAAACCTGGTGCTTTTAATACTATGCAGGAATGCATTGAGCTTGTATTCAATAAAAACAAAGTAGAATTCGTTAGACGCTATCAAATAAAAAAAGAATTTGAATAAAAAATTAAAACATATTAGCATTTTGTTCATTGCTATAATTGCTTTGAATTTAATTAGCTCTCGTTATTATAAACGTTTCGATTTAACTTCCGACAAACGCTATACATTAAATATAGCTGCTCTCAATATCATTAAAGACGTAGACTCCCCTATTGCTATCGATGTTTTTTTAGAAGGAAACGATTTTCCTTCAGAGTTTAGACGTTTACAAACAGAAACCAGACAGTTACTTGAAGAATTTTCGGCGTTTAACAAAAATATTACTTTCAGCTTTTTAAACCCTATTGAAAATGAAGGTACCAGAGATAAAAACATAAAAGAATTACAAACAAGAGGCTTAACACCTATGCAGGTTAATGTTCAGCAAAATGGAAAATCATCGCAAGAAATTGTTTTCCCTTGGGCTTTAGCAAGCTATAATAATCAAACAGTCATAATTCCGTTAATTAAAAATAAAATTGGAGCTTCTCAACAAGAAATAGTAACACATTCAGTACAGCATTTAGAATATGCATTTGCAGATGGTTTTAGCAAATTGGTTAACCCAAAACGACGAAAAATAGCAGTACTAAAAGGCAACGGACAATTAGAAAACAAATACATTGCTAATTTTATAAAAACTTTACGAGACTATTATTATATTGCTCCTTTTACATTAGATAGTGTTGAAAAAAATCCTCAAAAAACATTAGAAAAAATAAAGCGTTATGATTTGATCATTTCGGCTAAACCCACTAAAGCTTTTAGTGAAAAAGAAAAATACGTTCTTGATCAATATAGCATGAGTGGCGGTAAAAGCCTCTGGTTAATTGATGCAATAGCAATGGAAAAAGACAGTCTTTATAACGATGCAGGAAAAAATTTTGCAACTACTAGAGATCTAAATTTAACTGATTTCTTTTTTAAATATGGTGCTCGTATAAACCCCGTTTTAGTTAGTTCGTTATACTCCGCTCCTATTACTTTAGCTGTTGGTGAAGGAAGTAAATCTCAATTTCAACACTTACGTTGGCCATATTCCCCTCTTGCAAATAGTAAAAGTAAGCACCCTATAGTTAACAACTTAAATTTGGTTAAATTTGATTTTGCAAATCAGATTGACACTTTAAAAAACACCGTTTCAAAAACCATTTTACTGCAAAGCGAACCACTTAGTAAAACAGAAGGTGCTCCAAGAGAAATTAGTTTAGCGATAGTTACTAAAACTCAAAAAAAAGAAACATTTAATAAGGGTCCTCAAAATTTAGCGGTATTATTAGAAGGCGAATTTACTTCTGCTTACAATAATAGAATTAAGCCCTTTAAACTTTCAGAAGAAAAAAACAAAAGTACTTCAACTAAAATGATTATTGTTGCAGATGGAGATATTATTAAAAATGAAATAGGAAGAAGAGGTCCTGAAGAATTAGGTTTCGACCGCTGGACTGGAAAAACATATGGTAACAAAGAATTTCTTCTTAATTCGGTAAATTATCTTTTAGATGATAGCGGACTTATAAACATTCGTTCTAAAGAAATTGATGTGGCATTTTTGGATCTAGAACAAGTAGCGAAAACAAAAACAAAATGGCAACTCATTAATATACTACTCCCTCTTATACTTTTAGGGCTTTTCGGAATTGTTTTTAATTTTTTTCGCAAAAAAAAATATGCTAACTAATCCATTCTTTTTTGAAGAAACATGTTAATAAGTTTGTTTCTATTTTAATAGCTTTAACGATATATTTGTAGAGTAGTCATTAATAAAATAGAGATTCGTATATAATGAAATTTATAATATCAAGCACGTATTTATTAAAACAGTTACAAGTTTTAGGAGGAGTAATAAATAGTTCAAACACTTTACCTATTTTAGATAATTTCTTATTCGAATTAAACAAAAATAAACTAACAGTATCTGCTAGTGATCTAGAAACAACAATGTCTACAGTGTTAGACGTAGAAAGTGACCAAGATGGTAGCATAGCAATTCCTGCAAGGTTATTATTAGATA
>JAHDGB010000197.1 GCA_020627885.1 Flavobacteriaceae bacterium | reverse complement strand
TTTTAGAAATAAGATCAGGACACGAGTGCAATTTAAAATTTGAAAAACTACTATCAGCTACTGTAATGCTTGGAGTTTCTACATAGTATCCCATATTTTTATCAACAAATTTATGCCATTTCATTTTTAATGGATCTATTTTAAAAGTACTGGCAACATCTGTAAAATTGGCTTTAACTGCGGTAACTTTATAGCCACGGTTTTTTAATAACTTTATTAAACCAACATCTCCTGGCAAGTGAGCAGCTCCAACTGCAGAAAAAATAGAACTATTTTTCATTTCTTTTATAATGCTTTCGCACATTACTTTGTTACGCGACTCAAGTTCAAAATCATAACCTCCGTATGAAGAAACCATTTTATGAATTTCATTAATATCTCCAGTTAAATATACTTTAGTTAGTTCTTCTAATTGTTTATTGTAAGTATTTGTATCGTACTTTATCTCTTCAAGAATAAGTTTACGTTGCTCTTTGGGGTTAAGTTTTTCAAAAACATTTATTTGATCATCAATACTTTCTAACCCAACAATCGTTTTTCTCATTGTTTTCGCATGTCCAAGAAGGTGCATGTCTAAAAACGTAACCTCATCATCATCTTTATTATTATTTGGTTGTAGCATAGAAATTAATACGTTCGGGTCTTTTTGGGTACTTTCTTCAATATTGTAACCGTTTACAGCAAAGAAACGTTCAGAAAGTAGATTAAACTCATCTGTACTTAATATTTTTTTATAAGTTAAATATGCCTTTTCATTATTTTTGATATTATTTATTTTTAAAGAAATCGAATCTGGTTGAATTTCTAAAGCAAATTTTTCACAGTTTTTTATAGCTGGTAATACAGCATCACTAAAATTGAATGCTCTAGCATCATCTATATGCATTGTACCAAACAAGTATGAAGGTTTTTCTAGTTTATTTCCTTCTATTTTCCAAAGTAACGAGTAATTACTTTTTTTCTGAGCAATTGCATTACAAGAAAAGAATAAAAAGACTACTAATATATAGTAGGAAGATTTGTAGGTTTTCAACGTTTTGAGGCGGTATTAGTAGGTTTATAAATGGGGTTTTAGGTTTTAGTTTACTGTTTACTTGATAATAGAATAGAATCTTAATAAATTTGGTACGTATACAATAAAAAAGATTTTTTTGAGGGCTAAACAATCACACACAATAAACAATATTCAACAATATAAGAAAAAAATATTAATTTGGGCGCAACAATTTGAAGATGTTGTATGGCTCGATTCGAATAATTATAAACAATTATACACGACCTATGATGCTGTTTTAGCGGTAGGTGCGAATACAAATGTTACAACCGATTATGTTTTTGGGTTTAATAAATTGAAAGCATATTATTCAAAAACTAAAGATTGGATTTTTGGATATATTACTTACGATTTAAAAAATGATGTTGAAGCATTAACATCTAAAAATCACGATGGATTGGCTTTTCCTGAACTTTATTTTTTTCAACCAAAAAAACTATTTTTAATTAAAGGGAATAAAGTAGAAACGCTTTACCTAAATAAATTTAAGGAAGAATTGGATAGCGATTTAATAGCTATAGAAAAGAGTAATGTATATAAACATAAACAAAAGCAGAATGCTGTAAAAATAAAACTTCGCATCCATAAAGAGAACTATTTTGAAAAAGTTAATGCAATGCTTTCTCATATAAAAAGAGGGGATATTTATGAAGCCAATTTTTGTCAAGAGTTTTATGCAGAAAACACGACAATTCAACCTTTAGAGGTTTATAATAATTTAAATGAAATTTCTAGGCCTCCTTTCGCAACATTTTTAAAGCATAAAGACAAGTATCTTTTATCTGCAACCCCAGAGCGTTATATAAAAAAAGAAAAGCAAAAAGTAATTTCTCAACCTATAAAAGGAACAGCAAAACGAGATAAAAATAAAGAACAAGATTTACTATTGAAGTTAAACTTAGCTAAAGATGAAAAAGAACGTAGCGAAAATATTATGATTGTCGATTTGGTTAGAAATGACCTCTCTCAAACCGCTATGAAAGGGAGTGTAAAAGTTGAAGAATTATGTGAAATTTATAGTTTCGATCAAGTACATCAAATGATATCTACTATAACCTCTAAAGTAAACGATAATATTCATCCAGTAGATGTTATAAAAACAACGTTCCCTATGGGTAGTATGACAGGGGCGCCAAAAGTATCTGCAATGAATATTATTGAAAATTTAGAAGAAACTAAACGAGGATTGTATTCCGGAACTGTAGGGTATTTTACACCTAGTGGTAATTTTGATTTTAATGTTGTTATTAGAAGTATACTTTATAACCAAACTAAAAAATATGTTTCATATTCAGTAGGCGGAGCAATTACAGCCAAAAGTGATCCTTTAAAAGAATATGAAGAATGTTTAATAAAAGCTAGGGCAATGCGTAGCGTTTTAGAAAATTAATGACTCTTAGTTACAGAGAAATAAGAATTTATAAAAACAGTCTTAAGTTGGCAGAACAAACTGTAAATTAGCACCATGTTTAAAGAGTTTGAACAACATATTACAAATCACTTACCCTTTCTTATAGAAAATAAACTCCTTATAGCCATTTCGGGAGGGGTAGATAGCGTTGTTTTGGCACACTTATGTCATTCTTTAAAATTAAATGTAGCTTTAGCTCATTGTAACTATAATCTTAGAGGCAAAGAGAGTGATAACGATGAGGCTTTTGTATTAGAACTTGCTAAAAAATTGGAATTGGAAGTTTATATAAAACATTTTGAAACCGAGTTATATGCTGAAAAAAGTAAACAATCTATACAAATGGCAGCTCGCGAGCTAAGGTATGATTGGTTTAAAAAATTAAGCTTAAAATATAACTATAATTATGTACTTACTGCCCATCATGCCGATGATAATTTAGAAACATTTCTAATTAACCTTACAAGAGGAACTGGTATTGAAGGTTTAAAAGGAATTCCATTAATAAACGAAAATGTAGTAAGGCCTCTATTAGCTTTTTCGCGAAAGGATGTAACCAATTATGCAAAAAAACTGCAGCTAAAATGGAGAGAGGATAGTAGTAATAAATCTACTAAATACTTAAGAAACAAATTGCGTCACGAAGTTATCCCTAGTTTAAAAGAGACTAGTCCGAAATTGCTTCAAAATTTTAAGCAAACATTAAATAATTTAAGCGACACATCTGTTATTGTTAAAGAGGGGATAAATGCTATTTTAGAACGAGTAATAATTAAAACTAATAAACATAAAGTTGTTTATGACATTAGTGAATTTAAAAAACTAGAAACGCCAAGAATTTATCTGTATGAAATATTTAAAAGCTATGGATTTACCGCATGGAAAGATGTTTTTAAACTTTTAGACGCCCAAAGTGGTAAGCAAGTTTTATCTAATACGCATCGTCTATTAAAAGATCGCAATTGTTTAATTTTGACAAAAATAGTTTCAGAAGGCTTTCAAAAAATAATTTCAGTTAATTCTGAAGTTGAAAAAGTCGATATTTTAAAGGGCTATTTATTATTTAATACTATAAAAAAAGCCTCAGGATCAGCGCGTAATTGTATATATGTAGATAAAGAATTGTTAAAATTTCCATTAACTGTAAGAAATTGGAAAGAGGGAGACTATTTTTACCCTGTAGGAATGCAAGGAAAAAAGAAATTAAGTAAGTTCTTTAAAGACGAAAAATTTTCTTTATTAGATAAAGAAAATGTACAATTACTGTGTTCAGAAAATGATATTGTATGGATTATAGGTAAACGTGCCGATAATAGATTTAAGGTATCTAATAAAACTAAAAAAATATTAAAAATAACATTACAAGAATGAAGCAAACTATAGCTTTTTTAGGCATTTTTTTAATTTCATTTATAGGTTTTTCTCAGTTAGAACCCGTAAAATGGACTACTTCTGTTGAAAAACTATCTAATAATGAATACCATTTAATATACAAAGCTTCCATACAAGATCATTGGCATTTATATTCTCAAAGTTTACCAGAAGGCAGTGCAATTCCTACCGAGTTTATATACGATTCAATAGCACAAATAAAAGATTTTAAGTTAATAGAAAAAGCTAAGGAAAGTAAAAGCATAACTGGATATGATAAAGTCTTTGGAATGGACCTATCATATTTTGATAATGAGGCTACATTTACTCAAAAAATTAAAATTTTAAATGAAAATTTAAAAACCATAACTGCTGAAGTCAATTTTCAGGCTTGCGATGATTCTAAATGCATTTTTGAAAGCGAGATAGTGACATTTAACCTTCAATCTAAAAAACCTTCAACTATTTTTGAACCAGTAAAGTGGAGTTCTAAAATTAATAATTTAGGAGAAGATTTATATGAAATTGAATATATCGCGAAATTAGATAAAGGGTGGCACATTTATTCGCAAACTTTAGATAATGAAGAAGGGCCAGTAGCAACCTTATTTTCATTCAAGAAACAAGAGTCGAATTATGCATTAGAAGGAAAAACAGTTGAATCTAAAAGTAAGGAAGTCTTTGAAGAAGCTTT
>JAHDGB010000014.1 GCA_020627885.1 Flavobacteriaceae bacterium | reverse complement strand
TAGTTATAGGAATGCTAACATTAGTATCAGTAGTTGTTGTCGCATTATCGTCTACAGCTACAGGATTTTGAGCATCGTAGTCAATAGTAATGGTTGCTTCATTAGAGGTATTTCCATCATTATCATTAACAGTGTAAGTAATAGGCGTAGGATCTCCAGTGTATCCATTTTCAGGAGTAAAAGTCACTTCACCAGTAACGTTGTCTACATTCCAAGTTCCTTCACCTTGAACGATTAATTGGTCGTTATCCCCATCGCCATCAGTATCAGTAGCGCCTTGAGTTGTAATGCTAACAGTAGCAGGATCGAGCGTTCCATCAGGATCATTATCGTTATTTAAAGCATCAGCAGTAGCAGGATTTCCGGTAGTTGCACTAGTAATGGAATCGTTAACAGCCACAGGAGGAACCTGAACTATTACAGTTAGTATTGCTTCATTAGAAGTTGCTGCTTGATTTATACCATCTAGAATATAATCATCATTAACAGTATATGGTATACTTGCTGTACCTATAAAATCAGGCAGTGGATCAAAAGTAACATTCCCAGAAGCGTCTACACTCCAGGTCCCTTCATCTGGAACTATTATAGTACTTTGAATTCCTGGTGTTGAAGGGTCCAGATCTACAGTTGTAATATCTATATTACCATCTCCATCAATATCTGTATTTGTAACATTAAATGTAACATTAACATTTTGAGTTGTAGTTTCGCTATTATCATCGGCTAAAGGAACTTCATTTAAAGCATTAAGAGTTATAGAGATTTGCACCGTTTCATAATCTTCTCTAGTAGCATTTGATATAACATCATTACCTGGGAAAAATTCAACGGTTTCCGTTGAAGATGAAGCAGTAAATCTAATTCTATCAGTTCCCCATTCATTTCGAGTAGGATTATCAATTGCTATTTTTGAATTTGAACCAATAATATAATCATATGAATTTATATACTGACCGGCATAAAATCCAGGATTAGTATTAGTAGCACCATCGCCATTGTCATATGTAATTGCTGTTAAGCTATATACAAATAATTCGTATGTTGCATTGGTAGTTAGGTTGCTCATGTTTGTTATAACAGACTCTTCTCCATTGCCATTACCTCTAAGGTCTCTTAAAGAGATCCAATCTGTATGATTATTAGGAGGTAAAGGTAAGGAGCCTCCAGCCAAATCCCAGCTAGCACCTCCGCCTCCACCAGAACCAAAAGCAGCTGCGCTAGTTGCACTAGATATATCTGGAGTACCAGAGTTAATTCCTTTATCCCAACCTGGTGCTACGCAATTGTAACAAACCGAGGAACTCCCGTCTGTTGCTGAAATAGTTTGAGCTTCTACATTTGAATAAAAAATGATAGTAAAAAATAGTAACCCTATATATAAAGGATTACAATTAAATGAGAAACAAGTAATGTTTTTCTTTTTCATGGTTAGTTAAGTTAAATGATTTTTAGAGTTTCATCTTTACACAAGTAAGAATTAACCCTACAATTAGCAAGGTTTTACACATAAATCTCACTGAATTTTCGTCGAAATAAATATTTTTTTATTTTTTTATCTCAAGATTTATTATAAAAAATAGTTAAATCGCTTAAAAGCTTTTTTAAACGACATAAATGTGTTTTTTTTGCTTTTTGAAAAAAAATGGAGACTTGATTTTTATGAGTATTTATTCGAGAAGGTGTTTTTTAACTGCTTTTTTTGCAGAATATTATACACATATAGCTTTGTGTTTAGACAAAAAAAGACATTATTTACTATAATTGTGAGTAATATATAGTAATTTAATGAATTTAAAGTTTTGAGTAAAAAGTATGTGAAAAGTCTAATTTAGATAGTAAATGTATCCAAAATTGAACCAGACTAACCAGTCGTTAGCTATATTAGAAGGCAATTGATGATTTAACCCATCGACATAATCACTAGAAATGTAGTATTGCCATCTTAAATCTATCATAAAATCAGAAACAATAGTTAGTTTATAACGGGCTCCTATACTAGAAACAACAGACCAAGTAGTTCCCGATGTAGGGTCTATAGAACCTGGTTGCCATAATGAATAGAAATTATCAGTATTGGTTATTCTTCTATCTCCATAGGAAGTTGAAGCTTTTGGGTTGAAAGAAGTAAAGTGAGCGCCAAAACTTAAAAAAGGTGCAACTTTATGACCAAAGGCTTGAAAAGCTCTAATACTTAAAGGGAAATACTCTAGTTGCATCCCTATATCAAAATTATTTGCTTCTCCAGAATGAGCCCTTAATTTATCAGCATCAGTTGATGTTCTAGAATCTTTAACCCATTCTCCAAAATGATCAAGTTTTGTTTTATTGTATGATAATTCTGATCTTAATTTAAAATGATCATTAAAATAAGTATCTGTAGTATAACAATTACAATCTGATCTATATGAAAAATTAATATAATGAACTAAACCAATACCGAAACCAGTATTACCTTTATTAGTGTTAATATTTTTTCGTTGCCCAAAATCTGATTGAAACGCTACGGGACCACTAATAAGACCAACCTCATGTGAAAAGCCCAACTGAGCAAAAACGCTTTGTGAGGCTAGCACTAACAGTGCTATATATGTAAAAAGTTTAATTTTAAGCATGATACAGTTCTTATTTTTAGAAGCTTTAGGTTTAGCAAATATAAAAAAACTCGACTAACTAACAAATTTTTAGGACAAAATGCATGAAAATAAATAATAATATTTTTTAACATAGAAAAATATAATGGTGAAATTAAAAAAAAATCAGGCAGAAGTTTATAAATAATAAGCTTTTCTTGTTTAAATTTACCCAAAAATTAAATAGTATCATAATTTTACTAATTAGATGAAAAATAAAATTGAAGCATTTTTAGACAAAGTAAAAGAAAGAAATGGTCATGAGACTGAGTTTCTTCAAGCAGTAGAAGAAGTAGCAGAAACGGTTATTCCTTACATTGAAAAGAATAAAATATACAATGGTACGGAGATATTGGAGCGTATGGTAGAGCCAGAGCGTGCAATGTCTTTTCGAGTTACATGGATAGACGATAAAGGAGATATACAAGTAAATAGAGGATACAGAGTTCAAATGAATTCAGCAATAGGTCCTTATAAAGGAGGTTTGCGTTTTCATCCAACAGTAAATATGAGTATTCTTAAATTCTTGGCATTTGAGCAAGTTTTTAAAAATTCATTAACAACTTTGCCTATGGGAGGAGGAAAAGGAGGAAGTGATTTTGACCCTAAAGGAAAGAGTGATAATGAAATAATGCGTTTTTGTCATGCTTTTATGAGCGAATTATATAGACACATAGGTTCAAATACAGACGTTCCAGCGGGAGATATAGGTGTAGGTGGTCGTGAAATAGGTTTTTTATACGGAATGTATAAAAAACTAAGAAATGAATTTACTGGAGTATTAACAGGTAAAGGCGCTTCTTGGGGAGGGTCATTAATTAGACCAGAAGCAACAGGTTACGGAACGGTTTATTTTGCTCAAAAAATGTTAGAAAATAAAGGCGATAGCTTTAAAGGGAAAACAGTTGTTATTTCTGGCTCTGGTAATGTTGCTCAATATGCTGCAGAGAAAGTGATTGAACTGGGAGGTAAAGTAGTTACAATGTCAGATTCCTCTGGCTTTGTTTATGATAAAGATGGAATAGACACTAAGAAATTAGAGTTTATTATGCAGCTTAAAAATGAGAAACGAGGAAGAATAAGTGAATATGCAGACAAGTTTTCTGATGCAAAATTTACTAAAGGAAAAACGCCTTGGGGTATTAAATGTGATATTGCTTTGCCATGTGCAACTCAAAATGAACTTCATGAGGAAGATGCAAATACATTACTTGAAAATGGATGTATTTGTGTAAGTGAAGGTGCTAATATGCCGTCTACTAAAGAGGCAATAGAAGCTTTTCATAAGGCAAAAATACTATTTGCTCCAGGTAAAGCATCTAATGCGGGAGGAGTTGCTACTTCAGGATTAGAAATGACACAAAATTCATTGCGTTATGGATGGACCCGTGAAGAAGTTGATAATAAGCTAAAACAAATAATGAATGATATTCATGAAGCTTGTATGGAATATGGAACAGAAAAAGATGGTTACGTAGATTATGTAAAGGGTGCAAACATCGCCGGCTTTGTTAAAGTAGCAGATGCAATGATGGCGCAAGGTGTTGTTTAATAACCTTGTTATATAATATAAAAAACGCGGAATTATTCATTTCGCGTTTTTTATAAACTTATTTCTTTTTATGGAGAATTACACTTTTTTTATGACGTTAGTTACTATTCCCCAAATCACAAAATTATTTTCTTCTGTAATTTTAATAATAGGATAGTTAGGGTTTTCAGGTTGTAACCAGATCTCTTTATTAGAAACCTTTAATCGTTTTACAGTAAATTCGCCATCTAAGAAGCAAACAGCAATTTTATTATTCTTTGGCTCTAGGCTTCTATCAATTACTAATAAATCATGATCGTCTAATCCTGCACCAATCATAGATTGTCCACTTACTCTAGCAAAAAAAGTTGCTTCTTTGTTTTTTATTAATTCTTGATCAAGAGAAAGACGTTGTTCTTTAAAATCTTCGGCAGGAGAGGGAAACCCAGCAGATATCCCAGTATCAAAAAAATGAGCACCAGTACCATCAATAGTGTCTGGTGTATAAATGGTTAAATTTCCTGATTTGTGTGCGATCATAGTTTTCTACTATTTTTATTATCCTTTTATCGTTTGAATTTTATTTTCGAGCTTAATTTAGTTGTAATTATTAGTTTTTTTATTTTAGACATTATTTAACTACAATAATGTCTTTAAGATTAGTGGTATATTTAGGAGATAGACGCTCTTGGCGCATTTTCCATGTTCGTTTTAAATCTTGATTTCCTAGTTTTATTTTATTATCACCATATTTTCTATTCAATAAATCAACAATATTCATTAAAGGACGGTGGTTTGGGTTTTGATTTTCAAATAAATTGAGTTGAAAGTTGTCTTCCGGCACTAATCCCATAACAATTACACCTGCACGCTTATATTTAATTCCTTTTTTAAATATAGATTTTACGGCGTTAACAGCACAATTACTTATTACTAATGAAGAATTAGTAGGGTAAGATAAATTTACAGTTGCACTTACTCTATGTTGTGCTAAGTCTTTTTTATGACGATCACTACGTAGTATTACCACAATAACATGGCAACTCGATTTTTGTTTGCGTAATTTTTCGGCACAACTAGTTGCAAATGTAGATATGCGTTCTTTTATATTCTCAATATCCGAATAAGTATATTCAAAACTTCGTGTTGTTGCAATTGCTTTTTTTGTTTTGCCTTCTTCCAATTTTAATGTTGGGGTTCCTTCTAAATCACGTTTTAAACGTAATTCTATCACCGAAAAATGCATTTTGATCCACTTGTCTGATAGTTGAGTAAAATCATAAGCTGTTCTGCAATTTTTAAGTCTTAGTTTTTTAGTAAGGCCTCTTCCTATCCCCCATACATCTTCAATTTTAATCCATTTTAAAGCTTTAATGCGTTTTTCTTCAGAGTCAATAACATAAACACCTTTGGTTCGCTTTGGAAATTTCCGAGCCACTTTATTTGCAACTTTTGATAAGGCTTTAGTTGGTGCTATACCAACAGATGTTGGAATGCCTGTCCATTTTAAAATACGTGTTCTAATTTGGTAGCCATAGTTTTCGAAGTTAAATGTTTTTTCAAAATTTTTAAAAGCTATAAAGGACTCATCTATACTGTATATTTCTACATCTGGTGTAAACTGCTCTAAAATAGACATAACTCGACTACTCATGTCTCCATATAACGGGTAGTTAGAAGATAATACATGAATATTATTAGTTTTACAAAAGGTTTCCCATTTAAAAATGGGGGCGCCCATTGGTAAACCAATAGCTTTTGCTTCATCGCTTCGTGAAATTACACAACCATCATTATTCGAAAGAATAGCAACTGGCTGGCCTTGTAAGTTAGGGTTAAAAACACGTTCGCAAGAAGCATAAAAATTGTTACAATCTACTAAAGCAAACATAGATTGTAAATATACGATAACTCCTTATTTTATTTTATATTTTCAGAATAATAATTTCCCAGTGTTGTTTATTAAAAGTATACGTTTTTAAAATTTTAAAACCTATAGCTTTGTGAGCATTAGAAGACCTCGTGTTTTTTGTGTCAACTTCTGTTATGATGGCATCGAACTCATATTTTAATTCATTTGCCATATAGTTATATAGTTTTCTAAAAATGCCTTTACCTCTATAACTTTTGTCAACACATATTTGCCCCATAGCAATATAATTTGAAGAGCGGTTTTGCTCTTTGAGTGCATTATCTATTTCTTTAAACATAGGTGTGAGAATGGGTATGTCGTCCTTAAAATCTTGTAGCATAGATAAGGCATAGCCTATTACTTTATCTCCTTGTTTTGCAATACTGTGTTTACAAGCATCGTTCATTTTTTTTAATATTTTGAGATCATGTTTCAAGGTTACAAAACCTTCAGCTTGTTTTTGTTTTTCAGAAATTAAATCGCGTAAATTTTTTTCTTGTAGTTTTAAAATTTGATTTAATTCTTCAGTGGTTGATGCTCTATGGTAGGTAATATTAGTTTTCATCGTAATTTTTATACAGCCATTAAATATAACTATTTGTTTGATGTTAGACCTCAGAGGCTTTCAAAACCTTTGGGGTCTTTTGTATATTTGAATAATGTTTGAGAGTGAACTTATCATAAAAGCACCAAAAAAACCATTAATAAACAGGATAGTTTTTGCTTTGCTATACACAATTCTTTCAGCCTATCTTATTTATTTTATTAAAGGTATTATTTATAGTCAAGAATTAAATATACCTGTATTAATTGCAGAGATTATATTTATGTCTATGTTATTAATTTTTCCAACAACTTTAATAGGGGGTTATAACATTCATTTTAATTTTGAATATAGAAAAATAAAATATGAATACGAAATAGGTCCTTTTAATCATAGTGAAAAGTGGCAAGAGTTAGATCAATTAGAGTACATCTCTATTTTCGAAGGCTTAGGATGCTATAGAATAAATTTGTGGCATAAAACAAATAAAATTTTAAATCTAATGACTGTAGAGAGTTATAATGAATCGGTGCGTAATGGCCATTTAATAGCATATAAACTTAATATTGACTTATTAGATGCTACCAAAGAAGGAAGAAATAAGATGATTAATAAAACAGTTTACAAAGATACTGGTGAAATAAGACATTTAGATTAATTTTTTAGTATTAGAATATAATGTTTCCTAAAAAGCTGCAACAAAAATTAGAAGATCGTAATGAAAGCAATTCATTACGAAAATTGGGAAGGAACAATAGCCTTATTGATTTTTCTTCAAACGATTATTTAGGGTTTTCAAAATCTAAAACGATATATGCAAAGACACATCAATTTTTAGCAGATAACGTCTTGGAACATAATGGAGCAACAGGATCTCGATTACTTACGGGGAATCATAAATTATATCGAATTTTAGAAGATAAGCTTTGTGAGTTTCATAATAGTGAAGGTGCTTTGGTATATAATTCAGGTTATGATGCTAATCTAGGTTTTTTTTCTAGTGTGCCTCAACGAGGAGATGTTATTTTATACGACGAATATATTCATGCTTCTATACGAGATGGAATTGCAATTAGTAATGCAAAATCGTATAAATTTAAGCATAACAATTTAAAAGATCTTGAAACTGTTTTAAAGCGTTTTCGAAGCGATACAGATACATACATTGTTACAGAATCTGTTTTTTCAATGGATGGAGATGCACTAAATTTAGTAGCGTTGGTGAAATTATGTAAAAAGTATAATGCATATTTAATTGTAGATGAGGCACATGCTATTGGTGTTTTTGGTGAATTAGGTCGAGGCCTTGTACAAAGTTTAGGTTTAGAAAAACAAGTTTTTGCAAGAATTATCACTTTTGGGAAAGCAATAGGTTGCCATGGCGCTGTTATTTTAGGGAGTGACTCGTTGAAAAATTATTTAATAAATTTTTCACGATCATTAATATATACAACGGCATTATCCCCTCATGCTATTGCCTCTGTTTTGTTCGCTTACGAAGAACTTATAACTACTAAAAATAGATGTGAATTAAAACAAAATATACAGTTTTTTATAACTAAAGTTCGAGAATTGAATTTTCAAAAAAGATTTATAGAAAGCCAATCTGCTATTCATTGCTGTATTGTTTCTGGGAATGATAAAGTGAAATCAATTGCCAAAAAACTTCAGAAAGAAGGGTTTGATGTAAAACCAATTTTATCGCCAACAGTGCCTTTAAATTACGAACGATTACGCTTTTGTATACATTCATATAACTCGAAAGAAGATATAGTTGCTCTTTTATCATTATTAAAAGATTGTATTTAATAAAATATGGGGAATAAATTTTAAGACTATAGCAACTTTTCAATATTCTACAGAAGCACAAATTATAAAAGGAAGATTAGAAACCGAAGGTATTGAAGTATTTTTGTCTGATAATTTTACGATTGATGCAGACTCTTTAGTAAGTAATGCTATTGGAGGAGTTAAGCTTAGAGTCTTTTCTCGAGATGTCTTAAAAGCTCAGTATATACTAGAACTCGTAAAAAAGCATTCAATAGACAATGAAGGAAATATCGTTAATTGCCCTAATTGTAAAAGTGAAAAAGTTGAATTGTTTTCTAATATAAAAGATGTTAAATCCTTTTTCTGGTTTATTTTTGGGTTGTTTTCTTCTTTGCAGGATAAGTACAAATGCGAAGTTTGTAAGACTAAATTTGATTTAAAATAAAAAATGAAAAATAGCACCTATTTCATAACTGGTACCTCAACAGATGTTGGAAAAACTGTAGTTTCAGCAGCAATAGTAGAAGCTTTACATGCTGATTATTGGAAACCCATTCAAGCAGGAGAGTTAGATTATTGTGATACAAAAAAAGTGAAAAATTTAATAAGTAATAAAAAATCGGAATTTTACGATAATGCATTTTCGTTAAAAATACCAATGAGTCCTCATGCTGCAGCAGAAATTGATAATGTCTCTATAGATATGAAAAAAATAAAACGCCCAAAAACAAAAAATAATATAGTAATTGAAGGTGCAGGAGGTTTGTTAGTACCTCTAAATGATAAGAAAACCATTTTAGATTTAATTCAACCAAATGATAAAGTAATTGTTGTCTCAAGGCATTATTTGGGAAGTATAAACCATACACTATTAACTTTAAGTTTATTAAAAGAAAAAGGGCTAGAGACAGCTCTTGTTTTTAGTGGTAATGAGCATAAAACAACTGAGGATATCATAAAAAAAATGACAGGAGTAACAATTTTAGGCCGAATAGAAGAAGAACCGTATTTTGATAAAAATGTGGTTAAGGAATATGCAAATAAATTAAAACCAGAACTGTTAAAATTATAATACGTTTAGTATGATTAAAATTAAAGATGACAGCTCTGAGACTCAAGAATTAAATTTGCCGAGAATGACAATAAGAGAAAGAGATAAAAAGCATTTGTGGCACCCCCTAACACAGCACAAATTACACCCAGATCATATTGCAATAACAAAAGCAAAAGATTGTTTGTTATATGATGAAGATGGTAATGAGTATATAGATGGAATAGCATCATGGTATACCTGTATGTATGGACACTGTAATGCTTATATTATTAATAAAGTTTATGAGCAGATGAAAACCTTGGACCAAGTAGTTTTTAGTGGATTTACACATGAGCCTGCTGTAAAACTTTCCGAAGCCCTCATAAAAATATTACCAAATAATCAAAACAAGCTTTTTTTTAGCGATAATGGTTCTACAAGTGTTGAGATAGGAATAAAAATGGCGTTGCAATACCATTTTAATAAAGGAGAAAGGCGTCATGTTTTAATAGCTTTTGAAGATGGTTTTCATGGTGATACTTTTGGAGCTATGAGTGTGTCGGGCCTTTCTGTATATAATGGTCCATTTGAAGACTTTTTTCTAGATGTAAAACGTATTTCAGTACCAAATGGAACTAATGATGACACTATTTTAAAACAATTGGTAAATCTGTCTAAAAATAATAGCATAGCTGGTTTTATATATGAACCTTTAGTGCAAGGAGCTGCAGCAATGAAAATGCACGATAAAGGAGGACTAAATAAGATCCTGAATTTTTGTAAACAAAATAATATTATCACAGTAGCGGACGAGGTTATGACCGGTTTTGGTAAAACAGGGAGTTATTTTGCATCAGACTTTATGGCTATTAAGCCAGATATAATGTGTTTAAGCAAATCATTAACAGCTGGCTTGCTTCCTATGGCAATAACAACCTGTTCTCAAGAAATTTACGATGCTTTTTTAAGTACAGAAATTAGTAAAGGATTATTTCATGGGCATACCTATAGTGCTAATCCATTAGCTTGCACTGCAGCATTGGCAGGGATAGAGTTATTGCAAACTACAGAAATTCAGAATAATATAAAAAGTATTGTAGCTTCTCATGGAGTTTTTGCAGATCGAATTAAACAGCACCCTAAAGTAAAATCGATACGGCAATTAGGGGTTATTTTTGCTTTAGACCTTAATATAGAAATGGAACGATATGGAGATTTGCGTTATAAACTGTTTAACTTTTTTATGAAAGAAGGCGTATGTTTAAGGCCATTAGGCCATACCATCTATATTTTAGCTCCTTATACTATTACAAAAATACAATTAGAAAAAATATACAAAGTGATTGAAAACGCATTAGCTATTTTATGAGAATAGTTTTTTGTAGAAAGGGTATGATATAACTTACAATAGACCTATTTTTGCTCAAATTTTTTAATTTTGTTAAAACCAGTATATATAACCGGAATTTCTTCTATTTCTCCATTAGGCACTGCTAAAGAAGAGGTTTGGGGTAACTATTTAAACTCTAATCATAAATTTAAATTAAGAGATAATTCTTTTATTGCTGAACTGTCTGAAAGTGCTATTTCAGAAATACAAAAACTTAAAATTTCAGATAAAAAATACAAGTCATTAGATGACTCTACACTATTTGCTATTTTTTCAGCTAGAAAAGCTATAAAAGATGCAGGGTGGGGAGTAAATGGTAATTTTGGAATAAACATAGGATCTTCGAGAGGTGCTACAAAATTATTCGAAATTAATTATAATAAATTTTTGCAAAATAGAAAAACAGAAACTTTAAGTTCTCCAAATACAACTTTAGGAAATATTTCATCATGGGTAGCTCATGATTTACAAACAAAAGGGCCAGAAGTATCACATTCAATAACTTGTTCTACAGCATTACATGCCTTACTTAATGGAGTAGCTTGGTTACAATCTGGTTTATGCGATCAATTTTTGGTGGGAGGAAGCGAAGCACCACTTACCCCATTTACAATTGCTCAAATGGAAGCCTTAAAGATATATGCTAAGCCTAATAAAAATTTAGAGAACCACTATCCATGTTTATCATTAGATTTAAAAAAAGATCAAAATACGATGATTTTGGGAGAAGGAGCTGCAATGATATGCTTAGAGTTAGAGTATTCAAAAAAAGCATTAGCAAAAATAATAGGAATAGGATATGCTACAGAAATTTTAGAGCATAATGTTTCGTTGTCTACAAATGGAGAGTGTTTTCAACGCTCAATGACTATGGCATTAGGAGAATTAAGCCCTAATGAGGTTGATATTATAGTAACCCACACTCCAGGTACTATAAAGGGAGACAACTCAGAAATGGAAGCTATAAAAAAAGTGTTTTGTAACGAAATACCAAAAACAACTACTAATAAATGGAAGATAGGTCATACTTTAGGGGCTTCGGGAGTTTTAAGTCTTGAAATGGCCGTTTTAATGCTGCAAAAACAAGAATTTATAAATGTACCATATTTAGATTCACTTCCGCCTAAAAGAATAAAAAACATCATGATAAATGCTGTAGGCTTTGGAGGGAATGCCGTTTCAATATTGCTTTCAAAATAATATTATATTTACTCAAAAAGATTTTTATGATTTCAATATTTAAACTCGTTCTGTTATTTTTAATAATTAGCACCTCTCTTTCTGCTCAAGTAGATAAAAATATATTCGAAAAATTTGAATCAAAGTTTTACACTATTAATGGTTATAAAATTAATGTAGAAGTTAAAGGTCAGGGAGATCCTGTTTTCTTCTTACCTGGTGGACCAGGGAATTCTCACGATTATATGCAAGGTAGTTTTGGGCAATATTATAAAAATAACACGGTTGTTTTTTTTGATTTTTTAGGTAGAGGGAAAAGTGAAGATGCAAAAGCGGTTTCTGAATATTCTGTAGAAAATGACGTTGAATTAATAGAAGCGCTCCGAAAAAAATTAAAATTCAATAAAATTTCTTTAGTAGGGCACTCATACGGAACAGTACCAGCACAAGCTTATGCAATAAAGTATAAAGACAATGTAGATAAAATGGTGCTTATTAATGGGTTTCATTCAGGAGCAATGTGGCAAGCAAATTGCGATAGCTATAATCGTTATGCGAAAACACATTTTCCAGAAAAATGGAAAACAGTAGATTCACTTAGAGCTTTAGGATATTTATCTACCGAAGAACCTTTGAAATCTGTTTATGGTGATTTTCCAACTAAATATGTTTATTATCATAATACAACACTGAAACAAAATAGACCTAGTTATAAACATAGGAGTTGGGCTAACGATGTTTATACTACTATTATTGGGAAAGATGGTGATTTTGATGTTTCAGGAAGTATGATTAATCAAGATTATCGTAAAAAACTTAAAAATGTAAAAGCTAAAACATTAATCATTGCTGGGCGTTATGATGGGGTTTCTACTCCAGAATATGCTATACAGTATAAAACATTTATGCCTCAAGCACAATTTGTAATGTTTGAGCAAAGTGCTCATAACCCCTATTTGGAAGAGCCTGAAAAATTTTATAAGCTATTTGAAGACTTTATGAACATAAAATGAGTTATTTTTGAACCTATTTTATTAATTCGGACTATGATTGAGACAAGACATAATTGGACAAAAGAGGAAATACTAAAGATATATAATAAACCTTTAATGGAGTTATTATACGATGCTGCAACAATACACCGCATGCATCACGACCCTAATACAGTTCAAGTCAGTACATTGTTATCAATAAAAACTGGAGGGTGTCCAGAAGACTGTGGTTATTGTCCACAAGCAGCAAGATACCATACAGATATAGAGGGTAATGATTTAATGAGTGTTCAACAGGTTAAAGCACAGGCGCTAAGAGCAAAGTCATCGGGAAGTTCCCGAGTATGCATGGGTGCAGCATGGCGTAATGTAAAAGATGGTGAAGAGTTTGATCAAGTCTTAGAAATGGTACGTACTATTAATAAGTTAGATATGGAGGTATGTTGTACCTTAGGTATGATTACTGAAAATCAAGCGCAACGATTAGCAGAAGCAGGTTTATATGCTTATAATCATAATTTAGATTCATCTGAAGAGTATTACAAAGAAGTAATTTCTACCCGAGGTTATGAGGATCGTTTAGAAACGATAGACAATGTTAGAAAAACCAATGTTACAGTTTGCTCAGGCGGTATTATTGGAATGGGAGAAAAAACAGAAGATAGAGCAGGGATGCTTGTAGCACTCTCTACATTAAATCCTCAACCAGAATCTGTACCAATAAATGCATTGGTAGCTGTTGAAGGAACACCATTGGAAAATCAAAAACCTGTATCTATTTGGGATATGATACGAATGGTTGCTACGACAAGAATAGTAATGCCAGAAACTCAAGTGCGCTTAAGCGCAGGACGGACAGAAATGAGTAGAGAAGGACAGGCCATGTGCTTTTTTGCAGGTGCCAATTCTATTTTTGCTGGAGATAAGTTATTAACAACACCTAACCCCGATGTTAATGAAGATATGAAAATGTTTGAAGCATTAGGACTAAATCCACAAAAGCCATTTACAAAAAAATCGCAACCAAAAACTGTAGAGGCATCAAACTCTAAATATGAAGCTTTAGGAGAAAAACCAAAATGGAGCAGACCAGATTATAAAATTGAACGTAACGAATTTGCTAAAGCAAAAGCAAAAGATTTAAAATAAATTGAATTACAGTTACAAAATTGATTTTTAGAAATTTAACGTAATGAATTCATTACAACTTCAGGATGTTCCTCGAGTAAAATCTATTTCTAAATCAGATTTTATAAAGCACTATTACAAGCCTCAAAAACCAGTTGTAATAGAAACATTAATAAACGATTGGCCTGCATATTCTAAATGGAATCTTGAGTATATAAAAGATGTTGCAGGAGAAACTGAAGTCCCGCTATATAATGGTAGCCCAATTCATCATAAAAAAAAATTTAATGAACCAGATATTACCATGAAAATGAGCGATTATATAGATTTGCTCAAAAGAGAACCAACAAGGCTTCGAATTTTTCTTTGGAATATTTTTAAAACAAAACCACAACTTCAAAATGATTTTTCTTTTCCAGATATAGGCTTTCGCATTATAAAACGATTGCCAATGCTTTTTTTTGGAGGGAAAGGAGCACATACATTTATGCACTATGATATTGACTTAGCAAATGTTTTACATTTTCATTTTGAGGGAAAAAAACAATGTATTCTCTTTAATCAAAAGCAAAATAAATATATATACAAAGTACCACATTCAATAATTACTAGAGAAGATATTAACTTTGCAGACCCAGATTTTGAAAAATGGCCAGCTTTAAAATATGCTAAAGGCTGGGTATGTAACCTAAATCATGGAGAAGTTTTATATATGCCAGAAGGGTATTGGCATTATATGCGTTATTTAACTCCAGGTTTTTCTATGAGCTTGAGAGCTTTACCAAAACGATCTAAAAATTTAAAGAAAGCTATTTATAATGTACTTTTTATGCGTAATTTTGATAACTTAATGAGAAGAATTATAGGTCAAAAATGGATAGATTGGAAAAATAATAAAGCTATTGTTTTGACTAATAAATTTTTAAAAAGTAAAAATATAAACACATGAAAAAAATTTTATTCTTAGGAACTCTATTTGTAACTCTTTTTGCAAATTCTCAAGCATTTACCGGTAAAGGTGATAGTAAATTATATATGGGTGCTAATTTTCAAGAATATGCTATAGGAGTAAACGCTGGTTATGACATCGGTTTAGGAGAAAATATTTCTGTAGGAATTAATTCAAGTTATGCCTTAGATATTCCAAATGGAATAGATGCGGATTTTCTTGACCGATTTGATGTTAAAGCAAGGTTTAATGCAAATTTAGGTAGTGTTATTAATATAAGTGATAAACTAGATATCTATCCTGGGTTAAGTTTAAGTCTTAAAAACTTTGGAGGCCATTTAGGAGCTCGTTATTTTTTCTCAGACGGCTTTGGGGTATATTCAGAATTGGGCGTTGCTTTTGCAAAATATAACTCTAAAAGATTATCAATTCCTGAACAAATACACAATCAATTTGTTGCTAATGTTGGAATGCTTTTTAATTTATAAAAAGCAAAGGTTAATGTTTCAAATTATTGACTTTTTCGTAAACTAAATGAGATTCCCAACCACGATATAATAAATAATCTATAAGTTTCTTTTTTTTCTTTACTATATTAATAGCACCTAGCGAGTCTGCCTTTTTATTTGCTAAACTATTAAAGGTTTCATTATATTCTTTGTCAGATATTTCTTTAAATGCCTGATTTGAATTATATTTGGAAATACCTTTTTTTTTTAATTCTGAAGCTAATCGGTGTCTTCCCCACTTCTTTATCCTAAACTTACCTCTAACAAATGTTTTGGCAAAGCGTTCTTCATTGAGGAAGTTGTGTTTTAATAAATGGACAATAATAATGTCTATTGCTTCAGGGTTCATGTACATCTCTCGAAGCTTTTGGCGCACTTCTTGATGACAACGTTCTTGGTAAACACAATAAAGTTCCAGTTTTCTGGTAGCTTCAATAATAGTAAAGGTTTGCTTTTGCATACAGCAAAAATAATTAATTAATTAATCCATATAGTCCTCATGAAAAATTTAAAATTACTTTTAATCGTTTTATTTTGTTCTATTTCTTATTGCTATGGTCAAGGCTCTATATATAATAACTCTATTACTGGATCTAATCCTAACACGTACAATCCTTATACCATTGGAGAAGAGGTTAATTCAAATTTAACTGTTTCTGGAATAGGTAGAAGTATTGATATTAATGGGGTTAATGCAAATAATAGATATAACGCCTCTAAATGGAATACTGTAGCCTTAGATCCAGATAGGTACTTTTATATTACGATTACTCCAAATACTGGATCACAAATCGATTTTTTAAGATTAAATTATAGGGCTAGAAGATCGGCAACAGGACCAACAAATTATGTCATAAGAAGTAGTGTAGATAATTATACAACAGATATTGCAACTCTTGTTACAGGAGCTGGGGACTCTGTAGATTTATCTGGTGTGGCTTTTCAAAATATTCAGGGATCAATTACTTTTAGAATTTATGCATGGGGAGCAACTACTGCACAAGGGACATTTAGTATTAACAGATTTAAGTTTAGAGGAACTGTTGTACCACCTCCTTGTACATATACAGTAACATGGGATGGAGCGCAATGGCTTCCTAATGCTCCAAACTCAACTACCCAAGCTGTATTAAATGCAAATTATAATACTAGTGTAGGTAGTTTTAGTACTTGTAAATTAACTATTAATTCTGGTGTAAAATTAACAATTAGAGAAAATGAATTTGTAGAAGTAGAATCTAATATTGAAAATTCTGGAGAAATCTTTATAGATAATAAAGGGTCTTTAGTTCAAAAAAGCGATTCAGCAACTTTTACAAACTCTAGTACTGATAACCCAGCAATAGTTGTTGATAAAATTACTGCTCCTATGCAAGAGTGGTATGAATATACGTATTGGAGTTCTCCTTTACAAAGTGTTCCTATTGGCGATTTTTTGGATTCAACCCCAAACGATAGGCGCTTTAAGTTTTTAGCAGCGAATTTTGAAGATAGCTCTAAAGAAGTAATGAATGACAATACAGAGATTCCAGGCCAAGATGATATCGATGATAATCGAGATGATTGGTCTGTAATATCTGCAAGTTCTATTATGACTCCAGGTAAAGGGTATTCAGGAACTTTATCTTCACCAGATTTATCAGGACCAAATGGAGGGGCTAGTGGTATTAGAAAAAGTTTTAAAGGAAACATTTTAAATACTGGAATAATCACAGTGCCAGTGTTTAAAAATAATGGTAGTAATTTAGATCAAAACTGGAATTTAATAGGTAACCCATACCCTTCTGCCATAGATGCGTCTGAGTTTTTTAATGAGAACATTTATAACTCTATAACAAACCCTACAGGAGCTTTAGAAGGAGCCATTTACTTTTGGTCACATGTTACTCCTCCTTCTTCAACTACTAATGGAAACGAGCATTTAAATTTTGATGTTAATGATTATGCGATATTAAATTTAACTGCTAATGTTACCGGGGAACGCTATGCTCCTGACAACTTTATTCCATCTGGTCAAGGTTTTTTTATTTCTTTTTCTGAAGATAAGCCAGATACAACAGGAAATGTTGTTTTTAGAAATTCTATGCGTGTTATTGGCAATAATGATAAGTTTTTTAGAACAGATCCTAATGAGAATAAACAACCATTTGTGTACAATAAAGTATGGCTTAATTTAACATCAGATAACGGAGTGTTTAGCCAAATAGTTATAGGTTATGTTGAAGATGCTACAAGAGAAAATGATGGCCCTTTGTATGATGCTAGAAGAATTTTTTCTGGAGATTCTGCAATGCTTTTTTCTATCATTGAAAATGATGATAATGAATATGCCATACAAGGAAGAGAAATAGAAGATTTAACACTATTAGAGACTATTAGATTAGGAATAACAACAGCAATTACTACAGCGACATTATATACCATAAGTATCGATCACTTACAAGGTGAGTTTATGGAAAGAGAGACAGTATATGTTAAAGATAACCTAACAGGAATGATTCATAATTTAAAGGACAGCGATTATACATTTAACTCCGAAGCAGGGGTGTTTAAAAACCGATTTGAAATAGTGTTTAATGCAGACACCCTTTCTGATGATAATGACATTACTGAAAAAAGTTTGTCAATAATCGAACTTAAAAATGGCAATGTACGCTTTTCAGTAAAAGGAAATAGTACAATTGATTCTGTTAGAATCTTAAACCTTCTGGGGCAAGAAGTATACCATTTTAAAGGGAATGGAAAGAATGAAACTTACAACTTATCTAAACTAAATTCGAGTCTTTATATTGCCCAGATAGAACTTTCTAATGGGACTTATATTAATAAAAAAGCTGCTAAAAAATAGAGTTTAAATATATAAGAATATCATTTTTGGTTTAAATCACTTATTGTTTCTTTTAACTATAACTTAATCAGTACTAATTACTTCTTTTACAAAAAAACAGCACAAATCGTAAGGAAAAAAAATAGAACAATTTTCTGATTTTTTCATATATTGTAGTACAATGTTTTTCTAACATGGTACCCTAACATAGTGCAATTGTTATAAATAATTTTAAAGGGTATCTTATCTTTATTTTTTATAGAGTTAGTATTATATAACAGCCAATAGTTTAAGAATACAAATAAACTCATATTTTCCATTTTGACTTATCTAATAAATATTTGTTTAATTTATTAAATACTAAACCCCATACTTATGAAAAAAGCCAAATTACTTTTTATAATGATAATTAGCTTATTAAGCTACAGTCATTCACAAGAAATAGTTTCATATAGCTCATCTCAAACTACTGGATGTAGTGGAATAATTGCAAATAACGCTAATGTAACTGTCAATGGAATTTGCAGAGGTCCAGGAATAACTAAAGCTCCTGGATTAACAGGCCCATACAAATCTCGTGATTGGACAATGGGAAGTGAAATAGATACAGACGATTATTTAGAGTGGACTATAACTCCAAATATAGGGTTTAGTATAGATTTAAGTTCAATGAATATTAGATATGGTAGAACAAGTAATGGGCCTTCTCAAGTTGAAATACAAATCGATTTTGGATCTGGGTTTACTACTATTTATACAGATACATCGGTTTCTGAAACAGGAGAAATGAATACAATAGATTTATCTACTTTTGCATGTATTACAAGTACTATAACATTTCGATTATTCGCCTTTAATGCTACTAACGCTATTGACACTTTTGGAATTAGAGAGTACGCTACTACCAATAAAGGAATTATAATAAATGGAATTGTTAAGCCAGCATGTTGCACATCTACTACTACATGGACAATTGCGGGAGGTTGGGATAATGGTGTCCCAGATTTGACTAAAGAAGCTATACTAGCTGAAGACTATAGTACTTCAGATGGAGGTTTTACGTCTTGTTCTCTTACAATTGGTTCGGGTGTTAAATTAGTAATTAAAAATAACGATCATATAGAAGTAAATAATGATATCATAAATACAGGTATGATAAGAATAAAACCGCAAGGGGCTTTAGTTCAAAAAAATAACACTGCGACTTTTATTAATAGTAGTACAGCTACTAATCCGGTAATAGTAGATAAATTAACGGCCCCTATGCAAGAATGGTATGAGTATACTTATTGGAGTTCTCCTCTTGAAAATGTTACTATTGGAGACTTTTTGCCTACTACCTCTTCTTACAGATTGTTTAAGTTTGTTGCTGCTAATTTTAGTGATGTAGTAAAAGAAGATTTAAATAATAATGTTTTGATTTCTGGAAGAGATGATATTGATGATAATAGTAATGATTGGGTTACTATTTCTCGTTCTACTGTGATGGCAGGAGGAATTGGATATTCAGCAACACTGGGGAGTGACGATTTAAAAGAATTACCCGCTGGGTCAGAGATTATAAGGAGATTTAAAGGTTCTGTTTTGAATTCAGGAATTGTAAATGTTACTGTAGAAAGGAACGATGATGACCCAACAAATATGGATAATAATTGGAACTTACTGGGTAATCCTTTTGCTTCTGCAATTGATGCTACAATGTTTTTTAACCAAAATATTTACGATGCTGTTACTAACCCTACTGGGGCACTAGAAGGCGCAATTTATTTTTGGTCTCATGTAACCCCTCCCTCTGAGACAACAAATGGTAATGAACCCTTAAATTTTGATGTTAATGATTATGCTATATTAAATTTAACAGGAAATACAGCAGGAGAGCGTTATGCTCCAGATGATTATATTCCATCTGGTCAAGGCTTTTTTGTTTCTTTTAGTAATGATTATCCAAGCAATACTGGAAATGTGGTTTTTACAAATGAAATGCGTGTTACCGGGAATAATGATAAATTTTTTAAAGAAGAGAAAAAACATAATAAACTTTGGTTAAATTTAACCTCAGACAATGGGGTGTACAGCCAAGTCTTAATAGGATATATTGACGGGGCAAGTAAAGCAAACGATGGGTCTTTATATGATGCAGAACGCATTTTCTCTGGAGATTCTGCAATGTTATATTCTACCATTGAAAATGATGAAAATACATATGCCATTCAAGGAAGGTCTCCTGAAGATTTAAACAAAAAAGAATCGATCGGACTAGGAGTAACCACAGCTATTAGCAGTTCTACATTATATACAATAAGTATAGATCGTTTCGAAGGAAAGTTTTTTAATAATAAAACAATATACTTAAAAGATTATGTAACAGGAATAATACATAATTTAAAAAAGAGTGATTATACTTTTATCTCAGAGATTGGGAGTTTTAAAGAACGGTTTGAAATTGTATTTAAAAACTCCGAAGATTACGAAAATTCAAATGATTTATTATCAATTATTGAACTACAGAATAATAAAGTTAAGTTTTCTTTAAAAGGAAACCGTAAAATCAAAAAAATAGTAATATCTGATACATATGGGCGTGAGGTATTTATCACCAAGGTTAATAAAAAAGTGTATACAGCTAATTTTCAGAACCTTAATAATGCAATGTATATAGCAACAATAGTACTTAATGATGCTACATATATAAGCAGACAATTTATAAAGAAATAGTTTAATTTCTCTTTAAAAAACCGATAGCAAAGACGCGGAGGTCATGTATTAAAGGCTCGGCCATTTTTTAGGTTTACCATCTAAAACTTTTTGAGATAAGTAGATATAGAAAATTAACACATGTGTATTACAAATCTGATAATCACAGTGTATTCTACAACAAAGTATCGTTATCTAATACTTGAAGGCATGATAAAATCATTGATAAAGTATGATTAACAAGTTATCAGTGCTTAGAAAATAAGGTATTCAAGTACTTAAAATGAATGTATAGAAAGATCATATCCACTTGATTTGCTTAATACTTCCTAAAGGGTCTATTTCAGAACACATAACAATAGGTGTTTTGAAAGGAAAATAGTATTAAGTTATTCAAGACCTACCCAAATTTAAAGTAAAAACCTTATAGGGAAATCATTTTTGGTTATGATTAAACGGTATGTGAAATATTAAGGACAATGACTCTTTGGGTCTAATCTGAAGTAAAAAACCTCTGTTTTTAACAGAGGTTTTTTACTTCATTATGTTTAATTTCGGATAGTTGCTAATATAATTGTTATTTTGTTAAAAATCAATTAATTATAAGGATGTTCTTTTTGAAAATACACCACAAATTGTAAGGAAAAAAAATAGAAGAGCTTAATTGTTTTCTATAATTTTAGCAGCATGTTTTTATAAAAATTTCTCCTTAAAAAAAATTGTAGCTTGTTATTAGCAATGATTTAGTTGTATAAATAGCTTTGAAAGATATTTTATCCTTCATATTCAGTATTATAAATGACAACTAATAGATTAAGAGTAAAGGAATCTTTATTTTCTAACTTAACTATTAAAACACATTTTAATTATACATACTAAACCCAATCCTAATGAAAAAAACAAAACTATTTTTTATAGTATTATTAGCCTTAATAAACTATAGCTATTCACAAGAAATTATTTCACACTACACGTCTCAAATTGCTAAATCTAGTTACGAAATTATAAATAAAGCTAAATCAACCCATTGCTTATTAACGACAACATGGACTATTGCTGGAGGGTGGGATAATGGCATTCCCGATTTAAATAAAAGGGTGATACTTGCTGAAAATTATAGTACTACAGAAGGAAATTTTAGTGCTTGTACAATGATTATTAAATCTGGAGCAGAATTAACTATTAAAAATAACGATTATATAGAAGTAAATGATGATATTACCAATGAGGGGAGAATAAGAATAGAACCAAGAGGGGCATTAGTTCAAAAGAATAACAGTGCGAATTTTATTAATAGTAGTTTAGTTACCAATCCTGTAATAGTAGATAAACTAACTGCTCCTATGCAAGAATGGTATGAGTATACCTATTGGAGTTCTCCTGTAAAAAATGTTGCTATTGGAGATTTTTTACCCACAACACCCTCAAATAGGTTGTTTGAATTTATAGCTGCTAATTTTAGCGATATTCTAAAGGAAGAATTGAATAATAATATTTTAGTTCCAGGAAGGGATGATATTGATGATAATAGTGATGATTGGGCAATAATGCCTGCTACATCTTTTATGTTGCCAGGACATGGGTATTCTGCAACATTAGCACCAGAAGATTTAATAGAATTGCCGCCAGGTTCAGAGATTACAAGAAGATTTAAAGGCTCTGTTTTAAATTCAGGAATTGTAAACGTTACGGCAAATAGAAATAATGACGACCCAACAAATATGGATAACAATTGGAATTTAATTGGTAATCCTTTTGCATCTGCAATTGATGCTACACTATTTTTTGAAAAAAATATATATGATGTATCATATAACCCAAATGGTGTTTTAGAAGGGGCTATTTATTTTTGGTCTCATGTAACACCACCTTCAGCAACAACAAATGGTAATGAACCTATTAATTTTGATGTTAATGATTATGCCATATTAAATTTAACAGGAAATACAGCTGGTGAGCGTTATGCTCCAAGCAATAATATTCCATCTGGACAAGGTTTTTTTGTTTCGTATAGTAATGATTATCCTAGTAATTCTGGATATGTGGTCTTTACAAATGAAATGCGTGTTACTGGGAATAATGATAAATTTTTTAAAGAAGAGAAAAAACATAATAAACTTTGGTTGAATTTAACTTCAGATAATGGCGTATACAGTCAAGTATTAATTGGGTACATTCCTGGAGCGAAAAAAGAAAATGACGGGTCTTTATATGATGCAGAACGCATTTTCTCTGGCGATTCTGCAATGTTATACTCAATCATTGAAAATGATGAAAGTGAGTATGCAATACAAGGAAGAGCTCCAAAAGATTTAAATAAAAATGAAAAAATTGGGTTAGGAATAACAACAGCAATTGATGTTCCTGCAATATATACATTGAGTATAGATCATCTTGAAGGACAGTTCTTAAATAGTAAAAAGATATATCTGAAAGACCATTTAACAGGAATAACACACGATTTAAAAGAAAGTAATTATACGTTTATTTCAGAAGTTGGGATTTTTAAAGAACGTTTTGAAATTGTATTTAGAAAAAGAACAAGCATTGAAAATTCAGATAAATCATTATCAATTATTGAGCTATGGAATCATAAAATCAAATTCTTTATTAAGGGAAATCATAAAATAAAACAGTTAATGATATCTGATACGCACGGACGCGAAGTTTTTGAAGCTAACCAAATCAATAAAAAGAGCTGTATAGTTGACCTGTCTTCTCTTAATAAAGCAGTATATATAGCAAAAGTTAAGTTGTCTGATGGTTCAGATATAAATAAACAGTTTATAAAAAAATAATAATGAGTTACCCTAAGATAGGTTGACAGATTATAAAATAATTAAAACTATCCAGTGAAGCTAACTTCACTGGGTTGGAATTAGTACTTTTTATTGACTATTTTTAAACAGCCTTAAGCATAAGAATTATACAGTTACACATATGAAAAAAAGTTTTATAGCAAAGAGTTTAAGTTTCAAACAATTTCATTGGGTGTATAACGAGACTGTATATCTGCGGTTGTTAGAGAATTAGATATTTGTCCAGATTTACTAAGTAGTTAGAATTTTCGTACTTCCATAAATATTATAATTTTCAAAAAAAATAATATCAGATTCTTGCTTTTTAAATAAGCTAATTTCTCATTGTTTTCATGTATTTACACATTTTCCCGACTAGACATTTCATTTGGTTTTGATGAATTCTCTGATTTTGCTTTGTATTCTCGACTCCAGCGACTAATCATCCCTGGATTTAATCATATTCTTTGATTTAAATCTTTTTATAGACATTCCTAATTATTTAAATTCTTAAATCTTAACCTAAAACTCATTACTGTGAACTCGTTTTCCATAACTCAAACCTAATTATTATAGGCTTATAAATTATACCAATAAAAGTAGTTACTCCAGTTCTAATTAAGGAAAATTTACAACTCACTAATTTATAGGAAAATGAAAATAATTATGTTAAAAAGGATGTAAAGAATTCTTAATTTATATTATAAATACAAAACATTAACTAAATTACAAGACTAATAAACGAAATATAAAATGAAAATCAACTTAAGATCATCTATCTATATAGCTGCTTTAGCTTTAGTGAGTTTAATGGCATGTAAAGAGGATGTTAAAAAAGAAACGGTCCAAGTCACAGAAAAAATACCAGGAATTAATTTGGATTTTATGGATAAATCTGTGAGCCCTAGTGAAGATTTTTTTAAACATGTTAATGGCAATTGGCTAAAAACGACTAAAATTCCTGACGATAGATCGTCTTGGGGAGGGTTTTTAGAATTAAGAAAGAAAACAGATGCAGATGCGTTATCGATTTTGAAATCTGCGATGTCTAATAATAATGATTTAGAAAAAATACAAGTTTTACCAGGATCAGACCAAGAAAAGGCTGTGAAATTATTTCAAACCATAATGGATACTGTGGGGAGAAATAAGCAAGGTTTAAAACCAATTGCACCCTATTTAGCTAAAATCGACGCTATAAAAAATGTAAACGATTTACAAGCTTTTTTAATAGAAATGGAACCAAAAGGAGGGGCTGGTTTTTTTGGTTTTGGAGTTGGTTCTCATCCTAAAGATAGTAATCGTAATGTGGCTTACTTGGGAGCAGGAGGTTTGGGTTTGCCAGATAGAGATTATTATGTGAAAGATGATGAAGACTCTAAAGAAAAGAGAGAAAAATATATTACTTATATTACTAAAATGTTACAATATATTGGAGATGATAAAGAAAGTGCAAACACGCAAGCAAAACAAATTTTAGCTTTTGAAACACGATTAGCAGAACCAAAAATGGATAAGGTAGATCGAAGAGATGCACGTAAACGTTATAATCCAAGATCGATAAGTCAATTACAAAAAATGGTACCTGTTATTAATTGGAAAGGGTATTTTAATGGTATAGGGGTAAAAGAATTAGATACTGTAATTATAGGAGAAATAAATTATTTTAATAAACTTCAAGGCATATTGTCTGAAGGTAATATTAGTAGTTGGAAAACATTCTTAAAATGGTCGGTGCTTAATGAGTCATCAGACTTGTTAAGTACTGATTTAGAAAAAGAGAACTGGAGATTTTACAGTAAAGAGCTAAGAGGAGCTAAAAAGCAACGTCCAAGAGATGAGAATGCTTTAGGGCGTTTAAATAGAACAATTGGGGAAGCCTTGGGTAAATTATATGTCGATAAAAAATTTCCGCCTGAAGCTAAAGTAAAAGCTGAAAAAATGATTAAGAATGTTATTCTTGCTTTTGAAAAAAGGATTAACAATTTAAATTGGATGAGTGAAGACACTAAGAAAAAGGCAATCGAAAAGCTAAAAGCCACAAAAATTAAAATCGCTTATCCAGATAAATGGAAAGATTATAGCGCTTTAGAAATTAAAGGCATAGATGAAGGGGGGTCTTATCTGCAAAACATGTTAAATGCATCTACATGGAATTTTAAAAAGAGTTTAGACGAATTAGGAAAGCCAGTTGATAAAAGCGAATGGTTTATGGCGCCGCAAGTAGTAAATGCGTATTTTAATCCTTCATATAATGAAATAGTGTTTCCTGCAGCAATATTACAACCTCCATTTTATAATTATACGGCAGACGACGCTGTTAATTATGGAGGTATAGGAGCAGTAATAGGTCATGAAATTTCTCATAGTTTTGACGATTCTGGATCGCGTTATGATAAGGATGGAAATCTTAATAATTGGTGGAAGGATGAAGATTTAAAGCAATTTGAAGGTTTAGGAGAGGCTTTGGCCAAACAATATAGTGATATTGAAGTTTTACCAGGAACTCATATAAATGGAGAGTTTACTTTAGGAGAGAACATAGGGGATTTAGGAGGTGTATTAGCTGCGTATGATGCTTTACAAATGAGCTTTGAAGGTAATAAACCAGATAATATTGACGGGTTTACAGCAGAACAACGTTTTTTTATGAGCTGGGCAACTGTGTGGCGTACAAAAATACGTGACGATGCATTAAAAACACAAATTAAGACAGACCCACATTCGCCAGGAATGAATAGAGCAGTACAACCACTTTTAAATGTTGATGCATTTTATAATGCATTTAATATTAAAGAAGGGGATAAAATGTACATAAAACCTGAAGACCGCGTTAGAATCTGGTAGTGTTTATAGGCAAATTAAAAATTTAATTTTAAAGACGATTACTCTAAAGTAATCGTCTTTTTTAATACAAATATATCGTCTATAACAAAAGACATATGGAAGGCTAAAATTTTTGTTTCCAATTAAAGTTCTTGAAGATAATTACCATTAAACCGATGTTTTTTTAAACATTTAAAAAGGCGAGTTTGTATTATTTGTTAGGAAATGGACCTCTAGTAGTAAAAAAGATAAAAACAAATAGGATGTTTTTTTAGGTTAACTAATTAAAAATGAGTAGATTTAGTCTAACCAAATTTTAAACTTAACAAATATGTCTTTTAAAAGCTTTCAAGGCGCTCGAAA
>JAHDGB010000196.1 GCA_020627885.1 Flavobacteriaceae bacterium | reverse complement strand
GATAGTAGTTTTTCAAATTTTAAATTGCACTCGTGTCCTGATCTTATTTCTAAAAAGTATTTTACTTTTCTTTCTCTAGATATGAGAAATAAAATCACTAAGGAAAATAAAGAAGAATTTTACGAAAGCATAATTGTTAATACTACAAGTAAATATAATGCCGAAATTTTATCGCGTAAAAAAGTAACTATAAGTAATACTAGTGGTTATGAATTAGTAATGCAACAAAATAGCGAGAATACAAATTCTTCTTTCACTGGAATTCGATCTGTATTTCTTATAAATAATGGAATAATATATCAGTTCCTTGTTTTAGATGATATAAATAAAATACATAATAATACAATCGATCGTTTTTTTAATTCGATAAAATTTACAAAACCAAAACCTAAAAAGAAAAAAGAATGGCATAACTATTATAATGAAAATGGCGCTTTCTCTGTAAGCTTACCAAGCGAACCTAAAGACTCCTCTAGAGAAATAGAAAACCCATATGAAGAGAATGGAGATCCGTATAAATTATATTTATACCTATCCTACGATTCTGATAATGGAAATAACTATTTATTTAGATATAACGATTTACCAACTGGATACCATATCGATAATTTAGAGGATTCTTTTTCTCTTATGAAAAAAAGCCTTTTATCTAAATCTAAAGAATTATTATCTACTAAAAAAATAACGTTAAATGGTTATGAAGGTAGAGAATATGAATTGTTACTACAAGACGGTTACCATGCTATATGCAAAGTATTCTTTAGAGGAAATAGAACATATTTATTACTTAGTCAAAAAATTAATAAAGGAGAAAAAACTAAATCAAATAATAAATTTTTTAGAAGTTTTAAATTTGAAGATTTTAAAAAATATGAATCCCTCTCTTCTCATGTAACAAACAACTTTAGTTTTAAAACTTTTGAGAAAAATAGAGTTATAAAAGATTCTTTAAATTTCTCTGATTCATACTATGCAAATACATCTGGGTACTTTTCAAGAAATACAAAAAATGGCGATTTCTATTCTTTCGAATTCTCAGAATTAAAACCATATTTCAAAATAGAGAATATAGATGATTTTTATCAAATGAATAAAAAAAATCTTATTGGTTGGAATGACTCTATTATTAATGAAAAGAAAATAAAAATAGGCACAGCTGATGCCCTCGAATTCTATAAAATGAACAAAAAGGATAGCATAATGAGTCGTTATGCATTATGGTTAAACGATAACCATTTCTTTTTGAGTACAACAATAGGAAGCAAAGAAACTATTAAAAGCTCACTTATAGATTCTATCATAAAAAGTTACAAGCCCTTAAAAAAAAGAAAGAAACTTGATTATTTCTCATCTAAAACAGATCATATCATTAATAACTTAAAATCGAAAAATACTGTTACTTTTAATGATGCCATCGGCGCTTTTAGCTATTATGATTTTAAAGAAAATGATTTAAAAAAACTTTACAAAGCAACAAATATTAAAAATATTAGTAGCAAAAATAAAGCGCTAATTGTAGATGCCGTATTAAATGTTTTAAGAGAAACGAATAATAACAAAACTCTAGACTTTCTTAAAAACTTATACAATACACCTAATTTAAAAGAAAACTCAAAAAGAACAATATTACATATTATACCAAGCTTAAAAAATAGTAATCGTTTGGCTGTTTATACAAATTTGCTATTTAACCATACTCCAAAAGAAAATAATACTCATGATTATGGCCTTTTTATGCCGTTTAAAGATTCTATAAAATATGCTATTGCAAATTATAAATCATTAATTAAACTAAGAAATAAAAAAGAATTTCGAAGAAATATATTAGAAATCTCTTCTCTTATTTTAAAATCTAACGATCCAAATAGTATGTCTATACTATCTAGTCTTAATAAAATTAATGAATATATCGACCAGGATTTGGATGCCTACTTGCATATGTTAAAAAAGAAGGATTATGACTATGCAATACACTCTCTCATTAACAGTTATTTATTGTTGTTTTATAGCATACCTACAACAACTAATGATTCTCAAATTAACATTTTTACAAAAGAATTAACAATCCCTAATACAAATAAATGGATTACATTTAATGCTTTTAAAGTAAGATTAAAGCACCACCTCGAAATTGATTCTTCTATAAAGGAATTGTATTTAAATAATTTAGATACTCGTTTTGAATTAATAAAAACATATCACGACCTAAATAAATTAAAAGAGGTACCAAGCACTTATTTAAAGCCAGAAAAGTTCTCGAAATTATCATTAAATGAATACTTAAACAATAACGAAGAATATCCTACCGAAATTAAGTTATTAAAAAAAATAACTAAAAATGATGAAACATTTTATATTTACTCAATCATATATGATGAACCAAATTCTAAACAAAAAACATCATCGTATATAGCAGCAGTAGGACCGTGTAAAAAAATTAAACAAGAAAATGAATTTAAAAGATATAAAGTACATACAAACTGGGAGTTAATTAAAAATGATTGGAATGAACAAGCAATAGATTTAATCCCACAGTTAAATAAAATTGCTTCAGATTAAGTATTTAAGCTTACCTTTGTCGCTTCTAAAAAACATTCATGTGACTTTTCTTGATTTAAATTTAAATACGCCCCTATATAATGCACTCAATGATTTAGGGTTTTCCTCACCTACTCCCATACAAGAAAAAGCATTTAATATTATATCGAGTGGTAAAGATGTTGTTGGTATTGCTCAAACTGGTACAGGAAAAACCTTTGCCTATATGCTACCAATCTTAAAAAACTTACAATTTTCGAAACAAGAAAACCCTAGAATACTCATTTTAGTCCCTACAAGAGAGTTAGTTGTACAAGTAGTTAGTGAAATTGAAAAACTATCCACGTATATTAACACACGAGTATTAGGGGTTTATGGCGGTACAAATATAAATACACAAAAACAGGATATTGCTAAAGGTTTAGATATATTGGTTGCAACACCTGGTCGTTTGTATGATTTAGCCTTGAGTAGAGTATTGCAGTTAAAATCTATTCAAAAATTAGTAATCGACGAAGTAGATATCATGCTGGATTTAGGTTTTAGGCATCAATTAATTAATATTTTTGACATCCTACCTGAACGAAGACAAAACATTATGTTTTCTGCTACAATGACAGAAGAAGTAGAACACTTAATAACAGATTTCTTTGTTAGCCCTAAAAAAATATCTATAGCAGTTTCTGGTACTCCATTAGAAAATATTTCGCAATCAAAATATAACCTTCCAAATTTTTATTCAAAACTAAACTTATTGAAATACCTATTAGAGGATAAAAAAGTTTACAATAAGGTGCTTATTTTTGTTGCTTATAAAAAAATGGCGGATCGCCTGTTTGAAAATTTAGATGAATTTTACAAAGAAGAATTATGTATTATTCACTCTAACAAAACACAAAATTATAGACTTAGAAGTATTGAGCAGTTTAAAGCTGGCGAAAATCGAATCTTAGTTGCGACAGATGTTATGGCTCGAGGATTAGATATCGATAACATATCGCATGTTATTAATTTCGACACTCCCCTATTTCCTGAAAATTATATGCATAGAATTGGTCGTACAGGTAGAGCAAAACGTAAAGGGCAAGCCATTGTTTTTTATACAGAAAAAGAACATGAAGCATTAGAAAGAATAGAATCTCTAATGCAGATGGAAATTTCTCAAAAAAATATTCCTGAACCAGTTGAAATATCTAAAGAATTAATTGAGGAAGAGCGCCCGCAAGTAAAAGAACGAAACAACCCTAGTAAACGAAAAAAAGATAAAGCAGGTGCTGCATTTCATGAAAAATCAGAAAAAAATAAAAAAGAAAACTTAGGAGGTTCTTACAAATTTAAAATTGCTGCTAAATATAAGAAACCCAAAACTAAAGGTGATAAAAACTATAATAAAAGAAACAAAAGAAAGTAATAGTACTGTCTCACAAATTTCTTTTTTTATAGAGCCTCCTTTACACTAAATTGTTTTTTTATATAATTTGCCATATATTTAACTGTTAAAACAATAAAAATCAATTGATTATAGAAGATGTTTTTCAAAAATAAGTAGATTAATGTCAATCGATGCTTATAGTTTAAAAACATACTGCTAGTCATTATTCATAATAAGTTAATACCTACTAATTAATTGTTATTTAACGTAATAAAAATGTAAAAACAACGTTTAATTAGCTAATCCTTTCTATAATTAATGCAATCTCAAATATTAAGTTTACTTCCTAGTTTAAAATCTTTCAATTATGAAAGTCATTATAAATCGCTCCTTATTGAAAGAAAATGGGTGTTAGTAAATGGTATTTCCGATAAAAAATCGGTTTATACGTTTGTAGATGAAAATACATTAATAATTTCGGAAAATAACTCTACTAGTGAAACCTCATGGTGTATTGATTTTAAAAATACATTTTCTATTAAAACTGAAGATGGAATAAATATATTTAAAGCTTATTTTAAAGGTGATGACATATTAGTATTAGATCGTGAAAAACATAATGATTATGCCATTTTTTTAAACCAAAGCGATTATGATAATGAAATTAATACTCTTGATGATGTTG
>JAHDGB010000195.1:2697-4607 GCA_020627885.1 Flavobacteriaceae bacterium | reverse complement strand
GTATAAATGCGCTTTTATAAACTTATTATTTTTTGCTTATTAATACAATTATCTTGTAAAAAAGAAAAAGCAAAAAAAACGAAACATAAGCCCCAAATAGAAAAAGTAGCTATTAAATATGCTGAAGGCTTTTCTATTACAAATTATACAAATTATACAGAAATAAAAGTGACGTCTCCATGGCCAGAAAGCAATAAAAGCTATACCTATATACTTATTAAAAAAGGAGAGAAAAAGCCCAATACTGCTAAAGAAGATATTATAATTGAAGTTCCTATACAAAAGGTAGTTGTTATGTCTACAACAAACATTCCTACTTTAGAATATTTAAATGTTGAAGAACACTTAGTTGGTTTTCCTAATACAAATTATATTTCTTCAAAAAAAACACTAAAAAATATTAAAGAAGGACGTGTTAAAGATTTAAGTAATGACTTAAATCTTAATATGGAATTACTTTTAGAATTGAACCCTGAATTAGTCATTGGGTTTTCAGTAAACGGTATTAATAAGACATTAAATCAAATTAAAAAATTTGGAGTCCCAGTTGTTATAGACGGCTCATGGACAGAACAACACCCTTTAGGTAGAGCCGAGTGGATAAAATTCACTGCTGCTTTTTTTGATAAAGAAAAACTAGCCGATTCTATTTTTAATACTATTGAAAATAATTACATAAAAGCCAAAAAGTTAGCTAATAAAGCAACTCGAAAACCAATAGTAACTTCTGGTTCTCAATACAAAGATGTTTGGAACATCCCTGGGGGAAAAAGCTTTATAGCTAAATTTTTAGAAGATGCTAATACTAATTATCTTTGGAAAGACACAAACAAATCTGGGAGCTTACAATTAAATTTTGAAAGTGTTATAGAAAAAGGACAAAAAGCAGAATTATGGATTGGAGCTGGTAGTTTCGATAACAAAGAACAAATGGATGCAAAAAACAAAGGCTATGCTCTTTTTGAAGCTTATAAGAACAATAAAATATATGGCTATACTAAACAAAGAGGGCCAAATGGAGGCCTTTTATATTTTGAATTAGGACCATTACGTCCTGATATTATTTTAAAAGACATTATACATATTGCCCATCCAGAGTTGTTAAAAGATTATAACCCTTTTTTTTACAAGACCATAAATTAATTGGAAAACTCGACCACATATAAACTCCCTTTTTTTATATTAACAATAGTGTTAGTATTTTGTTTTTTTATAAATATTAGCTTAGGGTCGGTTTCAATTCCTTTAAAAGCTATATTTAATAGTTTATTCGGAACTATAGAGCACTCTTCTTGGGATTATATTATACAACACTACAGACTTCCTAAAGCCTTTACTGCTGTACTAGTAGGTTCTGGTTTAGGAATTTCAGGGTTATTAATGCAGACATTATTTAGAAACCCTTTAGCTGGTCCTTTTGTATTAGGAATTACCTCAGGAGCTAGCTTAGGTGTCGCATTAATAATTATGGGATCCTCATTAATTGGAGGTCTATTTACTGCCTTTTTAATTTCTAAATGGAGCTTAGTTGTAGCAGCCAGCTTAGGTAGTTTTTTAGTTTTATTAATCGTAGTAATAGTATCCTCAAGAATTAGAGATACTATGGCAATACTCATTATAGGATTAATGTTTGGAAGCATTACTTCTGCTATAGTTAGCGCCCTTTCTTATTTTACTTCTGCACAAGAACTACAGCAATATATTTTTTGGGGATTTGGTAGTCTTGGTAATTTATCATGGGAAGAGTTATTCTTGTTTTTTATTATTTACAGTATTGGAATTACAATAAGTATAGTTAGCATTAAATCTTTAAACACTTTACTTCTTGGCCAAAATTATGCCAAAAGCCTAGGATTAAATATTAAGAAAAGTAGAGTTATCATTATTTTAGCAACAAGCTTACTTGCTGG
>JAHDGB010000195.1:0-2597 GCA_020627885.1 Flavobacteriaceae bacterium | reverse complement strand
TAAATATTAAGAAAAGTAGAGTTATCATTATTTTAGCAACAAGCTTACTTGCTGGAACCATTACTGCTTTTACAGGGCCTATTGCATTTATAGGTTTAGCAATCCCTCATATTACGAGACAAGTTTTTAAAACATCTAATCATAAAATATTACTCCCCGCTGTTTTTTTATTTGGAGCCATAATAATGTTACTTTGCGATAGTATTGCTCAAGTTCCGAATACTGATTTTACTTTACCGATTAATGCTATTACCTCATTAATTGGTGCTCCTATAGTAATATGGTTGTTAGTTAGAAAACGTAAAATGGTATTTTGAATAGCTGATTAAAAGTTAAAAAATAGAATATCATTATTAAATTAAAAACACATTGAAAATTATTATTAAGTATTTTAAAATTACGGAAAACATTAATTTTTAAGGGCTAAAAGCCAAAAAATGACAGCAATAAAAAGTAATCATATTATCGTAAAAACAGAAAACCTTTCTGTCGGATACCAATCTAAAAAAAGACAAACTGTTGTTGCTTCAAATATTTCTATAACGCTTAATAAAGGAGAGTTAATAGCCTTAGTTGGCCCTAATGGAATTGGAAAATCTACTTTATTAAGAACCCTAACCAAAGTCCAAAACAGTTTAAATGGCTCTATATGTGTAAATAATAAAGAGCTATCTCTTTTTAATGATATAGAACTCTCTAAAGTATTAAGTATTGTTCTTACTGAACCTTTAGCTATAAAAAACTTAACCGTATTTGAACTTGTAGCATTAGGCAGACACCCTTATACAAATTGGATAGGCGCCTTATCTAAAAAAGATATAGCCGCTGTACATAATGCAATATCACTTACAAATATAGATGACTTGAAACAAAAAAAATGTTATGAGTTAAGTGACGGGCAACTTCAAAAAACAATGATTGCAAGAGCATTAGCTCAGGATACAGATTTAATAATTTTAGATGAGCCAACTACTCATTTAGATATGTATCATAAAGCTTATATATTAAAGCTATTAAAAAAATTAGCAAAAGACACCAATAAAACAATTCTGTTTTCTTCTCACGAAATAAATTTAGCCATTCAACTTTGTGATAAAATGATTGTAATGTCTAAAAATGAAATTATTAGTGATTCTCCAAAAAACCTAATTAAAAAAGGGGCTTTCAATAAGTTATTTCCTGAAGATATGATTGTTTTTGACACTATAAATGGGAGTTTTAAAGTACAAGAATAAGAAACAGGACACCTTATTAAACGCTTGTATTAACAATTCTCTTCTTTTTTCAAGTTAATAACTTATCCCAACAACCATCGGGCATACCTATTTAAAAATTATATTTGAATAAATTTCTATTAAAACAATGACTGAAAGTTTAATTCTTATTCTTGCAATTGTAATTTCTGCTCTTATTGGCGGGTATATCGGTTTAACTATTGCTAAACTAAAAAGTAAAAGCGAAAAGAGTGCACTTGAAGAGCGTAATGCGAACTTGATACAGCAATTAAATGAGTTTAAGCTTTACTCTGAACAAGAGAACATAAAACGAAATGACAATTTTGGTTCCCAACTATTAAATTTAAAAGAAACCCTTTCAAAAGTTGAAAATGAGCGAGAAACAATAAGAAAAGAAAAGGAATTTTTAAGTACAGAACTCGCTCGTAAAAATTCTGAATACGAAAACCTTCAAATACAAAATAAAAAAAGAGATGAAGAGCTGGAAATACGTCAATCTCAATTGCGAAAAGATTTTGAGCTATTAGCCACTAAAATTCTTGATGAAAAATCTGAAAAATTCACCCTTCAGAATAAAGAAAATATAAAAAACATTTTAAACCCTTTACAAGAAAAGATACAGCTTTTTGAGAAAAAAGTAGAAGATACTCAAAAAGAAAATATAAGTATTCATTCTGCTTTAAAAGAACAACTATTAGGGTTGAAAGATTTAAACCAACAAATGGCCAAAGAAGCTACTAATTTAACAAAAGCTCTTAAAGGAGATAATAAAATGCAAGGGAATTGGGGCGAATTGGTTTTAGAACGTGTTTTAGAAAAATCTGGATTAGAAAAAGATCGCGAGTATTTTGTACAGCAAAGTTTTACACTAAATGATGGTTCTCGTGTATTACCAGATGTGGTTTTATACCTTCCTGATAATAAAAAAATGATTATAGATTCTAAAGTGTCACTTACAGATTATGAACGCTTGGTTAATGCTGAAGATGAAAACAAAACCGTATTTTTAAAAGCTCATATTAATTCAATTAAGAGACATGTTGAACAATTATCGAATAAAAATTATCAAGATTTATACGATATCGAATCTCCAGATTTTGTTTTACTATTTATTCCTATAGAACCAGCTTTTGCTGTTGCTATAAATGAAGACAATTCTATTTATAATAAAGCTTTCGAAAAAAACATAGTTATTGTTACACCTTCAACACTTCTAGCAACTTTAAGAACTGTAGATACCATGTGGAATAATGAGAAACAGCAACGAAATGCTATTGAAATTGCAAGACAAGCTGGCGCACTATACGATAAATTTGAAGGCTTGGTAAAAGATCTAACTGGTGTTGGTAAAAAAATAGATGC
>JAHDGB010000194.1 GCA_020627885.1 Flavobacteriaceae bacterium | reverse complement strand
TTCTAAATAAAAATAAACCACAAAAAGATATTACTGCATACACAAATAATTCTGGTAGCATGAACCATTCTTCTTCAGTAACAATAAAGTAAGCATAGTATATTACTAGAATAGTTAACAGTGTTGCTAATGTTGCTAAAAAAAATTTTGTTGCATCAATAAAGGTAGAATGTCTAATTAACCCAGCATAGGTTCTAAATAAAACAAAAAATAATACATTAATAAAAATAATAATATACTCTTGTTTTGATGGAAAAAAAGAATAATAAGTTACATGTTGAATATTGCTTATTATTAATTTAGTAAGAATTAATGCTATAATAAGAATTGTAGAATCAAAACAAAGTATAGCCCATCTTGGCAAATAGTTTATGCTCTTAAAATCTATTTTTTTACGACTAGATTCTAATACTTGTAGTATTGCTTGGTTTATTTTTTTAAGCATTAAGTGTTTAATTATCTCACAAATATCTTAATTATATCCCAAAATACAATAATATAAATACTCTTAGACTATTTAATGTTATTTAAAATGACCTAAGAATTTTTTTATTGTGGTGCTAATTCGAACAAGATCCTTACTGGATAAGTTAGATCCGCTTGGTAAACACAACCCTTTTTTAAATAAACTTTCACATTCTCCATTACCATAATAACTGCAGTTTTTAAATATAGGTTGCAAGTGCAGTGGCTTCCATAGAGGTCTTGATTCTATATTTTCTTTTTCTAATGCTAATCTAAGTTCTTCTGAAGTAAACCCTGCTTTTTCTTTTTCAATTAAAATACAACTTAACCAAAAATTAGAATAATAATTTTCATTTAATTCTTGCATCACTGTTACGCCATCTACTGCTTTAAAAAGGTCTAAATATACAGTATTTATCTTTCGTCTTAAGTTAATGTGCTTATCTAGAACTTCCATTTGCCCTCTACCGATCCCTGCACTAATATTACTCATTCTATAATTGTATCCAATTGTAGTATGCTCATAGTGAGGAGCATTATCTCTTGCTTGAGTAGCATAAAAAATAGTTTTTTCTTTATCAACTAGATTTCGGCAAACCATTGCCCCTCCTCCAGAGGTGGTTATAATCTTATTTCCATTAAAAGATAATATAGAAAAATTACCAAAGGTTCCACATTTCCTTCCTTTATATTTTGACCCTAATGCTTCAGCTGCATCTTCAATCACTGAAATGTTATATTTCTTTGCTACAGCTAACAATTTATCTAACTTTGCAGGCATGCCATATAAATGAACTAAAATAATGGCTTTCGGGATCTTTCCTTTGGTTATTCTATCTTTAATCGCCTCTTCTAAGTGCATTGGACACATATTCCAAGTGTCTAATTCACTATCTATAAAAATAGGTTTGGCTCCTTGATAAATTATTGGGTTTGCTGATGCAGAAAACGTCATACTTTGACATAAAACCTCATCATTTAAACCTATTCCTAATTGCACTAATGCTAGATGAATCGCTGCTGTACCCGAAGATAGACAAGCTACATGAGCCGCTCTGTCTAAATAATTTTGCAAATCGTTTTCAAAACCATTTACATTTGGGCCTAAAGGCGCTATCCAATTCGTATCAAATGCCTCTTTTATATAGTTTTGCTCGTTTCCACCCATATGAGGTGAAGAGAGCCATATTTTTTGGTTCATCTAACTAAAATTGTTTTAATTATATATTTAAAATCACTAAATATATGATAGTTGTTTATGTATTCTTTGTTTATTTTTACTTTTGTAGGCCATATTATATCTCTATTATATGCTTCAGGGTCTTCTTGTTTTACTAAGAGCGTTTCTTCATCTTTAAAATATAAAGTAGCCGGTCCAGTTATTCCTGGTTTAACGGTTAAAATAATTCTATCATCTCCATTTAATTTATCAGCAAAACCTGGAACATCAGGTCTAGGCCCTACTATACTCATATTACCTATTATAACATTTAGCAATTGGGGCAGTTCATCTACTTTATATCGTCTTAGAACACGCCCTATTTTTGTTACTCTTTTATCATTTTTAATTGTGATTGTTGAGTAATTTTCTTCACTAGAAATTCTCATTGTTCTTATTTTATATATTTTGAACAATGTACCATTTAATCCAACTCTATATTGAGATATAATACCTGATTTTTTTGTATCTATAAAACTAATTATACAAAGTAATATTATTAACCATGATAATAACAATAAACCGACTGCTGATATTAAGACATCTGTAATATACTTTATTCTTTTTTGTCTAGTAGTTAACACGTATTTATTTTGTATCGTTTATTCTTTTAAAAAAAATCCCTTAAATTAGTTTTTTTTCCAAAAAACAACTAATTAATTGAAGTTTATAGTTAATGTAATTTTATAGGTTTGGCTGGAATTCCGACTGCAGTACAATTTTCTGGTAATGTTTTAGATACTACTGCTCCTGCTCCTATTATCGTATTTTTACCAATTTCTAAATTATTAATTATCTTGGCACCTGTACCTACGTATACAGCTTCTTTAATTTTTACTTCACCAGAAATATTAACGCTAGGCATAAAAGAACTAAAACTTTCTATTATTGAATCATGACCAATAGTACAGCATAAATTCAATGTCACAAAATCTTCAATCACAATATTACAAGTAATAATATTACCAGCACATATTACGTTTCCTTTCCCAAGCCTAACCTCATCTTTTGAAATTATTACATTCGGGTGAATTAAGTTGGGAAACTTAATATAATCATTATTTATTTCTGAAATTATTTTTTGCTTAATTAGAGGGACTCCTATACCTACAGCTACACATAACTCATAATTAATATTGTTCAAGATATCTATGGGCCCTAAATTTTGAATACCATTAATGGTTTTTCCTTGTTCTATGTTATCATCAAAAAAACCAATAATTTCGTATTCTTGATTTATAGAATTAATTGCATCTATTAATACTTTTATTTCACGTCCAAATCCCCCTCCTCCGATTATTCCTATTTTTTTCATTTAATATTCTTTAATTCAATTTCCCTTAAATCTTGTAGTAGTTACTTGGTTTTCTTTATTTATATCTTTAGACTTTATTACTTTAATAATTGTTTTTAATAAAATCTCTATGTCTAATTTAATGTTTATGTTTTTAACATACCATACATCTAATTCAAACTTTCTTTGCCAACTAATTGCATTTCGTCCATTTACTTGTGCCCAACCAGTAATGCCTGGTTTAACTTCATGGCGCTTTTTTTGTTCTTCATTATAGAGTGGCAAATATTTCGGTAATAGTGGCCTCGGACCAATAATACTCATATCTCCTTTTAGCACATTCATTAATTGTGGTAGTTCATCCAATGAAGTTTTCCTTATAAATTTACCCATACTAGTTAATCTTTCAGCATCAGACAATAGGTTTCCTTTTTCATCACGCTTGTCATTCATTGTTTTAAACTTAATGACTTTAAAAATTTTCTCATTTTTACCAGGTCGTTTTTGAAAAAAAAAGGGAGTCCCTTTATTATTTATCAATAATAAAATTAATACTATTATGCATATTGGACTTAATAAAATAAAACCCAAAAAAGCCATAACAAAATCTAGTAAAGGTTTTATAAACTGTCTATACATTATTTTATAATTTATGATATTCTTTTAATATTTCATTCCAAATATATTTTTGATCATATCTTTCAATAATCTTTTGTCTAGAGTTGCTTTTTAATGAATCATATAAACACTTATTTAACAGTATATCGCTCATTGCCTCCATCAATTTTATTTTATTTTTAGGTGGAATGATAATTCCATTTATATTTTTAATGATTATTTCATTACATCCATTAATGTCACTTACTATTGAAGGCAATCTCATAGCTCCTGCCTGCATTACTACATTAGGAAAGCCCTCTCTATAACTTGGAAAGACTAAAACGTTAGAGATCATAAAATAGGATCTGACATCATTTACATATCCTGAAGTAATAATATTTCTGTTTTTTGAAATAATTTCAAAATTAGATGGGTCAATTGGATCTAAATCTTTTTCAAATGATCCCACTAATAATAGTTTAGTTTTTGGATAACTTATATTAATCTTAACAAAACTTTCAATTAATTCATTTATTCCTTTATCTTTAACTAAGCGGCCTACAAAAATAAAAACAAAATCATCCTCTTCAATATTTAACGATTTTTTTAAATTATTGATTTCTAATTCTGAAAAATGATTAGCATCAAAATAACTGGTATTGATCCCATTTGAACTTCCTTTTCCAATAACTTTTAATTTTTCTGCCCTTGTAAAATTATTTTTTATAATAAAATTTTTTAAACCAATAGAATTTGGATAAACCTTTGTAGCACATTCGTAAGTTAATTTTTCGACAAAATTTAACACAATTCTTTTAAACCCTTTAGCCTCCATTAGAGGTAAACCAGCAACGGTATGGAGTCTATTTGGAACATTTGCTAATCTTGAAGCAAGCATCGCCACAATTCCTGCTTTTGGAGTATGAGAATGAATTATGTAAGGCTTTTCTTTTTTTAAAAATTTATATAATTTTAAAACAGCTAAAATGTCTTTTATAGGTGTTATTTTCCGTGTAAGGTTAATTGTATATGTTT
>JAHDGB010000193.1 GCA_020627885.1 Flavobacteriaceae bacterium | reverse complement strand
TAATTAAAATAGATTTATTTTAATGCAAGTTCTATTCGCTCAACAGCTTCTTTAATTTGTTCTTGCGAAGCGGCGTAAGAAATACGAATACAGTTAGGGTTTCCAAATGCATCACCAGTAACTGTAGCAACTAAAGCTTCTTCTAATAAATACAAAGAAAAATCTGTAGCATTGTTTATCGTTTTTCCTCTAAGTATTTTTCCGAAGAAAAAAGAAACATCTGGAAAGACATAAAAAGCGCCTTCAGGTGTATTTGTTTTAAACCCTTCAATATTGTTTAATAGATTTAAAACGAGATCACGACGTACATTAAATTCATCTATCATGTATTTTACAACACTAGGAGATGCATTTAATGCTTCAATTACTGCACGTTGTGCAATGCAGTTTGCTCCACTAGTTACTTGCCCTTGCATTTTATTACAAGCTCTAGCAATCCAACTAGGAGCGCCGATATAACCAATACGCCATCCGGTCATTGCAAATGCTTTAGAAACTCCATTTACAGTAATTGTACGATCAAACATACCATCTATACTGGCCATACTTGCATGAGGTTTTCCTGTATAGTTTATATGCTCATAGATTTCATCAGAAACTACATATATATTAGGATATTTTAAAATGACTTTGGCTAAATCATTTAATTCTTCTTTGCTATACAAGGATCCACTAGGGTTACAAGGCGAACTAAACCATATCATTTTTGTTCGAGGTGTAATGGCCGCTTCTAGCTGCGCAGCTGTCATTTTAAAATCTGTTTCAATAGTCGTTTTAACTTCAACAGGAACCCCTTCACTAAGTTTTACAATGTCACTATAACTTACCCAATAAGGGCATGGTAAAATAACTTCATCACCTTTATCTAATAAAACTGCTGCTACATTTGCTAACGATTGTTTTGCTCCAGTAGAAACTACTATTTGAGGTGATTTATAATTTAAATTGTTATCACGTTTAAATTTCGTGATTACTGCCTCTTTTAATTCTACGTATCCGTCTACAGGAGTATAAGAATTGTAATCTTCATTAATTGCTTTTATTGCAGCATTTTTAATAAAATCGGGCGTATTAAAATCGGGTTCGCCAAGGCTTAATCCTATAATGTCTTTGCCTTCTGCTCTTAATTCTCGAGCTTTAGCTGCCATTGCTAAAGTTGCAGAAGTGGACATATTTGTAATTCTTTCAGAAAGTTTTTGGCTCATTAAAACGGGTTCACTCATTAGATTGTAATTATCATTTAATAATTATATAGATTCAAAAATTAATTTAACAATTAAATATTTTAATTAATTTTTTGTTTTTTTTCTATTTCTACACTTGTATAGCCGGATTCATTCCCATTTCTCGTAAATATCTAAAATGTGCAGCAACAGCTTTACGAGTAGTTTTATATTCGTTATATGGTAAATTAAACTCTAAGGCTGTCTCTTTTACTATTTTAGCTATTTTACCATAATGGACATGACTAATATTTGGGAAAATATGGTGTTCAACCTGATGATTAAGCCCCCCAGTAAACCAATTTACTACTCTATTTTTTGTTCCAAAATTAACAGTAGTTAGTAATTGATGTATAGCCCAGGTGTTTTTCATTGTACCATTTTCTTCAGGTAAAGGCATTTGTGCATCTTCCATTACATGCGCTAATTGAAAAACAACGCTTAAAATTAAGCCGGCAGTATAATGCATTATAAAAAAACCAATTAATATTTTCCACCAAGCTTCGTCTAATATTAACATTGGTAAAACAATCCACATGGCTATGTAGATTAATTTAGAAATAACTAATTTACTCCAATTAGCAACTGGGTTAGGAAACTTTCCATAAGACAATTTACGTTTCATGTAGCGACTCATTTGTTGCCAGTCTGTTGTAATAGCCCAATTTATAGTAAGCAAACCATATAAAATAAGTGAGTAATAATGCTGGAATTTATGATGCTTATGCCATTTAGAATGTTTTGAGAATCGTAGTATGCGTCCAGCTTCTAAATCTTCATCATGCCCATGAATGTTAGTATAAGTATGGTGTAAAACATTATGTTGCACTTTCCAGTTATAAACATTACCAGCTAAGATGTAAATACTGCTTCCCATTAAACGGTTAACCCATTCTTTATTCGAAAATGAACCATGGTTACCATCGTGCATAACATTCATTCCAACTCCAGCCATACCTATGCCCATAACGATGGTTAATAATAGTTGCCCCCAACCAGGAATATTAAGGGTTAATAATAAAAAATATGGTACTAAAAATATCGTAAACATTACTATAGTTTTAACCCAAATTCTCCAATCTCCTGTTCTTTTTATATTATTTTCTTTAAAATAACTATTCACTCTTTTGTTTAGTGTTCTAAAGAAATTTGCAGAATCTGTTCTTGAGAAGGATAAAGCCTTGTTTTGCATAACAATTTCATTTTTCAATGTATAACGGAATTTATACCGAAAACTTATTAGGCACCAAATATAATTAATAAACACAAGTAGAGAATATTTTTTAAGTGTTAAATGTATATTTTTGCTGAAATATTAAAGAGATGGAGCTTATATTAAAATACTTTCCAAGCCTTACTAAAGATCAGATTAGTAAATTTGAAAAATTAGAAGCGCTTTACTATGATTGGAACTTAAAAATAAATGTAGTTTCTAGGAAAGATATTGATGAATTATATTTACGTCACGTACTACATTCTTTAGCTATTGCTAAACTAATTGCTTTTAATCCAAATTCTAAAATAATGGATGTAGGAACAGGAGGGGGGTTTCCTGGAATACCATTGGCTATATTTTTTCCTGAAAGCTCATTCTATTTGGTAGATAGTATTAACAAAAAGCTAAACGTGGTTAGAGAAGTTTGCAGCGGATTAGAATTAGAAAATGTAAAAGTAACTCATAGTAGGGTTGAAGCTATTGATGATACGTACGATTTTATAGTAAGCAGAGCTGTTGCAGCTATGCCTACATTTGTTCATTGGGTTAAAGGAAAAATAGCAAAAGAGCAAAAACATGAACTTAAAAATGGAATTATCTATTTAAAAGGCGGGGATTTAAGTGAGGAGCTTAAAGGTTATAAGACAGTGAAAATTCATGATATTTCCGATTTTTATGAAGAAGAATTTTTTGAAACAAAAAAAATAGTGCATTTACCTATTAAATATAAAGCACAGTAAAATTACCATTCATTAATTTTATTTGAATCTAATTTAATAAAAATAAAAAGTAAGATAGTAAACCCCCAGAGTCCAGAACCTCCATAACTAAAGAAGGGGAGAGGGATACCGATAGTGGGAATTAACCCCATAACCATTCCTATGTTAATCATAAAATGAAAAAATAGAATAGAAGCTACAGCGTAGCCATATGCTCGACTAAATTGCGATTTCTGTAACTCAGCTAAATGTAACACTCTTAATAATAGTAATATAAATAGTATAATTGTTAGCATTGTTCCTAGAAAGCCCCATTCTTCACCTACTGTACTAAAAATGTAATCGGTATGTTGCTCTGGAACAAACTTACCTGTGGTACGTGTCCCTTCTAAGAAACCTTTTCCTGTAAAACCTCCAGAGCTAATTGCTTTTTCCGATTCATTAAGGTTATAAGCAAATGTTTTTTTCATCCTTTCTAATTTACTAGGATCTTTTTCTAACCGTAACCATAAACTGATGCGGTCTTGCTGATGGGGCTTTAATATATATTGATAAAAAGATTGTACTCCATAAGCTAGCCCAAGACCTAATATAATAAGTGCAATAGGCTGAATAAAACGCATTTTTTTTCTGCGAAAATAGTATAATAAAAATAAGAAAATAGAGCATATAATTACAGTAATTAAAGGACCAATTTTTAATGCTGAAACTGATATAAGAACAATAAATATAGCTATTGATAGGTATATTTTTGGTAAACCTTCTCTGTATAATACAAAAAAGAAAGCACAGTATACTAATGTGCTTCCTGCATCATTTTGTAATAAAATTAAAAGAGCAGGTAAGGAAATTATGAATACAATTTTTAATTGGTCTTTTAAGTTTTTTAAATCGGTATTTAGGTCACTAATAAATTTTGCAACAGCTAAGGCTGTGGCAGCTTTTGCAAACTCACTTGGCTGTAATGTCATTCCTCCAATACCGTACCAAGAAGTCGCTCCGTTTACATTTTTTCCAAATACAAATAGTCCTATTAAGGAGAATAAAGAAACAAGATATATAATACTAGAGAAACGTTCATAAAATTTTGAATCTATAGCTAGTATTAGCATAATTAATATAACTGATAGCCCAATAAACAGCAGCTGCTTACTATATGGATTATTAAAAGTAAATAGCTCTATTGTATTTCCTGATTGTGATGCTGAAATTATGTTCACCAACCCAAAACCTACTAAAAGGAAGTAAAGAATAATGGTAACCCAATCAAATTTATAATATCTATCGGTTTGTCTCATTTATTCTAGTGGTATGACTTGTAATTTGGTGTATTCATTAATTTTAAATGGTTTACCCGAATACGGTTTTGCATATTCATTTTCCAAACTATGTGTTCTTATCCAGTGTTCTAAATCTGTTCTAGTTATTTTTCCTTTAATATGTTTTTCAATCATTAAACT
>JAHDGB010000192.1 GCA_020627885.1 Flavobacteriaceae bacterium | reverse complement strand
TAGTTTTATCTTTTTTATAACAAAAAAAAACAAAACCAAGAGCTTGGCATAAAATAGACTTAACTTTGCAATCAAATAAAAAATGACACTATTAAGTAAAAAGTGTCATTTATTTAATCATATATATGTCATTTAATTCCCTAGGCTTATCTAGTGCTATATTGAAAGCCGTTAACAAACAAGGTTATACAACCCCCTCACCCATACAACAAAAAGCAATTCCTTTAATTTTAGAAGGGAAAGATATATTAGCTTCTGCACAAACTGGAACAGGTAAAACTGCTGGTTTCACATTGCCTATGTTACAGAAATTATCTGAAGGACAAAAACTACGACATCGTCCTATAAGAGCTCTAGTATTAACACCAACGCGTGAACTGGCTGCTCAGGTATATAACAATGTAAAAGCTTATAGCGAATTTTTAGATATTCGTTCTGCTGTTATTTTTGGAGGTGTTAATCAAAAACCACAAGTAGCAACTATTAGAAATGGTATTGATATACTTATTGCAACACCAGGACGTCTCCTAGATTTACAAAATCAAAACCTAGTATCGCTTTCAAAAATTGAAATTTTTGTTTTAGATGAAGCCGATAGAATGCTAGACATGGGATTTCTTAGAGATATTAAAAAAATTATTAATTTAATACCAAAACGAAGGCAAAACTTATTGTTTTCTGCGACGTTCTCAAAAGAAATTAAGAAATTAGCCAACGACTTTTTGTATCATCCTGTACTAGTCGAAACTACTCCAGAGAATTCTACTGCTGATGCTATTGAACAAAAAGTATACCGTGTAGCAAAAAGCCTAAAAACTGGATTAATAATTAAACTTATTTCTGAAGGTAACTGGAAACAAGTTTTGGTCTTTACCAGAACCAAACATGGAGCAAATAGACTATGTAAAAAAATGGTTGCCTCTGGTATTTCTTCAGCTGCCATTCATGGAAACAAAAGCCAAGGAGCCCGAACCAAAGCCCTTTCTGGATTTAAAAATAATACGATTAGAGTTTTAGTTGCCACAGATATTGCTGCTCGTGGTTTAGACATTCCTTTATTACCTCATGTAGTGAATTTTGAACTCCCTAACATTCCTGAAGATTATGTACACAGAATTGGACGAACAGGTAGAGCTGGAGCCAGCGGAGAAGCTGTTTCTTTAGTAAGTGCTGAAGAAACCTCCTATTTAAAAGCCATTCAAAAATTAATAGGATTTAAAATTCCTGTTGAAATAATTGAAGGGTTCGAACCAGATCCTAATGCTTCAACAGAACCCATAAAACAAGGTCAGAGAAGTAACCGACGTCCTCAAAACTCTAATAAACCTAAAAAAAATAAAAGCAGTGATCATTCTGGAAATAATAGAAATAAAAAAAGAAATCGAAATAATAAAAATCGTTAATTTTCAAAAATATTGAAATCTCAACCTAACAACCCACTTCATGGTATTAAACTAGAACAAATAGTTATGGCTTTAGTAAAATATTATGGTTGGGAGTATATGGGATATAGTATTAATATACGTTGCTTTACACATGATCCTTCAATAAAATCTAGCTTAAAATTTTTACGCCTTACTCCTTGGGCTAGAACTAAGGTCGAAAACATGTATTTAAAGATGTTGAAAAAACAAAATAATCGTGATTAGAAAACGTTAAACCAGACCTAACCTCCTTTTCAACTTTATTAAAATCTTTGTTCCTTTACCATATCCTTGCATTATTCTTCAATAAAAAAGCGCAACTAAAAGTCGCGCTTTCCATTTGTTTTATAGTTCTAACTAACTACATAGCCCCCCATTCTTTTAGAGCGTCTTTGTTCATTTTAACATAATCTTGATTTCCTGCCTTTTCTGCAGCGGCTAAAGATGCTTTTGCAGCTTTAATAGCTGTTTTAGTTTTACCGGCCTTTGCATGTATTAAAGATTGTTGGCGCAAATACCAAAAACGAGGCTCATCATTTGTCATTTCAATAGCCTTATCAATCCATGTAACAGCCTTATTAATATCTTTACCCTCTTCTAAGTAATATCTCGCTGAAGCATAATAATCTCCTGCCTCTGGGCCATTCATTACCCTTGAAATGTTTTTTGAAACCTTATCATTAGTAGGCACATTAATCTTCACTCCAACATAAGTGCTCTCCCATAACATTCCTAATACAACTTCACTATTCTTTATATCATCGAACATAATAGTAAAGGTTTCAATTTTTGCTGGTATAGCTTCTGCCTTAACAGTTGCTTTTGCAGCAACCTTAGATGCATCCCACTTCTCTGGAGTTCCCCAATTTTCTGTGTCAGAATAAAAATTAACTTCCCATGTGGTTTTATTAGGAGTTACAAAAATGGCATAAGCTCCTGCCTTTAATTTATTTCCTTCTATAGTTACATCGTCACTAAATGTAATCATAGTATTTTTATTAGCTCCAGTACGCCATAATTCTCCATAAGGCACTAATCCTCCAAAAATCTTACGGTTTTTAACTCCAGGTCTAGAATATTCTACAGAAATATCTGTAAGCCCTACTTTTTGTTCAATTTTTTGTAAAGGACTTGGTGCTGGGGTTTCAATTTGAGCATTTACTACAAAAGATGCAGATATTACTAATGCTACTAAAAATAGTTTTTTCATAATGGAAAGTATATTGTTTATAATTAACGATAGGTAAATTTACATACTAAGATTAAACCACATTGTTAATAAAAACTTAAATTAAGGTATTATATATTTGCATAAAATTTAAGGTAGAAAATAACTGCCTTTTTTGAACTAATGATGAAATATTTAGTTTAAACTAATGAAATGTATAAAGGAACTAATTAAAAAATAAACCCATGAAAAAATATTATGCTGAAGCAATAGGAACATTTGCAATGATTTTTTGTGGCACTGGAGCAATGGTAATTAACGAAATAACCAACGGAAGTATTTCTCATGTTGGGGTTGCTACTGTATGGGGACTAATTGTAATGGCCATGATTTATGCTTTCGGAGATATTTCTGGGGCTCATTTTAACCCAGCCGTATCTATAGGCTTTGCTTTTGCAAAAAAATTTAAATGGAAAGAAGTCCCAAAATATGCTTTCGCTCAATTAATTGGTGCCACTCTAGCTAGTGCCATTTTATATTATTTATTTCCAGAAAGTCAATTTTTAGGAGAAACAACCCCTATCGAAAAGTTTCCTGCATATAAAGCTGCAATTTTAGAATTCTTACTCACGTTTTTTTTAATGGTAGTTATAATTAATGTGTCTACTGGAAGTAAAGAAATCGGGACCATGGCTGCAATAGCAGTAGGGGGAATTATTTTACTTGAAGCAATGTTTGCGGGCCCAATAACAAAGGCTTCAATGAATCCTATTCGCTCTATAGCTCCTGCTTTATTCACAGGAAACTTTAAGCATTTATGGCTTTATATTTTAGCCCCAATAATAGGAGCTATAGCTGCTGTTAGTAGCTGTAAATTAGTTAAAGATGATGCTTGTTGCGACGCAGAAGAAGACTGTTAATTTATACCAAGTACTCACGTCTTAATGTTTAAATTTATATAAAAAAGCATAAAACATATTTTATAAGTTATTACTATATAAAGTTATGAACAACTAATAATTAACAAGCAAATCGTAGTAGATCAAAAATACATTTTACAAAAAAACTACGCAAACAACTATAAACAAGTGAATTATATTATAAAAAACAATCAATCATAATAACTATTTAATACGTCTATATAACATTTTATCATGTAAAAACACCTATAAAAAGGAATAAAAATGTTTATTGATAATATTTTTTCTATATTAAAATCGAATATTAAAGTAAAAGTTACGTTATTTGACAAGGTATTTAATTTATTAATTAGTAAAGAATTAAATACATATAAAAGTGTAGTTACTATTTAATATAAACAGATAACTACAAAATTATTTATTAAGTATATAATAAAATTATGGAATTGATAAAAAAAGCTTTAGAGTTTGAAAAAGAAAAAATGACTTTTAAAACCACTAGCGACAGAATTGTTGCCTCAAGAAAAGCAAAAGATTTTATTTTAAGTTTAAACGAAATCTATAAGGAAAATAAAGATCCTGAAATTATGGATCTAATGAAGCGACTTACAGTTATAAAGCAAAAAATAGAAAAACGCTTAAAAGGACGGCCTTCTGCGGCATAAATGAGAAAAAATATTATCGTGAATGGTAAGTAAAGGTATAAATAAGCTATCTTTAAGACATGAGTACAAGAAAACAATGTAATTAATATTAGTCGTACTTAACCTTAACTAATTTATGAAAATTTAATCCTCCCTTTTTGTCATGTATTAAAAAATGAATTGCCAAATATTAGATAAAGCAGAAGCACTAATTATATTGCCCTGGTAGCATAAACCTATTTCTCGTTTAACACTAAACGATTTTTTAGGCGTTTAGTAAAAGCCCTTAAAAAAGAAATAACTGTTCTATATATCTTAAAAAGATTAACTTCTGACGGAGTAGCTATTAATATCAAACAGCAGCCTCTATTTCTGGTCTAATTAAGGTACATAAGATTTAAAAGGCATTACCCCATAAACTTACACAGATTTTAGGATAGTGTCATTTAAAATATAAACTGCCTGCTTCAAACTGAAAGACTCTACTAATGTTTCTACTATAT
>JAHDGB010000013.1 GCA_020627885.1 Flavobacteriaceae bacterium | reverse complement strand
TAAATATGAAATAAAAGTTGTAACAAGTGTAGAATCTATTGTTCCTAGCGGTTTGGGGAGATCACGTATAATATCATCAAACACACAAAGAGATTATAAAGAGTTTACAAAAACACAAACGGAAGATGATAATAAGAGAAATAAATCGAAAAGAAGTGAAATTCGTGTAAAGAACTATGAGGAAACCAAATTGCTTAATTTTTACAACCTTGGAGGGATTCGTTTTCAAAATATAGCAGCAAATGACGCGCTAATGTCTTCTAAAATACAAGCAATGTTATCTGAAGGATGGGATCTTGCGTTTGTAACAAGCGCTGTTGAAAGTGATTCAGGAGATAAGGATGGCAAAGGTATTTTTATAACTCGTTTTATTTTTAAAAGACCGTTATAAATTTCTTAAAATTCACGTATTTTAAACTTTCTAATATACCAAGTAGTTAGTATATCCAATAATTATAAGTACAAAGTTAATGATTAATATCATTAACTTTGTACTTATAATTTTAACATAAACTATGTTTCCATTAAGAAGAAATAGAAGATTAAGAACTAACGAAGCTATTCGTGAATTGGTTAGGGAAACGGTTATTTCTCCTAACGATTTTATTGTTCCTATTTTTATTGTAGAAGGCAAAGGTATTAAGGAAGAAATAGATTCAATGCCCAATTATTATCGTTTCAGTTTAGATTTATTAGAAACTGAAATTAAATCATTGTGGAAGCTAGGTTTAAAATCTGTTTTACTATTTGTAAAAGTTCCCGACCATTTAAAAGACAATAAAGGAACAGAAGCTTTAAACTCAGATGGGTTAATGCAACGTGCTATTAAAACTGTAAAAAACATATGCCCAGATATGTTGGTTATGACTGATGTTGCTTTAGATCCTTATTCTTCATATGGGCATGATGGTATTATTGAAAAAGGTAAAATTGAAAACGATGTTACTGTTAAAATATTAGCAGAGATGAGTATATCGCATGCAAGTGCAGGAGCAAATTTTGTTGCACCAAGTGATATGATGGATGGACGTATTCTTGCTATTCGTAAAGCTTTAGATCACCATCATCTTATAGATACAGGTATTATGAGTTATAGCGCAAAATATGCTTCAGCATTTTATGGCCCTTTTAGAGATGCCTTAGACTCAGCTCCAACCGCCATTAAAAATGTGCCTAAAGATAAAAATACCTATCAAATGGATTTTGCAAATAGTAAAGAAGCCATTAGAGAAACTATAATGGATATTAACGAAGGAGCAGATATTGTTATGGTAAAACCTGGTCTAGCCTATTTAGATATTGTAAATAATATTAAAAACAATGTGAATGTACCTATAGCAGTTTATCAAGTTTCTGGAGAATATGCTATGCTTAAAGCTGCTGCCGAAAAAGGATGGTTAGATCATGATGCCGTTATGATGGAACAAATTACAGCTATAAAAAGAGCAGGCGCAAACCTTATCGCTTCATATTTTGCCAAAGAAGTAGTAATCTTACTAAATAACGATTAGAACGGTTTTTAATAAAAATACGCCATTAATTAGTTAAAAGTAGGAGGTGGGAAGCTAATATTTCTTATTAAAATACGCATACATTGCTAATTATTAAACCTTTGTGTTTCGTGTATTATTCGTTCCTTTAGAATAAATGGTTAATAAATTTTTTGTTTTTTATCGATGTTTTCTTGCTTTTTATCGATGTTTTTTTGTATCATTGTATAACCCTAAATTAATGATCCATGAAAAACCTAGCCCAAACCTGCTTATTTTTTTTCTTATTTTTGTTTTATTTAACTTCAAACGCCCAACTTGAAGTTCATCATATTAATGGTGAAGTATGGGCCAAAGGAGACCTTGTTGAAATCGGTATTAACTCTAAAGGAGTTTTTGGAGCCAATAACTTTAACAGGCCAATTACATTTCATGACAATAGAGAAGATGGTCGTAATAATCTTTTTGGATTTATTGCCAATCCTTTAGATGATGGATGGATAGACTATGATGGCGATTTTTTTACACCAGGCTCTCCTGAAGAAGGATTTACGATTGAAATTGATGGTATAAATTATAGCAATAATAACGTAGATAATTTATTTGAGTTACCAGGAGAAATAAAAGACACAAACATAATTTCATCAAATTGTGATGAAGATACTGCTAAAATATTATGGGAAGGAAGTATTCAAGGTCTTAATATTAAAAGATATTACAGTATTACTAAAAAGGGGCTTTTTATAAAAATGGAAACAATAATAGAAAACCGATCTAGTAATGCTAAGAACAATGTTTTTTTTATGCATAATGTCGATCCTGATAATAATGTAACGTTAAGCAAAAGATATGAAACAGATATGGTATTGCTCTCTCAAGCCAACTCAAACACAGATAATATTTGTTTAGTCACTGCTTCACAAAAACCATTATACACAAGTGAAGATATGGATGGTTCTAAAATAAGCTTTTATGCAAATGAGCCTAATGCCAGAGTTACTTTTGGAGGTTTTAGTAACAGATCTGCCAGTGATATATGGAATGGCACGGCTGATGGTTATACAAATACTCAAGGTGCCATGGAGCCAGAAACTGATAGAGCCATTTCTATTGCTTTTAAATTGAATACTATTGAACCGTCTGAAGTGATTACTTTTACATATTACTATGTTTTAGAAGGAATAGACCAAACTTTTGAACCTGTTGTTATAGGCACTACTGTAGAGCATCCAAATACTTGTGGTGGAGATGAGGGTAAGATAATACTATCGGGTTTAATTCCAAATGAATCTTACTCTATTAATTATGAGCATGATGGTACGCAAATTACTGGCATTGTTTTCACATCAGATTTAAATGGAAATTTAGAAATTTTAAACTTAACTGCAGGAAATTATTCAAATATAGAATTAGACTTAAACGGTTGTAAAACCTATGTTGGAGATACTATAGAATTAAAAGACCCTGAGCTTCCTAGTTATAGTTTCGAAAAATCTGATTTAACAAACTGTACAAATATAGATGGTGAAATTAAAATTATAGGTTTAGACCCTTTAACAAATTATACCTATCAGTACAATTATAATAGTACTAGTATTGCACCAATAAATAGTACTACAAATTCTAATGGAGAACTTGTTTTAAGTCATCTGGCCGGAGGAACTTATACAAACTTTACAATAGAGAAATATAATAATTGTGTTACTGAAAGTAATGAAACAATTGAACTCATTTCTCCAGATGGGCCTAGTATTTCTACAATACCAGAACAATTTTATTGTGATGATGATGACGATTATATTACTACAATAAATTTATCAGATTTAAATAGCTTTTTCTTAGGAACAGATAGTGCTTCTGAATATGAAATGACCTATCATGAAAGCGAAATAGATGCTCTATCTAATATCGCTTTGCCAGCAACAAATTATGTAACTTCTGGTTCAAATTCATATACAGTTTATGCAAAAAAAACAAGTTTAATAAATAATTGCTTCTCATATGTGCCATTTATTATTACCGTTAAAACACCAATTGAATTTAGTATTAATAGTGAAATATTATGTTTAAATAGTAATGGTAGCATCAATAATGAGTATGATTTACCAATTATTTCAACTGGTTTGTCTGAAGTTTTATATGATTTTGAATGGTACTATGAAGGACAGTTAATACCAGGTGAAATTCTAAGTGATTTGATAGTGAGTGATTATGGTGATTACTCTGTTACGGTTACTGATATTGCTGCTAACTGTACGGCTTCGCAAACAACTACAATAACACCTTCTGGTCCTCCAGAAATACTAAATATAGATATTATATCACCACCATTTTCAAATAACCATACAGTAGAAATTATTGCTAATGGCTATGGAGACTATATATACACTATAGATAATGGAGTATACCAAACCTCTCCTTTATTTTCTGGCATTTCATCTGGGCACCATATATTTAGTGTTAAAGATATTAATGGTTGTGGAATTGCACATATTGAAGAAACAGTAATCGATTATTTACATCATTTCTCACCAAACAACGATGGTAACCTTGATTATTGGAAAGTAAATACCGAAAATTTAATTAACCCAGAAATTTACATTTTCGATAGAAAAGGAAAACTATTAAAACAACTTAACCCAAATAGTATAGGGTGGAACGGAAAGCACCAAAATAAAAACTTACCAACTTCAGATTATTGGTTTAAAGTCATTTATACAGATGATAATAATAATAGAAAAGAGTTTATGGCTAACTTTACATTGAAACGATAATTGTTTGTAAAAGCCTTAATATAAATGATATGAAGTTAATAACTTATGACCTCTGAAGCGCATTAATCATTTATAGATTGCTTAGCAGCATTAAATTGTAAGTTAAATTTAAAAAATGAAAAACGATATCTTAATACTATTAAGTAGTTTTATGCTAATGCTTAGTCAGTGTTCTAAAAATGAAAATAAAAACCAGAACTTGGTACAAGAAACCTCAAATTTTAAAACGAATTTAAACATTGTTAAAAATTTACAAATTACTACCTTATCAACAATGCTTGCAAATAAAGGCATAGGAGAATGGGGCTATTCAGCTTTAGTTGAAGTAGATGATAAAAAAATATTGTTTGATACAGGAAGAAAACCAGAAACCGTACTTAAAAATGCAGAAGAGTTGGGAATCGATTTATCGCAGGTGGAAACCGTGTTTCTTAGTCATAGTCATGGCGATCATACAGGAGGGTTACTTACTTTAAGAAAAAAATTAAAACAAAAAAATCCAAATGCAATATCAAAAATTCATGTAGGAGAAGGCATCTTTGAGCAAAGAGTTAATTTCAGAAATAGAATGCTAGAAATTAAACAAGAGCTAGAAAAAGATGGTGTTATGTTTATTATTCATAAAAAAGAATTTGAATTATTACCAGGTGTATGGGTAACTGGCCCAATAGATAGAATACATCCTGAAAAGAATTATGGCGGAAAATGGAAAATAACTACTAAAAATAACGATTCTGTGATTGATAACATTCCAGAAGATCAGTCTTTAGTGATTAATACTGAAAAAGGATATGTTATAATTTCTGGTTGTGGTCATGCCGGAATAATTAATACAATAGAACACGTTACATCAAAAATTGAAAATAAAAATGTTTATGCTATAATTGGAGGCTTTCATTTAGTAAATGCAACTGAAAAACAATTAACTTGGACGGCTAACCACTTGAGAAAACACAATATCAGTAAAATTATAGGTGCACACTGTACAGGAATAAATTCGTTATACACTCTAAAACAATTATTAAATTTAGAACGAAAAAATGCTGTTGTTGGATCTGTTGGAGATCATTTTAATCTAAAAGGGGGGATATTCCCTGGGTTAATTGCTAAATGACACTATCTAAAAACTGTGTAAGTTTAAAACTCTGGGGCGAATACTAAAATCACACAGTTTATAAGATAATGTCTCGTTTTGAAAAAAACGAATTAGTTTATTTTTAATGCTTTTTTTAATACTTTTATTTCTTCTTGCTGTTCTTGAACGGCCTTAATTAATACAGGAATAAGTTCAGTATAATTCATTCCCATCTTTTCATTTTTAGTATAAATACTAATCATATCCTTTTCTTTTGTACTCCCATTTACAGATGTTTTTTTCCAACTATGTGTTTTTACAACTTCTGGGATTACTTCTAAAACCTCTTGTGCAATTAACCCAATTTTAAGCTCAGACCTAAGCATCTTTTTAGTCATTTTTTCATTTTTAACATCAGACTTCCAATTATACATTACTGGCTTTAATTTCATAATAGCATCCAATCCATAATTACTTTTCTTAATGTTGGTCTTTAAATTAAAATCTGAAGTTTGAAAAACGCCATCTTGTGTATAAACTTCTTTCCAACGATGAGTAGGGGCCCCAAGATTCATATAATTTATATCAAATACAGGTCCATAACTAACATCATGTATAGGTAATACCGAATTGCTAAAATAGGTACAATAACTGCCATCTGTTATATATTCTATAGATCCTGTTCCTATTGTTGTTCCTGCTCCTAAGGGGTCTCCGTTATCAAAAGATGCAACATAGTCTCTCATAAAAATCATACTTCCAGAATGGTCGGCTACAGCGCCTCCATTACCAACATAATCATAATCTGATTGTTTAAATCCAAAATCCACAACATTTGTTTCTGCATTTACAACCATAGCCTCATTATTTTCATCAGTCCCAAAATAAACATCTCCTCTTTCACTTATTTTTAAGCGTTCTCTATTTACGGCTTCATGTTTTTCAGATATAATAAATTCTCCAGAGTCAGACAAACTAAAACTCATATCATTATTATCTAAATCTATATCCGTTTCATTAACTAAAATTCCACCTAATGTTACTTTATTATCTATTTCGGTTAAACCATTTTCAAAATCATAATTAAGACCTAGAGGCTTCCACATGGTGCCATTAAAATACCAAAATCCTTTATTTTGATTGGTTTGATATATTAAAAGACCTACACTGGGGGAATCTATATTATTTTTCTGAAGCTCTGTTAATCGAGGGATTAATAAACCCGCTTTGTCACTTTGAATATCTAATATTGAACTTGGGTTTGGCATTGTTGTACCTATACCTACTTGGCTATAACTTATACTGCAAAAAATGATTAATACTATACTTAAATATCTCATAATAAATTTGGTGATTGGGTTTTATTTTAATAATTAATTTTATATTGTTATGTTTTTTTGATTATTAAACGCTTGATTAATAGTGTCGTAATTTTTTTATAGAGTTTTATTAAGTATTTGTATAAGATAAAAGGACTCTATAAAAAAATTACGACACTATTTGAAGTAGTTAGTACTGAAAAATTCTTTACTATTTAGTGGGTATATTCCATAAAGATTTGACCCAGTAAGTGCAATTCTTACATATCTGTATATAACCATTGTTAAAACAAAGAATGTTACAATTATATTTTTCATAATCGGGTTTTATTGGTGTTAAACCTTAGATCATAGAGGGATTAGAAATAGGAGGTGTTAAACAGTTTGTAATTATTATAAACAAATAAATCTCTTGTTTAATTTCATGCAAATTTATAGATTAAAGTAAATTGTAATATTCACGGTTTTCAGTGAATTTTAAAATAAATCTAAAACGGCTCTATTTTAAATAATAAAAACTATATAAAACTAAAACTGCTTTAGCCATTTGTTAAACTATTAAGCCTTTTTTAAAATTCTATTGAAGAAAACTAAACATAGAAATTGTATTGCAAAATGGATATAACTATGCCCGCAAACTGAAAAGAGTTAGACTATATCTTATTAATCAATATATTTGCGGGACAATAGTTATAATGAGGCAGATTAAGGGAGTTCAATAACCATTCTTTTTCAATAACAATTTTGATGCAAAAATCAAATATATATACAACGAACACCTCACGGTTTTCAGTGATTTATTTATAATGAGAAGAAGAAACTACTTTTTTATATTATTTATTAGCTCTTATTTTAATTATGGGCAACTCGTGAAAAATGATAGCATACAGTTTGAAGAGCATAAAAAACAAATACATAAAAACTTTGAAATAAACAACCTAGAAGAAAGTGAGATAGTTTTAAAAAAAATGCTTTTGCTTGCCAAAAAAACAAAAAAAAGTACCTTTTATATTTACTCATATTTTTATATGGGTTTAGTTTATAAAACTAAAAATAATTATACTGAGGCAAAAAATTTTTATAGAAAAGCAATGCATATTGCCGACTCAACAAAACAATATAAATTATATGCAGATGTAGCCTATGGCTTAGGAAGAATTTTAAGGAACGAAGGTCAATTAGATATTGCAACTAAAATTACCTATACTGCTTTAGAGAAGCTAGCGCCAATAAATGAGGGAAATAATGATGAAGCTATTAAGTTAAATTTTGGATTAGCCGAAATAGAATTTTCTCTAAAAAATTATAAAAAAGCAATAAAAATTTACGAAAACTACCTTTATAAAACTCCAAAAAAAGAGCACTATCTTCATGGAGCCCTTGGGCTTCTTTATGATTATGAAAAAGAATATGACAAAGCCATTTATCACCACTTGGAATCTATAAAAAAATATGAAAAGAATCCTGATTTAATCAACAATACAGCTACTATATATTCAAATTTAGGACAATCTTATCTGAAATCTAATCAGTTTAGTTTAGCGGAATCGAGCTTTCTAAAAGCTAAGCAAATTATAGAAAAGTATGATATAAAATTAGGGTTAGGGAGTTTATATTATGACCTATCGAGGATTGAAAATCATAAAAACAATAATTCTAAAGAAAAAGAATTATTAAAAAAAGCTATTGTTTTTGCAAAAAACAATGTTACAACTCTTAAAGAAGCTCATTTTAATTTAGCCGTATTATATGCAAAAAATAACAATACCTTAAAAAAACAAATCCATTTAGAGCATTACAACAAAATTAACGACTCACTATTTAATCTTAGCCGTACCAAAACTATAGACGAGTTAAGCACAAAATATAAAGTTTCTAAAAAAGAGTTAGAAATTAAACGATTAGAAGATCTTAACAACGCTGAAAAAAAAGCTCACATTTTATACATAAGTTTTTCATCTATATTATTACTACTATTAGTTGCTTTAATTTTATTATTTAGACAAAGAAATATTACACTTAAAAAGTTATATAAAAATAAGATAAAACTAAAAAACGAAGCTGTAAAAAATGCCCTAATTGTACTTAAAAACGATACAGCAAAAACAGAAATAAAAATAATCAATAATGAACGAAAAAGAATAGCTAGGGATTTACACGAAAGTATTGCTGGTAATTTAGCTGCAATAAAGTTTAAATTAATAGAATCTAATACACACAAAAATTTAGACACTATAATTGATAATATCGACGAAACATATCAAAGTATTAGAACCATTTCGCATAACCTAAAACCTAGTAAGTTCTTAACTAATAGTTTTAGTTATTTAATAAATCAATTATGCTTGCCTATTAAAAAAGATGTTGAAATAAATGTTAGTTTTTACCCCGAAAAAGAAATTAATAATATTAAAGAGTTAATACAAATAGAAAGCTATAAAATCATTCAAGAAGGTCTTAATAATTGCATTAAACACGCAGAGGCAACCTTAATTGAAGTATCATTAACACTTCATGATGATAATCATTTAAACATTATTATTGAAGACAACGGCGTCGGTTTTATTAAACAAAAGCATCCTTCTGGAATTGGGCTATTAAATATAAAAGAGCGGATTGAGGAGTTAAATGGAAATTTTTTAATTGATTCTAAAATTAATAGCCACACTATTCTAAATATAAGTATACCAAATGCAATCTAATATGAAACGTATTTTAATTATTGATGATCATAAAATGTTTTTAGATGGAATTCAAAGCCTATTAAGTAATGATAGTGAGTTCCATGTACAAATAATAAATAACTATGTTAACGATCATAAAAAAATAGACTTAAAAATAATTGACCTGGTTTTATTAGATATAAACATGCCAGATATAAATGGTATAGAATTAGTAAGAGAGCTTAAAAAGAAAGCATCTCATTTAAAAGTTATTTTTTTAACCTCACATAATGAGGCGGCTATTGTAAAAAAAGCCATGAAAGCTAATCCAGATGGTTATTTATTAAAAAACACAGATAAAATAGAATTAAAAACGGCAATTAGAAAAGTTTTAGAAGGTAATAAATATTTTAACAAACAACTTGAAGAGATTATATATGCGGTTAATACGGATATTATAAATTTGAGTAAACGTGAAAAAGAAGTTTTAAAATTAATTGCAGAAGAAAAAACAACTTTAGAAATTTCTAAATCTCTTTTTGTAAGTGTTAATACGATTGAAACACATCGTAAAAATTTAATTAGAAAAACGGGATCAAAAAATGTTGTTGGCCTTATTAAATATGCTATAAATAATAACCTTTTATAATTAAGTACTTCTAAAAAATGTATTCTTTTTTTGAGTTTTAAAAATAAAATAGTTACACCATTACCGATTCAGATATGTTTTTTAGTATCGTAGATAAAAATCGAGAAACATCATAAGGTTTTGCTATAATATCATTCATTCCAGAATCGAGAATTTTTATTCTCATTTCTTCCATTTCTACAGCTGTTAAGGCTACAATAGGAATTTGTTTATTAAACTCTCTAATTGCAATAGCGGCTTCTATACCATTAACATTTGGCATATTTATATCCATTAAAATTAAGCTATAATTATTAACTTTAGTTTTATCGATAGCTTCTTGTCCATCATTGGCAACACTCGATTTAAAATGATGCTTTTCAAGAATTTTTTGAGTAATTTTTTGATTTATTTTATTATCATCTACTACCAATATGTGTGTTTTCTCATCAAGCTGTAAAATAGCATCATCTAAATCGTTTACAGAATTCGATTTGGGCAGAAAGTGGTTAATTTGAGTTGTACTTTTTTGAAGGTTAAGATAAAAGCTAAACTCCGAACCTAAGCCTAACTCACTTTTTAGTTCCACTTTACTATTGTGTAGTTCTAATAGTTTTTTAACTATAGGTAAACCCAGTCCTGTTCCCTTATAGCTATAATTTTCATTCTCTACTTGAGAAAATTCTTCAAAAATTGAATCTTGTTTGTCTTCTGGTATGCCTATGCCATCATCTTTAATTACAAATCGTGTTTTGTAAGTCCCTTCTTTATTTACTTCTTCCAAAATAACATCTAACCAAATATTTCCATTTTCATTAAACTTAATTGCATTACCTATTAAATTCATTAATATTTGAGAAAAACGTACCGGGTCTCCAATTAAATTATTAGGGATGTTTTTATCAATATTAATATGTAGCTTGTTGTTGTTTTGCTCTAAACTATAATCAAAAGATCGGGTTATACTATGGATGAGCACATTTAATTCAAAATCTATCTTTTCTAAATAAATGGCATCGGCATCTATTTTATTTAATAGCAATACGTCATTAACCAAAGCCAGGAGGTAATCGGCAGAAAATTTAAGAGACCTTAAATCTCGTTCATGCTTTACTAAACTTTTATCTTCTTGTAAAATTGTAGAAATACCTATTACTCCATAAAGAGGGGTTCTTAACTCATGACTAACTGTAGAGAAAAATTGAGTTTTCATTTTCGACAATGCTTCGGCTTTTTCTTTTGCTTTAGTTAAAGCTTTATTTGTTTTTTGAAGCTTGTTTATTATATTTTTTCTTGCTTTAAACAATAAAAAGAATCCGATTAATGCTAAAAAAAGTATAACAGTAGCAGCAATGAATATTGTCGTAAGCTGTTTCGATTTTCTAATTAATTTTTCTGAAAACTCTTTTTCCTTTAAAGCTGTACTTAAATCTTTTTGATATTCTAATAAGCTAAATTTAGCACTTGCTTTTTCAATTTCTTCTACTTTTTTTAGCGCATAAATCTTTTGATTATAATGATTGAATTTTTCAAGATTTGCGTAAGCATTAGTATAGTCCCCTATCTCAGAATATAATTTAGCTAATAAATTATAAGTTTGAGCTCCCAAATCTATTAAAGAATCTTTATTGGCTTTATTTGCAGATGCATAGAGCTCTTTTTTAGCCAAATTGTAATTTTTGTTTTTTAAATAATATTTAGCAAAAAGAAGCTGCTCTGTATTTTTATCGTTAGGGTTTACATTATGTTTTTCTGATATTTCCTTAGCTTTTAATAAACTAAAATAAGCTTTGTCATCTTCTTCATTTTCTAAAAAAGCTAACGATAAGTTTATGTAAGCTTGGTGCATTTGCTTTTGCTTACTATTCTTTTCGCTTATAACTAAACTTTTCTGAAAAAAATCTATTCCTTTTTTATAATTGCTAGCACTCGAATAAATAACACCAAGGTTTAAATATCCTTTGGATATTAATGTGTCTGTTTTCGATTGTGAAGCTATTTCTAACGCTTTTTGAGAATTTATTCTTGCCTTTATAGAGTCCTCTAAAACATTATAAACTTTACTTAATAAATTATATCCTAAAAATTCATAATACTTACTATTATAATATGCCCCTTTTTCAATTAATTTAGAACTAAATATAATTGCATCATCATAATCTAGTGTTTTAAATGCGGTATTAGACTTCTTTAAAATGATGTTTAAAGTGTCCTTTTGAGAGGTTGTAAGATTTTGCGCACACAGGCTCTCGCTAGAAAAAACTAGGGAACATAAAAGGAAGAACCTGATTAATTTCATATTGTTACTCGACTTAGGAATCATAAAATATAATCATTAAAATAAAAACACACAAATATTTTAATCGTTAAAACACGCATTTAAAGTTTAAATCCAATCATTATGGATCTTAAATTTTCACTAATGTAAATCTGTTCCTTTTTTTATATAAATTAGCAATAAATATATTTTTAATGGGATTATTATTATTCTACGGTGTTATTTCGATTTTCTTTTCTTTTCTATGTTCCATTTTAGAAGCTGTATTGCTAAGTGTTACTCCTACATTTATAAATGTAAAAAAGAAGGAAGGTAAAGGTTTTGCAACCAATTTAGAGAATTTAAAAAAAGATGTCGACAGGCCTCTTATTGCTATACTTACTTTAAACACTATTGCTCATACAGTAGGAGCAATACTGGTAGGTGTTCAAGCAAAAGTGGCATATGGAGAGTTATATGGCAGCGCAACAAAATCCATATTAGGTATTAAATTTACTGAAGATATAATGGTTGGTGTAGTCTCTTCTATTATGACCATATTAATTCTAGTTGCATCTGAGATTATCCCTAAAACAATTGGAGCGACATACTGGAAAGGCTTAGCAAATTTTACAACCAAAGCATTAAAAGTATTAATTTTTCCTTTAAAATGGACTGGTATATTATGGCTTTTGCAACTTACAACTAAACTTATAGGCGGAAAAGGCCACCATGGAAGTGTTTTAAGTAGAGAAGATTTTCATGTCATGACAGATATGGCCCATGAAGAAGGTGTTTTTTTAGAAAGCGAGAGTAAGGTTATTAAAAACCTATTAACGTTTAAAGATGTTATGGCAAAAAATATCATGACACCTAGAACAGTTATGAAAATTGAAAACGAAAACACTACAGTTGAAGCTTTTTTTAATAAAAATTTAAACCTTCGATTTTCAAGAATCCCAGTTTATACAAATTCGGAAGACAATATTAAAGGCTTAGTATTAAAAGACGAGATTTTTAAAGAAATGGCTTTAGGTAATGGCACAAAAAAGTTATCAGAAATTAAACGCTCTATTATTATTATTAATCGAGATTTAGCAATTCCTAAGTTGTTTGAGCAACTTGTAGAAACTAGAAACCATATGGCTTTAGTTGTAGATGAATACGGTACTGTAAGTGGCTTGGTAACTATGGAAGATGTAATCGAAACATTATTAGGTTTAGAAATTATGGATGAAAGTGATAATATTTCAGATTTACAATTGCAAGCGAGAAAAAATTGGGAAGCTAGGGCTAAGAAATTAGGGATTCTAAATGAAGAAAATTTAAATAATTAATGGACGAATGTACCATAAAAACCCCATTAGGTATAGCTAAAATAACTGGCAATGCTAATGGGATTATTTCTATTTCAATATTAAATACTGAAACTATAACCCTCACAACTATTCCAGAGTCTCTTGAAGATTGTGTACTTCAATTAAACGAATATTTTAAAGGAGAACGAAAAGAATTTAGCGTAAAATTAAATGCGCAAGGAACAGATTTTCAAAAACGTGTTTGGAATAAATTATTAACCATTCCCTATGGTAAAACCTCATCTTATTTAGAACTTTCAAAAGAATTAGGCGATGTTAAAGCAATAAGAGCCGTTGCAAATGCTAATGGTAAAAACCCTCTATGGATTATTATTCCATGTCATCGTGTTATAGGTAGTGACGGAAGTTTAACCGGCTATGCAGGTGGTTTGCATAGAAAAAAATGGCTTTTAGATCATGAAAGCCCATATAAACAACAATCTTTATTTTAATTCCTTAATTATTTCTTATATTTAAATCACTAAAACAAGTCTATTAATGAGGTTTCTAAAACGCTTTTTTAAGTGGTTCGCCATACTATTTACTCTTCTTATAATTGTATTATACATTACAGATACAGATTATTTAATAAAAGCAGTTAGAACCATTTATTTAAGAGGTCACACAACAGCATTCTTAGACGATTATAAAAAATTTGACTCACAAGTTATTGATATCGGTACGCCACAACCTTGGCCAAACCATAAAAATTATAATACGATAAAAGGAACTAAAAGACTTAAAAAAGCAAATAACGACTGGGGAACTATTGCCTACCTTATCATAAAAAATGATAGTATTTGGTATGAAAACTATTACGATGGGTATCATGCAAATTCTAAATCGAATTCCTTTTCAATGGCAAAAAGCTATGTTTCAGGATTATTAGGAAAAGCAATTATGCAAGGGTATATAAAAAGTTTAAACCAACCAATATGTGATTTTTTACCAAATTTTTGTAACGGAGAATCTAAAAAAATAACTGTTGGAGATTTAAGTAGTATGGCCTCTGGGACAAATTGGGATGAAGCTTACTATTCGCCATTATCTATTACCACCCGAGCTTATTTTGATGATGATTTAGCAAAGGTCATTAATAGCTTAAAAATAGTAACAACTCCAGGAAAAGCTTTTAAATATGCTAGTGGAGACACCCAAATGTTAGCTATGGTAATAGAAAAAGCTACTGGAAAAAAAATATACCATTATTTTGAAGAAAGCTTTTGGAAACCACTAGGGGCAGAAAATGCTACATTATGGCAAGTCGATAGTGAAGATCATGATTTGGTTAAAGCGTATTGTTGCATCGCTAGTAATGCTAAAGACTTTGCACGTTTTGGTAAGTTGTACAAAAATTATGGTAAATGGAATGGCAAACAACTCTTAGACTCTGCTTTTGTTTCTAAATCTATAACTCCACGGTTTAATGATAGCCCTGAGTATGGCTATGGTTGGTGGTTAAAAGAACATGGTGGAAAACACTTTTTTATGATGCGTGGGCATTTAGGGCAATACGTTATTGTACAACCAGATGATAACGTTATAATTGTACGTTTAGGGCATCAGAAATCGCCAGATGCTGGCTCTGGAACATATACCGATGATATTTTCCTTTATATTGATGAAGCGTATAAAATGATGAAAACGAGCAATAATTAATACCTTTGTCGTACAAATAAATAATCAATGATTAATAAAATAAACCTAGAGCATATTTTATTTCTAGATATTGAAACTGTACCAGAAACAGAATATTTTAATGAGTTAAACAAAACAAAACAATTGCTATGGGGGCAAAAATCTCAATACCAGAGGAGAGATGAATTCACTGCTGAAGAATTTTATGAACGTGCTGGAATTTGGGCAGAGTTTGGTAAAATTGTTTGTATTTCTGTAGGATATTTCACATTACAAAATGACACGCGCTTATTTAGAACGACTTCTTTTTATGGAGATGAGGTTAAACTACTTAACGAATTTAAAACGCTTTTAAACACTTATTTTAACCAAACAAAGCATTTATTATGCGCTCATAATGGTAAAGAATTTGATTTCCCATACATTGCAAGACGTATGATTATAAATCGTATTGAACTTCCATATAAATTAAATTTGTTTGGTAAAAAGCCATGGGAAATCCCTCATTTGGATACTTTAGAATTATGGAAGTTTGGAGATTATAAAAACTATACATCTCTTAAGCTACTTACAAACATTTTAGATATCCCATCACCAAAAGATGATATAGATGGAAGTGAAGTATATTATGCATATTATAAAGAAAAAAGAATAGATCGTATTGTAAATTATTGCGAAAAAGACACAGTTGCCGTTGCTCAAATTTTATTACGATTAAGCGGAAAACCTATTTTAGAAAACCATGAAATATCTCATGTAAACACTATACATAAATAAAAAAGCCTAGGGGTATATAACCCTAAGCTTTTCACTATAGTTGTATGTTTTAGGGATTAAAATTTTACTGTTTTTTAGATATACTTGCACTAAAAATAGAACAACTACTGTTATCATAAAAAGCAATTGTCTTTTATGCGATAAGTTAATTTTATAAATTTGAGATATTTAACACTTTACAACGATGAATCTATTCTTTTTTTTTTAAAATAAACCTTTATATTTTAACTTTTCGATGAAAAACCTCCGAAAAAAAAGTGTTCGGTAGCATAGCAGATGTTTTTATGCGTTTTAGTAATCACATATAATAAAAAAATCATGGAAAACCATAAAGTGTTAATAATAAAGGATTTGTCTGTTTCATTTATTAATGACAATTCAAGTAACGAGGTTATTCACTCCATTTCATATCATTTAAATAGTAACGAAATTCTAGGGATTGTTGGTGAATCTGGTTCTGGGAAATCGGTTTCCTCTATGGCTATACTTGGTTTACTTCCTATTAAAACCTCAAGAATTAACAATGGGCAAATTTTATACAAAAACATAGACTTAACAAAATGCGCAATAAAAGACTATCAAAATATTAGAGGAAAAGAAATTTCAATGGTTTTTCAAGAACCAATGAGTTCTTTAAATCCATCGATGACATGTGGAAAACAAGTAGTTGAAATATTACTTCAACATACAGCATTATCAAAAAATGAAGCAAAATCTGAAACGCTTCAACTTTTTGAAAAAGTAAAATTGCCATATCCCAATAAGATATTTAAAGCCTATCCTCATGAAATTTCTGGTGGCCAGAAACAAAGGGTTATGATCGCTATGGCTATAGCTTGCAAACCCCAAATTTTAATTGCAGACGAGCCAACCACTGCACTAGATGTTACAGTTCAAAAAGAAATAATTTCTTTATTAAAAGAGTTGCAAAACGAAAATAATATGAGTGTAATTTTTATAACTCATGATTTGGCTCTTATTTCTGAAATTGCCGACCGTGTGTTAGTAATGTATAAAGGAGAAGTTGTTGAACAAAATACTGTACAAGGAATTTTTAAATCGCCACAGCATAACTATACTAAAGCTTTAATTGCATCGAGACCATCTCTTAACAAACGATTAAAATATTTGCCAACTATAAATGCTATTTTAAGCAATACTGTTTCTAATGAAGTTATAACTAAAGAAGAAAGAAAGAGGAGGCACAATGATATATATAATAAACCACCACTATTAGAAGTTCTAAATATTGAAAAAGAATACCTTTCAAAATCTGGATGGTTTTCTAAGCCAGAAACCTTTAAAGCTGTAGATAATGTTAGCTTTAAATTATATGAAGGAGAAACGTTAGGTCTGGTTGGTGAATCTGGATGCGGTAAATCTACACTTGGCAATGCTATTTTACAAATAAGTAAAGCTACAGCAGGTAAAATAATATATAATGGTATAGACATTACGACATTAAATAAGCTTCAAACCAGAACTTTAAGGAAAGAAATTCAAATTATTTTTCAAGATCCTTATTCCTCATTAAATCCAAGGATTCCTATTGGCAATGCTATTATGGAGCCTATGAAAGTTCATAATTTGTATGACAATAACGATATACGCAAAGAAAAAGCTATCGAATTACTTAATAGAGTAGGGCTAAATGAGACTTATTTTAATAGATATCCTCATGAGTTTTCGGGAGGACAACGCCAAAGAATAGGTATAGCAAGAACAATTGCTTTACAGCCAAAGTTAATTATATGTGATGAATCTGTTTCTGCTTTAGATATTTCAGTTCAAGCTCAAGTATTAAACTTATTAAATGAATTAAAAGAAAAGTTTGGATTTACCTATATTTTTATTTCACACGATCTAGCAGTTGTAAAATATATGTCAGATCAATTGTTAGTAATGAATAATGGAAAAATCGAAGAATTAAATGATGCAGATATAATATACGAATCGCCAAAAAAGGACTATACTCGAAATCTCATCAATGCCATACCTAAAGGTTTATAGCATAAAAATTTTCTTAGTTAAAAATAAAAGGTTTTTAGTAAAAGTTATTGTTTCTTTAACTTTACTATTAAATTTGTTTTTTCTTGTAGATTGTCCAGATAGATTTGCTCTTGTTTTCATAAAGTAGGATTAATTTATACTTGGTAGATGTAATATTTTAAACGGTTTTCTTAAATGTTATATAAAAAGTAGGTTAAGATTTATGGTACATTTAGGTTGGTTTGGGTTAATTAATTTGGGGTTAAGTAGTAGGTCTATTTCATAATAAATTTAAGGTTATAGGTTAATTGTTTGGGATTACTAATATGCATCATATTATTAACAAATCAGTTAAAAAGCATTAAATTTCGATGAAATGCATTAAATTTTAACATATTTTCAACAATTTTGCTGTTTTCTCCTTAATTTAAGTTTTAAATCAACACTAAATGTTATAAAAAATTGGATGACATTTGAGACAAAAAAACCATAAGGTTTGTACCTCATGGTTTTTTAATAATTAATGTTGTTATCTTAAATAAGATTAAATCACCATCTCTGGGATGTTTCCTTCTATAATTAAAGTTCCTTCCGTAGCTTTTTCAATAGTATCAACAGAAATACCAGGCGCTCTTTCTATGAGTTTAAAACCATTTTTTGTAACTTCTAATACAGCTAGGTTTGTAACAATTTTTTTTACGCATCCAACACCAGTAAGAGGTAAACTACATTTTTTTAAAAGTTTAGATTCCCCTCTTTTATTAGTATGCATCATAGCTACGATAATATTTTCTGCACTAGCAACTAAATCCATAGCACCTCCCATTCCTTTTACCATACGCCCTGGAATTTTCCAATTAGCTATGTCTCCATTTTCTGCAACTTCCATAGCCCCTAATATTGTAAGGTCTACATGTTTTCCACGAATCATAGCAAAACTAGTAGCAGAATCAAAAAAACTAGCTCCAGGTAATGTAGTAATTGTTTGCTTTCCTGCATTTATTATATCTGCATCTTCTTCTCCTTCAAAAGGGAATGGTCCCATTCCTAATACACCGTTTTCGCTTTGAAACTCTACTTCTATATCGTTACGAACGTAGTTAGCAACCAAAGTTGGTATTCCTATACCTAAATTTACATAATATCCATTTTGTACTTCTTTTGCTATTCGTTTAGCTATTCCTTTTTTATCTAACATAATTTATTTTTGTAATTCCTACTAGAGTAGGCCCCTTTTTAAAATTAAAGTGATATGAATTTTTGTATACCTATAATATGAAGACTACAAGTGTTTAACCTTTTTGTCTTACTGTACGTTGTTCAATTCGTTTTTCATATTTTTCACCTTTAAAAATACGTTGCACAAATATTCCGGGAATATGTATTTGGTTTGGATCTAATTCTCCTACAGGGACAAGTTCTTCCACTTCAGCAACTGTTATTTTCGCGGCGCCACACATACAAGGGTTAAAGTTTCTGGCTGTCCCTTTAAAAATAAGATTCCCAGCTGTATCTCCCTTCCAGGCTTTTACAAATGCAAAATCAGCTTTAAAAGCATATTCTAAAACATGCATTTTACCGTTAAACTCACGCACTTCTTTTCCTTTTGCGACCTCTGTACCATACCCAGCTGGAGTATAAATGGCAGGAAAACCGGCTTGAGCTGCTCTACATCTTTCAGCTAAAGTCCCTTGAGGAATTAACTCTACATCTAATTCTCCTGAAAGCATTTGCCTTTCAAATTCATCGTTCTCTCCAACATAAGAGGATATCATTTTTTTTATTTGATGTTTTTGAAGTAATAATCCTAATCCGAAATCATCAACCCCAGCATTGTTCGAAATGCATGTTAATTCTTTTATTTCTAAATGAACTAACTCACTAATAGCATTTTCAGGAATTCCGCTCAGTCCAAAACCTCCAAACATAAATGTCATATTACTTTTAACACCTTGTAATGCGTCTTTTACTGAATCTACTTTTTTAAGAATCATATAGTATATGGTTGTTTTTTAAAGGCTAAAATTAATAAATTTAAAGTTAAGCACAAGATTAATAAAGAGATTCATTCATAACTTTTCTTCTAAAAAAATAAAAAAAACTCATTCAATATAAGGATGATTTTTTTTATTTTTAGACATAATTTGTTATAAAAAGTAGTATATTTAGTATATGTTAATAATTCATTATTAACTATTTAATTGCCTAACAGAAATAATACATACAAACGCATGAAAAAAACAATTTTAATAATAGCAGTGTCAAGCTTTTTTTTGGGAGCTTGTGTCGATAAAAAAGCCGAAGAAAAGAAAAAGGCTGAATTAGAGGCGAAAATTGAAGCAGTAGATAAAGAAACTAATCAAGAAGTAGAATCTTTAGAAAAAGAAACGAAAGAAATAGAGAATGCACTTAGCGAATTAGATAACCTATAAATAACCTATACAATGAAAATTTCAAAATATATTTTTGCTCTAATTATTATGAGCTTTGTAGCATTTGGTAATGCTCAAAAACCAGAAAAAGCGATTAAAGAGCGTAAGGAAAAAATGAAACAGAAAAGAGGGGAGATGAAGGAAAAACGTAAGGAGGGACATGAAGAGATGAAGGAAAAAAGAAAAGACCTTAAAAATAAAAAAGAAGAACTTAAAAACACTCGAAAAGAAGTAAAAGAAGAAATAAAAGAAGGAAGAAAAGCTATTTTAGAAGAGCATCAGGAAAAAATGAAAGGAATGACTCCTGAAGAGAAAAAGGAATACATAGATGGTAATCCTGAATTAAAAGAAAAGCTAAAAGCTCATAAAGAAGCTACGAAAGATAAAAGAGTAGAATTAAAAACAAAAAGAATTGAATTTAAAAATGAAAAGGCAAATTTAGTTCAGGATCGAATAAAAAATAAAAAGGAGAAGTTAGCTTTTTTTGAAAAACGGACAGAGGTTGCTACAAATAAAATTCAAAAAACAAGAGATCGCTTAGATGCTAAAAAAGAAGCAGGAGAGATAACAGAAGAAGAGTATAATGAAAGGATGGCCAAAGTGGCAGAAATAGAAGAAAGACTCGAAAAGCATCAAAATAAGATGTCTAAAGTTAAATCCAATATTAAAAAAAGTGAAGAAAAGCTTATAAATCTTGATTCAAAAAACTAAAATGATTAAAGGCATTAACAGATAAACGTTAATGCCTTTTTTACTTATAAAAATTCATTTCGTCTAAATATTCCCATACAGGTTGGGGTAATAGAGGTTTAATGTTTTTTTTCTCTTTAATAGCTTTTCGAATATGAGTCGATGATATTTGCATAATTGGAGCAGCTACTAAATGAATTTTTGGATGTTTATTAAATGGTGTTACTATTTTACTTTCAGAAATCCTTGGATAAATATATACGTTATGGTTTTCTAAAATAAGTTCATGATTTTTCCATTTATGAAAACTTTTTAAATTGTCTTCACCCATAATAAGTGAAAATTCATAATTGGGGTATTTTTCTTTTAAATGAGTTAGTGTGTTTATAGTATAATTTGGCTGTGGTAAATTAAACTCTATGTCACTAGGTTTTAGTTTATCATACTGCTTTGTTGCACGATATACCATTTCTAAACGTTGATAGTTGTCTAATAGCGAGCTTTTCTTTTTAAAAGGATTATGAGGAGTTACTACAAACCAAATTTGATTTAAATCACTATTCTCTGCCATATGATTGGCAATAACTAAATGTCCAATATGTATAGGGTTGAAAGAACCAAAATATAGACCTATTTTCATCTTGTATTTGCTAAGGGGGTATTATTTATTTAGAATTTATATAATCTTCAACAGTATTCTCTGCATTTTTAAGTGCTTTTTTTAAATTATCATTTTCTATAATAACATCAAAAAGAGGCGCTGTAGCCAATTCTGCAGAAGCTTTTGCTACACGCATATTTATTTTGTCGTCACTTTCAGTTTTTCGTTTTTTAAGTCTAATTTTTAATTCGTCAATACTGGGTGGTTTTACAAAAATAGCTAAGGTTTCGTTAGGAAATTTTCTTTTAATGCGTAAACCTCCGGAAACATCGATATCAAAAATAACATGTTTCCCTAATTTCCATATTCGGTCAACTTCAGTTTTAAGTGTGCCGTAAAAATTATCACGATATACTTCTTCCCATTCTAAAAACTCTTCTGATTTAATCTTGCTTTTAAATTCATCTGCAGACAAAAAATAATAGTCTTTACCGTTTATTTCTTCTCCTCTTTTTTTTCGTGAAGTTGCAGATATTGAAAACTCTAAGTTTAGTTTTTCAATATTTAATAAATGTCTTACAATAGTTGTTTTTCCTGACCCAGATGGTGCAGAAAACACTATTAATTTGCCTTTGTCTTTCTTTTTGCTAGTCACTAAATTTCAACTTATACTTTATAATCACATTTTTTAAATAATACTTACATTACATTAAGAAGCTGTTCTTTTATTTTTTCTAATTCGTCTTTCATTTGGACCACTAATTTTTGCATGGGTGCGTAATTACTTTTTGAACCTATTGTATTTATTTCTCGACCTATTTCTTGTGCTATGAATCCTAGTTTTTTTCCATTAGAGTCTTTAGAGTCTATAGCATTACAAAAATAATCTAAGTGATTTTTTAAGCGCACTTTTTCTTCAGTAATATCAAACTTTTCAATATAATAAACGAGCTCTTGTTCAAAACGATTTTCATCATATTTTTCTTTTAACTCTTCAACCCCCTTTTTTAAACGTTCTCTAACTCCTACAATACGTTCGGGATCCATTACAATAACTTGCTCTAATAAATTTCCAATGTTTTTTATTCGCTTGTCAAAATCGGTTTTAAGAACCATTCCTTCATCAGCTCTATATTTTTTTATAAGCTTAATGGTATTATCAATTTCGTTTTGAATTGCTTTCCATTCTGTATTATCAATTTCTTCTCTTACTGTATTTAAAGCATCTGGAAATCGTACAGCCATTTTGAGAAGTTCAGTTGTTTCACCATCTGATATATTTTTAAGCTGTTTAATATATTGTTTTACAACAGGGGTATTAATTTGTGTCGAAGTATCTTCAGCGGTAGTCTCAACATATATAGAAAAATCAACTTTTCCACGAACCAGCTCTTTAGCCATTTGTTTTCTAATAAAGAGTTCTTTTTCTCTATAAATAGAAGGCATACGAGCATTCAAATCTAGATTTTTACTATTAAGTGATTTTAACTCAATTGTAATTTTTTTGGTTGGCAGTTGTATTACAGATTTACCATAACCTGTCATTGAATAGATCATATACTTACTTTTAGTTATAAGCAAAGGTAAGTAAGAAGTCATTTAAAGTTTAGTTTGTTATCAAAAAAAAAATTTTGTCATTAATAAATGAATTATCATTATACAAATAATTGTATTACAATAAGTACAAATTGGGTAAGTATAACAAATATAGAGTTTAAAGGTTACTGGAAACTTTAGGGAAGTTATGATATGAGAAATTAAATAAAACAATTAATTTTGAGATATAAAAATTATAAAATGTATACAAAGCAATTTGAAATTAGGTGGAGTGATATTGATGCTAATAAGCACTTAGCAAATAGTGCATATATAAATTTTATGAGCCACACTAGAACCGCATTCTTAAAAGAAAATGGGTTTTCTTTAATGACGTTATCTAAAGCAGGCTTGGGACCTGTAGTATTCTATGAGCATATAAATTATTTTAAAGAATCATTCCTTAGCGAGGTTATTACTGTAAGCTTAGAGGTTTCTGGTTTGAGTGAAAAAGGCACTTTTTTTAAGTTTGAGCATAATTTTTATAATGTTAAAGGGGATAATTTAGCTTTTTGTGAAATTTTTGGTGCTTGGATAAATTTAAATACAAGAAAATTAACAGAACTCCCTAATGAATTATTAGAATTAACAGATCAATTTCCAAAAGCTAAGGATTTTAAAATTTTAACTAAAGAAGATACAAGGATTTCTAGTAGGCGTCCAGTTAACTTGCCGTTTGAGGATTAGTTTCTTTAGGTTTTTTTGTTACTAAATATACTCCTAAAAATATTAGAATAGAAGCAATAATTTTAACTTCAGATAAGCTGTCGCTGCCCATTATTATTGCAAACACACCAGTAATAACAGGTTGTGTGTATATAAAAATACTTACGGTCGATGCTTTTAAATGACGAAGGGCTAAAGGGTTTAATATATAAGTACCAAAGGTAGCACCTATAACTACAAAAGCTACAGAAAAATAAATGTATGGTGTAAATACAGTAAAGTTTGTATTTATCAATTCTGAAAAACCGAAAGGGATTACTAAAATTAAGCCAAATAAAAATAACCATCTTATAAAGGTGAAAGGATGGTATTTAACAGTTAATTTTTTAATAATAATAATATAAATACTAAAAGATAAGGCATTAATTAAAATTAAAGCATTTCCTAAAGGAACATTATCTGCCGCTAGCTTAGATTTTCCATAAACAGTTAAAACTATAGCTCCTATAAAAGCCAATAGTACACCAACTATTTTTAAACTTGTAATTCTTTCTTTTAAATAAACAGAAGATAATATTAGTACAATAATAGGGGTAGTGGTTACTATTACAGATGCATGTATAGGAGTTGTAAAACTTAATCCCTTAATAAAAAGAAGCATGTTAATTGCAACTCCAAACAAAGCACCAATAAAAATGGTGAAATAATCTTTTTTTTCTATTTTTTCTCGGGGTCCTAACCAACTAAATAACCAAAATAAAGTAGTTGCACCAGCGACTCTAATAAGAACAAAGCTAAAAGGGGATAAATATCCACCAGAAAGAACATCCTTGGCAAAAGTATAATTTAAGCTATATAGCAGCTGTACTGCTAAAGCAGCAATTAAAGCAAATACTCTAATTTTCATGTAATGCCAGTTTAAGAGCTTCTATAGTTTTTTTAGAATTGCCAATAAAAATTTTAGTATTGAAAAGTATTACAGGTCTGCTTAAGAAAGTATAATGTTCAAGAATTAATTTTTTATAATCCGTTTCGGTTAATTGCTTGTTTTTTAAGCCCCTTTCTTTGTATAATGTAGCACGTTTGCTAAATAATGCTTCATAATTACCAGCTAAGGCTTTCATTTCTTCAAGTTGAGGAAGGATAATTTCTTGATTTTTTATGTCTTGTAATTCAAAATCATTTGGCAACTGTAATTCTTTAAGAATTCTAGAACAAGTACTACAAGTTTTTAAATAATATACTTTTTTCATGAATGTCTTTTTTTCTTAGACAAATTAAATTCATTTTAACTACATAGCCTATCTTTAGCATTAAAAATGAAACAAATGGAATTAACATTTAGCGTATTTAGGAAAACCAGAACTCTGTTTAAAGAGTGTATAGAAAAATACTCTTTAGAAGAACTCAACACGATTCCTAAAGGGTTTAATAATAATATTATTTGGAATATTATGCATAGTGTGGTTACTGAGCAAATATTAGTTTATAAGCTATCTAATAGGAATCCTAATATTAGTGAAGATTTAATTAACGCCTATAAAAAAGGAACACGACCTGGTAAACCTATAACTCATAGTGAGTTGGAAACTATAAAAGATTTATTGTTTTCTACAATTGTACAGACTAAAATTGATTATGAGAGCAACGTTTTTAAAACCTTTACAGAATACAAATTATCTACGACTGGTAACATTTTAACAAATATATCTGAAGCTATTGAATTTGCTTTATTTCATGAAGGCTTACATTATGGTTATATTATGGCTTTAGAACGCGCTTTAAAACGTTAAATAATTGTTTGCTATTTCATAAGGGATCATAAACTCTAAAGTTTCTGTTGAGGGCATTAACAGTTCATAACTATTATAAAAAATAATGACACCATCATTACTAAACCCTATAGATTCTGGTAATTTAAAATTTGTAGATTCTATTAAACTTTGACCATTAGTATACTTAGTTAGTAGCTCTTTGTCATAGTATTTTTTTACGAGTTGTTTAAATGCATTTAAGTCATTAACAATATTTTTTACATCAATTATTTCTCCTGTAGAAGCGTTAAAATTAAAAAATTTTATTTTTAAATTATTTTTTGCAGAACCAGTATTAATGCTTGAGTTCATTGCAACAGAAATTATAGTTTCATTTTTATAGGTAAGTTCTCCATCAATATTTGCTTCCCATACTGGGAGTTCTTGAGACAGTTCGTTTGAAATCTGTTTTTTAAAGCCAATATAGCTTGCATCAAATTGCTTAGCGCTTTTTTCAATTAAAAACTGAGGTGTTTTTGAAGCGTCAATATTTAATGCATTACAAGCAAATCGTTCTAATATTTTATTAATGTTTTTGGCCGCTAAAGAATTCCCTTGAACTTCTGGGATAATAATAGATATGATCGCATTTTTTTCTGAAAAAAGAGTACGATCAGAAAATTTTAAAACGACTTCCTTTTTACAAGAAGTTAGTAGTATAAAAAAAAAATAGATATATCTTAACACTAAAAAAAGCTTTTGTAAACAATTTAAAGATATTATTTACATTTGAAAACAACGAATTTAAAATTTATTTTTATTAAAAATTTTTATGAAACATGAAATTCAATACTAAGGCAATACATGGAGGGCAAAAGCATGATTCTGCCTACGGAGCCGTAATGCCTCCAATATACCAAACATCCACTTATGCACAAACCACTCCTGGAGGGCATAAAGGTTTTGAGTATTCCAGAACACATAATCCTACACGTCAGGCATTAGAAAATGCTTTTGCTAGTATCGAAAATGGTAAATATGGTTTAGCATTTGGATCTGGCTTAGCGGCAATAGATGCTATAATGAAATTATTACAGCCTGGTGATGAGGTTATTAGTACTAACGATTTATATGGTGGCTCGTATCGTTTATTCACAAAAATTTTTAAAGGGTTTGGAATAAAGTTTCATTTTGTAGGTATGGAAAATGCTGGAAATATAGAAAAGCATATTACTAAAAAAACCAAGCTTATATGGGTAGAAACCCCAACAAATCCAATGATGAATATCATAGATATTAAAGTTGCAGCTGTAATTGCTAAAAAGCATGATATACTATTAGCTGTAGATAATACATTTGCTACACCTTATTTACAACAACCTTTAGATTTTGGAGTTGATATTGTAATGCATTCTGCAACTAAATATATTGGAGGTCATAGTGATTTAGTAATGGGAGCTTTAATTGTAAAAGATGAAAATTTGGCTGATCGTTTGTATTTTATCCAAAATGCTAGCGGGGCAATTTGCGGTCCTCAAGATTCATTTTTAGCATTAAGAGGAATAAAAACATTGCATGTAAGGATGCAGCGTCATTGCGAAAACGGTAGAGCAGTAGCTGAATATTTAGCATCACATCCAAAAATTGAAAAAGTATATTGGCCAGGGTTTAAAAATCACCCTAATCACCACATTGCTAAGGCGCAAATGAAGGATTATGGAGGAATGATTTCTTTTATAACTAAAGGGAATGATTATACTGAAGCTATTAGGATAGTAGAAAAATTAAAAATATTCACATTAGCTGAATCTTTAGGAGGAGTAGAGTCTCTTTCAGGACATCCTGCAAGTATGACCCATGCAAGTATTCCAAAAGAGGAAAGAGAAAAGATAGGGGTTGTAGATGCTCTAATACGTTTAAGTGTAGGAATTGAAGATGTAGAAGATCTTATAAATGATTTAAAACAAGCAATTGATTAGTCCTAAATGACTGTAACGGTTATTTTTAGGACTGTTCAACATAATTAACAGTTCTAAAAATATGAACTACAAAATAACCAAGCATTATAACTT
>JAHDGB010000191.1 GCA_020627885.1 Flavobacteriaceae bacterium | reverse complement strand
AACATAAAAAATAAAAATCCAATAATTAATAATAAAGGTGATTTTTTCATATATATTTTTTTAGAATGAGCGGCAAATCTACACCGCTTTTAAATAAAAAAATCACGTAAAACCGTTACTAGAAACACTTTTACAAACTCCTAAATAAAAATCCTAACAAACAGTATCAAATATTAACCATTATGTTTTATTCTTAAATTATTATCATTTTTTTTACAAAATTTTAAATTATTATTTATTACAAACAAATCCTTACAATTCGATTTAACTGTAAATAAACATATTTTTATTAAAAAATATTCAGGATTTATTTGCTAATTGACCACAAGCGGCATCGATATCTTTCCCTCTACTACGGCGTACATTTACTACTATTCTATTTTTTTCAAGATGATGAATATAATTATCAATAACTTTGTTTTTTGCTTGTTGAAATTGCCCATCATCTATAGGGTTGTATTCAATTATATTTACTTTACAAGGAACATACTTACAAAATTGTACTAAGGCATCGATATCTTTTTGAGAATCATTAATACCATCCCATACCACATACTCATATGTTATTTTACTTTTCGTTTTCTCGTACCAATACTCTAAAGCTTCCTTTAACTCTTTAAGAGGAAAGGTTTCATTAAACGGCATTATTTCAGTTCTTACTTCGTCTATTGCAGAATGTAGTGATACCGCTAAGTTAAATTTAACAGCATCGTCTGCCATTCTTTTTATCATTTTTGGAACACCAGAGGTAGAGACAACAATACGCTTTGGAGACATTCCTAGTCCTTCCTTTGAAGTAATCTTATCGATAGCTTTTATAACATTATTATAATTCATGAGCGGTTCTCCCATTCCCATAAATACAATATTACTTAATGGCCTGTTAAAATATAGTCGACTTTCTTTATCGATAGCAACAACCTGATCATATATCTCATCTGGATTTAAGTTTCTCATTCGCTTTAAACGAGCTGTTGCACAAAACTTGCAATCTAAACTACAGCCAACTTGGCTAGAAACACATGCTGTTGTACGAGTTCCTGTAGGAATTAGCACAGACTCTACAATTAACCCATCATGAAGTCTTACTGCGTTTTTTACAGTACCATCACTACTACGTTGCATTGTATCAACTTGAATGTGATTAATTACAAAGTTTTTTTCAAGCATTTGGCGTGTTTCTTTTGAGAGATTTGTCATATCTTCAAAAGTATGTGCACTCTTACTCCATAACCATTCATAAACCTGATTTCCTCTAAAGGCTTTTTCTCCTTCCTTAACAAAAAAGTTACGTAATTGCTCTTTCGTTAATGCGCGTATATCTTTTTTTGTACTTGCCATAATGTAAAAAATAGGAAATCGATTAAAAATTGTTTTTTTTATTTTTTAATAAAAGTATTTAACCTCAATAAAAAAGCCCTGTTATAAACTATAAACAAGGCTTTTTTTATATTAATTTTTTGTTTTTAAATAATTAACATTGCATCACCGTAACTATAAAACTTATATTTCTGTTTAACCGCTTCTTCATAGGCTTTCTTAATAAAATCATGCCCTGCAAAAGCTGATGCCATCATTAAAAGTGTTGATTTTGGTGTATGAAAATTTGTAATCATACTATTAGCTATACTAAAATCATATGGAGGAAAAATAAACTTATTCGTCCAATCATCAATTTCATTTAAAGTTCCACTCGAAGATACGGCACTCTCTACTGCCCTCATAACTGTAGTGCCTACTGCACAAATACGTCTTTTTTCTTTTTTAGCGTTATTTATAATATTTGCTGCTTTAGCATCAATAGTAACCTCTTCGCTATCCATTTTATGCTTTGATAAATCTTCAACCTCAACAGGATTAAATGTTCCCAATCCGACATGCAGTGTTACCTCAGCAAAATCGATACCTTTTATTTCTAAACGCTTTAACAAATGCTTAGAAAAATGCAACCCTGCTGTAGGTGCAGCAACAGCTCCTTCATTTTTAGCAAAAATTGTTTGATAACGTTTTTCGTCTTCTGGCTCTACATCTCTTTTTATATATTTTGGTAACGGAGTTTCTCCTAATTGATTTAATTTACTACGAAATTCTCGATATGAACCATCATATAAAAAACGTAATGTTCTACCACGAGAAGTGGTATTGTCTATAACTTCTGCTACTAAAGTTTCATCATCTCCGAAATATAATTTATTTCCTATTCTTATTTTACGAGCTGGATCTACTAAAACATCCCAAAGGCGTTGTTCTTCATTTAATTCTCTTAATAAAAACACCTCTATTCTTGCTCCTGTTTTTTCTTTATTTCCATATAATCGAGCAGGAAAAACCTTTGTATTATTAAGTATCATTACATCTTTTTCATCAAAATAATCGATAAGATCTTTAAATGTTTTATGCTCTATTGTTTGCTTTTCCCTATTTAGTACCATTAAACGAGATTCATCTCTATTCTCTGATGGGTATTCAGCTAAAAGTTCTTCTGGTAGTGTAAAGTTAAAGTGTGATAATTTCATTAAGACTATTTGCTTTTAAAAGGTTAATCTTTAATTTAACCTATGTTTTATAAAAATGTCTCCAAAAAACGAAAACATCTAGATTGATTTATTGTTCTAACAAGTTTAAGCTGCAAATATACAATCTCAAAACAGGCGTTGTCAAGTATTTAGTTAATTATTATTGAGATATTATAAAACCTAGTTGTTTTAAGTCTTCCCAAAATGTTGGATACGACTTAGAAACCACCATAGCATCTTCAATAACAATAGGGGCTACAAGGGCTAATGGAGCAAATGCCATTGCCATTCTATGATCATTATACGTTTTAATCTTTATATTTTTATTTATAATCTTTCTTTTAAATAGAAATAAACTCTCGTTAGTTGTTTTAACTTCACCTCCTAATTTTTCGATTTCAGTTTTTAAAGCTTCTAATCGATCGGTTTCTTTAATTTTTAATGTGTGTAAACCTCCTAAAGCGCATTCTATTCCCAGAGCAAAAGCGGTTACTACTATTGTTTGCGCAATATCTGGAGCGTTTGATAAATCGATGTCTATTTTTGTTTGTAGACTAACTATTGACACCTTTTTGAGCACTATGGTATTATCTTCATAAATAGTTTCTACTCCAAATTCTTTATAGATTGTAGCTAAGCATGAATCGCCTTGAAGTGACTCTTTTTTATATGACGTTAACTCTATTTCTGTCCCTAATTTAGATAAGGCAGTTATACTATAATAATAGGAAGCTGAAGACCAGTCTGACTCAACTACAATGGTTTGGGCTTTAATCTTTAAAATTTGAGGCTCTACTTTTATAACATTATTCTTAAATTTAGTTTCTATACCGATTTTATTAAGTAATGCTAGGGTCATATTTATATAGGGCACAGAAGTAATCTTACCATTTAAAGTTAATTCTAACCCGTTTGCTAATGTTGGAGCTATTAGCAATAATGCTGAGATGTATTGACTACTTACGTTAGCCGCTAATGTTACCTTATAATTTATTAAGTTTTTCCCTTTAATAATTAGCGGAGGAAACCCTTCTTTTTCTTTATAACTTATATCTGCTCCTAATTGATTAAGAACATCAACTAAAATCCCAATAGGTCTTTCCTTCATTCTTGAAGAACCGGTTAACTCAATTTCTCTGTTTTTTTGAATTGAAAAAAAAGCTGTCAAAAATCGCATCGCTGTACCAGCGTGATGAATATCAATTCTATTCGCTTTAGAACTCAATGCACTGATCATTAACTTCGAATCATCAGAATTTGAAACATTTTCGATTTTTAATTTGGAATATAACGCCTGTAATAATAATAGTCGATTAGATTCGCTCTTAGATCCTGTTATTGTAATTTTAGATTGATTTACAACTTTTGAAGTTAGGAGTTTAATATTCATAAATACAATATGCTTTTGCTTTTGTATAAGCTTCAATAAAATTATTATTTCAATTTACTATTGTTATGATGGCGATTGTGATCGCGATTGGTTTTTAAATCTAGTTTCTTATCGAAAGCTTCTTGCAGGTTTATCCCTGTTTGGTTTGCTAAACACAATACGACAAAAACTACATCGGCTAATTCTTCTCCTAAATCTTTATTTTTGTCGCTTTCTTTTTCACTTTGTTCGCCATAGCGCCTAGCAATAATCCTGGCTACTTCTCCAACTTCTTCTGTTAATTGTGCCATATTAGTTAATTCATTAAAATAACGAACACCGTGTTCTTTTATCCATTTATCGACTTGTAACTGCGCATTTTCTATATCCATAATTATATTCAATATTATAAAATAGTAAAACTAATACCTAAACTATTAGTTTTCATCTACTATTGGTTCCGTTTTAATAAATAAGAAGTTCTATTTCTTTGCTATTAAATTACAATCACGAACCTAATTATTAAACTTCTCACTAATTTTTAATTAATACAACTTTCTCAGACTGTTTCTCTGCCATGGCTTGAAAAAATTGTTTTAAAGTATCATATTCACTCGGTAAGAATAGTGTTTTATTCATATCTACACCTATTATAAATTGTAAATGTTGTTCATTATTTTTAGAAATAAAAGAAAATTCACAAGCATTTTCATTAAGCTGAACTTTAGCATTTTCTGGTAATGATTCTACTTTATAATTTTCAGGCAATTTAATATTTACCATATATTTTGTATTTGATTTA
>JAHDGB010000190.1 GCA_020627885.1 Flavobacteriaceae bacterium | reverse complement strand
AAGAATAGCTCAACCAATAATCTATATTTTTTATACTTTTATTATCTCTAAAAAATAAGTCTATTCCCTTTGCAAAACCATACCCTTGGCTTTTATAGTTACTACCAAAACTAACTTCTCCTGTGTCATATTTTACAAGGTTATTATAATTTTTATAATAACCTTCAGCTCTAAAAACTTTCCCATTATTATTATATTGATAGTTTAAAATATAATGTGTTGTTTGTTGTGCTTTTAAAGCTTGATTATACTTCAAAATGGCATTGGTTGGATTTTGATAAAAATCGCCATAAGCTAAAGATACTTGACTATTTGGAGCTATTTGGTAAGCTAAAGACAAACGAGGTGCTAGTGAAAGTGCATTTAGAAGAATACTATACTCGGCTCTTACTCCTACTTTTAATGCTAATTTCTTAGAAAAAAAAACATCCGATTCTGCAAATGCAGCTGCTATATTATTGTTAAACCCATAATTAAGTTTTGATATAGACGAACTCTCAAAAAGTTCATTAAAGTTAGTAGAGAAATACTCTATCCCTAAATTTAATTTAAAACGACTACTAAAACGTCGTTTCAATTTTAATTTCGCATGGAAAGAATGTTCAATATCTGCAATTTTATTATCTATAATATTTAGGTTTGTTTTTCCCCGTGTGTAGCTTAATCCAGAATTTATATTCCAAACATCGTTTAGCATCCCTTTGTAGGAGCTATTAAAATACAAATTGTTGTTTTTTAATTTAAAGTCCATCCCATTTACATGGTTAATATCTTCTTGAGTAAGACTAAAATTTGTAGAATCAAATGCCGAATATAATTTAAACAAACCATTAGCTGTTTTATGCCTAAAAACGGTCTCTCCTGAAAGTGCTTCATACGGCTTTTTCCAATCATTACGATCTGGAAATATGCCTATATATGGCGCTAAATTAATGTATGATGCATTTACACTTAAACTGCTATTTTTCCATTTTTTTGTATTCCCTAAAGCTCCTCCAACACTCATAATGCCTACATCTGTTTTTTCTTGACCTGGCTCGTTAATGGTATTTAATAATAAAATGCTAGAAAGCGCTTGCCCATATTCTGCCGAGTAACCGCCTGTAGAAAAACTAATCCCATCAAACAAAAATGGAGAATAACGCCCTCTGGTAGGTGCATTATTAGTTGTAGGTGTATATGGCGTAAATACTCGAATGCCGTCTATAAATATCTGAGTTTCTTCTGCCTCACCTCCTCTTACAAACAAACGACCATCTTCTGCTACAGTAGTTGTACCTGGGAGGGTTTGTAAAGCACCTACAAAATCACCTAATGCACTGGCTGTAGTAACAATATCTAGAGGTTTTAAAACAGAAACTTTACTATTATCGCCAGCACTAAATGTTCCCGCCGATAACACAACAGCATCTAAAGTATTCACATCATCCTGTAATATTACTTTAACATTCTTAAATGAAGTTAGATCTCCTACCATTTTTTTGGTTTCATATGCTAAAAACGAAATGACTAAGATTTGATTACCCACAGCTTCAGTTTCAAAACTGAAGCTTCCATTATCATTACTTGAACTCCCATCATATGTCCCTTCTAAATAAATATTAGCCCCTTTAATAGGCTTTTTATTAACATCTACTACGGTACCATGTATTGTCGTTTGAGAAATAAGTTGTTGGCTTAGTAAACTTATTAATAAGACTACTATAACTTTAGTAATGGTTTGCATCGTATTTAGTATTTATAATACAAATGTGGGGTACTTCCGTTCTTTTTAAAATTGATTCTTACTGAACTGTGTTTTTTTTTAGATGAATTGCAGATTAAACCTTTTTGACTTAGAACTTGCTAAGAAATAAGTTGATGTATTTTTGACTTTTTTGAGACACAAAACTAAAGAGTAGCAATAGCCTAGGTTTCTTTTTTATTGAAATAAAATTAGGAAAGAGTGAGTTATTACAGTTATTTCTATGTAGGAAATAATATCATATGTTATAACCAATCCAAATGGATTCTACATTTTTGTAATTCATAACAGAAAAGGATATGAATCATGTACTACATTTTATTGAAAAACGATATTAAGATTCTTATAACGATGATTTCTTATAAGGCCTTATTATAAGTCTAGCAGCTTTATCGAAATTTATATAATTATAGCTCCAATTAAAAAAAACAATCATACGATTACGAAAACCTACAAGCGACATTAAATGAATAAACATCCATATAAACCAGGCTAAAAAACCTGCGAATTTATAATGTTTTAAATCTACCACAGCCTTATTCCGACCAACTGTAGCCATAGAGCCCTTGTCATTATAAGTAAATTTAATTAACGGTTTATTTTCAATTAGCCTTAATATATTTTTGCCTAAAAGTTTTCCTTGCTGAATTGCTGGCTGAGCAACTTGAGGGTGTCCATTAGGAAATTTTTCGGTTTCCATTAAAGCTATATCACCTAATGCAAAAATAGTTTCATACCCTTTTACCTGATTATATCTATTTACTTTATAACGATTTACACGTTCCGTTAAAGCATTCGTATCTAAACCTTTAATTGGATCTCCAGTAACTCCAGCAGCCCATATAAGTGTTTCAGATTTTAAAATTAATTCAGAATTAGTAAGCACCGTTTTCCCGTCATAATCTTTAACAAACGTGTTACAATGTACTTTCACTCCTAATTTTTTAAGAAACTGCTCTGCTTTTTTTGAAGCATGCTTACTCATTGGCGGCAATACTTTGTTATTCCCTTCTAACAGATGTATTTGCATTGTTTTAGTATCTAAATCGCGGTAATCCCTAGGTAAAATATGATTCTTTAGTTCTGCAATGGCACCCGCTAACTCAACTCCCGTTGGCCCGCCTCCAACAATAACAAAATTTAATAAGGCTTTTTTCTCTTCTTCAGAATTGGCTATAGCAGCTTTTTCAAAATTTTGAAGCATTAAACTACGAATATTAAGTGCTTGTGGCACTTTTTTCATTGGCATACTGTTCGCTTCAATATTTTTGTTTCCAAAATAATTTGTTTTAGTTCCAGTAGCTAAAATTAAATAATCGAAAGACAAATTACCAATATTAGTATGTATTTCCTTTTTATCTGTATCTATATGGCTAACTTCTGCTAAACGAAAAAACGAGTTCTTATGCTTTTTTATAATTTTTCGAAGTGGATAAGCAATAGAATCTGGTTCTAAACCTGCCGAAGACACCTGATAAAGCAAAGGCTGAAATGTATGATAATTATGCTTATCTAGTACTACAACTTGAACGTTTTTGTTGGCTAAAGATTTAGCCATACTTACTCCTGCAAAACCTCCTCCTACAATAACAATTCTGGGTACATTAGATTCAGGAATATTCATAAAAAAGGCTAAAATATATCTTGTATAAAGATACAATTTATGCCACTTAAAGACTATTTTTAAAAATATTATTTTAATTTACTGTAACGTTTTTAATATTTATACTACTTACTAAGTATACCTTAACTATTAACCATTTGAATAAAGAACTTGAACATAATTTTGTAGAGTTACTTGAGAAAAACCAAAATATAGTGCATAAAGTATGTCGGTTATATACTAACAACTATGATGCTCATAATGATTTGTTTCAAGAAATTACCATCCAACTATGGAGAGCATTTCCTAAATTTCGAGGAGACTCTAAGTTTAGTACTTGGATGTATCGTGTTGGCTTAAATACTGCCATTACGTTATATCGGAAATCTAAACGTAGTATTAACACTCAAGAGTTTGACTCTGTACAGTTTAAAATAAGTGCAGAGCAATATGATGATACTGAAGAGCAGCAATTAAAATTGTTATATAAAGCTGTTCATAGGTTAAATGATATAGAAAAAGCACTTGTTTTTCTATATTTGGAAGACAAGAATTACAAAGAAATAAGTGAAACTATAGGTATTAGTGAAGTGAATGCAAGAGTGAAAATGAATCGAATAAAAAAGAAGCTAAAAACGATATTAAACCCATAATTAAATGGAGGAATTAGATTTATTAAAGAGCCATTGGCAAAAAGACAATATAAAAGAGAAACAATTATCTTCTAAAGAGATATATCCGTTACTTTTAAAAAAATCATCTTCTATTGTCAAAACCCTATTTTATATTAGTATTGCCGAATTAGTATTTTGGATTATTGCAAACTCCTTACCTTTATTTATGTCTGACAGCTATGTGGATAGCCTTAACTCTATATATGGCAATGGTTTTTTTCTTAAGTTTTTAACGTTTTTTAGTTATACGATTATTATTCTTTTTGTTTACTTATTATATAAATCTTACAAATCAATTTCCGTTACAGATAACTCTAAAAAATTAATGGAAAGCATTTTAAAAACCAGACAAATTATTAAGTACTATGTTATTTATAATTTAACAATGGCTTTTGTAACAATGGTTATACTTTTCTATTTTGCGATAAGTAGAAATAGTGAATTAATGGCTAAATTAAATAATGCAGATACTATTAATTTAATGCTCCTTATTGGTATTGGCGTAGCTGTTACTGCTGGTTTTGTTTTTATTATTTGGTTATTTTACAGACTCATTTATGGCATCCTGCTAAAAAGATTAAATAAAAATTATAGAGAATTAAAAAAATTAGAAATGTAGTCTGTAGTCTGTGTCTGTAGTCAAAACTAAAATGCTCGACTTTATAACCTCATTTTTTTTG
>JAHDGB010000189.1 GCA_020627885.1 Flavobacteriaceae bacterium | reverse complement strand
ATGGCTTTTAGATTAGTCAATCATTTAACAAAAAATAAACAGCAAAAATTAAACTCAAAAGAAACAAATGTCAATACAAGCTATACCATTTAAAAACGCTTATCAAGAAAAAGCAACACAACTTACTAATGTAAAAGAATTAATTATTCATTCAAAATCTGTTGCAGATGAGCATGAAGATAAATTACACGTTTTAAAAGAGTTATTAAACAAAGCTGTGGTTTTAGAATTTGCAACCATTCCAATATATCTACAAGCCATGTGGGATATTAAAGATAACAAATGCGAAGTCGCAAAATCTATCCGAAATATTTTTCAGGAAGAAATGTTACATATGGCTATGGTATGTAATATGATTGTAGGTATTGGAGGCGAACCTAAAATATACGATCCACAAAACGGCTTAAAATTTCCTTCAGGATTACCTGGAGGTGTACATCCAGAACTTTTCTTATACCTAGAAGGACTGAATGACTGCTCACTTCGAAATTTTATGGAAATAGAATTACCTGAAGAAATTGCCGATATATATGATTATGAAACTAAAGAGTTAGTAAACATTGGAGGGCTTTGTCGTGGAGAAAGTAATATAGATCATAAAAATCATATTCAAAGCCACGAACATAATACTACCATAGGTGAATTATACGATAGAATTAATGAATTGTTTCAAGAGTTACAACCAAAAATGGATGTTGAGCGACAATTAGCTGGCCCTTTATCTTGGTGGGTAATGGCAGATGCTAATAGTGTTTCTAAAGCTATTGATATGATTAAAGAACAAGGAGAAGGTTCAGAAAATGTTACTCCTGCAAGCACTGGGATGGATAATTTGGCTCACTTTTATCGGTTTTGGGAAGTATTTTATCAAAAGAAAATTGTACAAGAAGGCGATAAATACTATTTCAAGGATCCAATGCCTCGTCCTGAAATATATAATACAGCAAGAATTCCGGAAGGTGGCTATCAACAAGAAGAAGTCTCTACTGAAGTTTGGCACTTAGTAAATGAATTTGATAAAGTATATACAGATTTAGTAAAATTTTTAGAAGATGCTTGGGCTATAAATGGCCGTGGGCAAGCGGCCTTAGTAAATGCTATAGAGGTTATGTTTAAACTAGAGCAGTATGCTATACCGTTAATGCAAATTCCAATTCCTAACAATAAAAACAACCAAACCTATGGGCCTTGTTTTAGGCTTTTATAAATTAAACCAATTTGTGCTCCTTTTACTAAAAAAATTAGGAGCACATTATTTTATTAAAGACAAACCAAAATATTATTAATAACAATAAAAAACATAAAAATGGGAAGCTTCGTAGAAATTAATGACACATTACAATTAACAACAGAGCAAGGATTTCCTGTTCATATTTTTGATCTGGAAAAGCATAAAAAAACACCAATTACTTTGAAAGATGTAGAAGGTATGGTCTTTGAATTTAAAAATAAACCTAGTGCACGTATTTTTCAAATAGACCCCGTAAGAGTCTATTTTGTTCATAATATAGACGGAAAGTGGTTGTTTTGGGGACGTGTTTTAATTCAGTCTCAAAAAATAGAAAAACAGTTAAATGATGATGGCACATGGACAGAAGGAACATGGAAAACATCAGGCACTTACACCATATTGAATGTATATAATCCAGAATACCAACATGCATTTACCTTAAATGAAGCACCAGACGATAGAAATTACTTTAAAAAACTAGAAGCTGCGTATGAAATCTGAAAGGTTAGAAGCTTTTAGTGATGGGGTGCTTGCAATTATAATTACCATTATGGTATTAGAATTGGAAGTACCTAAAGAAGAAACATTTGAAGGACTATTCGAAATACTACCGACGTTTATTAGCTATTTAGCAAGCTTTATGTATGTAAGTATTTACTGGCTTCATCATCATCAATTATTTAAAATTTCTAAAAAAGTAAACAAAAAGGTTTTGTGGGCTAATTTACACTTGCTGTTTTGGTTGTCTTTAATACCATTTACAACCTCTTGGATAGGAGATGGAGACAACCATAGACTAGGTCTTCCTGTTATTTTATATGGCTTTGTACTTTTAATGTGCGAAATCTCTTTTCTAATATTAAGAATTACGATAGTTAAACTTTATGGTGAAAAATTAGAAGTTGGAATGCGCTTAAATAGAAATTTAAAGGACATCCTTTATTTAGCTATTTATGCAGTTGGTATATCATTAGCTGCTTTACATTCCTATGGCGCCATCACTTGCTTTTTATTTGTTGGTTTTTTTAAAATAATTAAACCCAATATATGGCATATTAAAATTCCCCATTAATAATGATAAATCAAAAAGAAAACACCATAAAAGCACCTAGACGACCAGGTATTAAACTGAGTCAATCTAAACTGGATATTAACGATCCTAATTTACGTGATGTTTTTGAAGACATTCAAGGTAATATATTAAAAAGCCACGGGCGTGCTCATTCTAGACACTTGTTTATACAATTTACTGCTGATGCAGATCGTAACCAGAAATGGCTAGGTAAAATCTCACCAAGATTAACTTCAGCTATGGAGCAACATAAAACGGCTCTAGATTATAAAAACTCGGGAAAAGAACATCTATTCACAGGACTTATGCTTAGCTACACAGGCTTTAAGGCACTTGGGCTGGAAGATAAAGAAATTCCAGACGACAAAGCATTTAGAGCCGGTATGAAAAATATTGAGTTTAGATACGATACTGGACCAGGTGGAGTACATAAGCGTACTATTAACCCCTTGAATGACAATCCAAAAAATTGGGAAGCTCCGTTTAAAGAACAAATAGACGCTTTGGTTATACTCTCCTATGGAGGAGAAAATTTGGAACCTGAAAAATGTGAAAATTATTTAGATAAAGAGGTTAAAAAATTTAAAATTGAAATTGCAAAGACCGCTACCATAGTAGCCATTGAAAAAGGTTACACTTTAAGAAATAAAAAAGGAAAAACTATTGAACATTTTGGTTTTGCAGATGGTATTAGTAACCCTGTATTCTTTAAATCCGATTTCATGAATTGGGAAAAAAAAGAAGGAACGGAGCTTTATGACCCATCTGCTCCTTTTGGGTTAATTGCGGTTAACGATACTGGAGGGCGAGATACAAACACTAGCTTTGGATCTTACTTCGTATACCGTAAAATGCAACAAAACATAAAAGGATTTAATGATCAAACTGAACAATTTGCATCATTACTTACTAATGCTGTTGGACGTGAAATTACTACTGAATTTGCAGGGGCTCTATTATTTGGAAGGCATAAAGATGGTAGTACTTTAACATCTAATCTACATGAAACCGGAAAACCTTTACTTAATAATTTTAATTACGATAAAGATACAGAAGGTTTAATATGTCCTTTTCAATCACATGTACGAAAAACAAACCCTCGGGGAGACACTAACAGAAAAAATAAAGTCCCGATGAGTAGTGAACGAAGCCATAGAATAGCAAGAAGAGGAATAAGCTATGGCTCTAAAGATTTAATGCCTTCTTCAGAATGGACAGATGCTGGACTACTCTTTTTATCATGCCAAAGCGATATAGAACAGCAGTTTTTAGTGATGCAATGCGGGTGGTCCGATAATTCAAACTTTATTAATGAAGGAACAGGTACAGATCCAATTACTGGAGAACAAAACGCCGGATCTGATAAAACCGCTAAAAAATGGCAACTCCAAATAGATGGAAAAAAAATCGAAATTGATTTTTCATTTAAAGATTTAGTTAAAATACGTGGTGGCGAATATTTTTTCGCGCCTAGCATATCCTTTTGCAAGAAATTCAATACAAATTATTCTTAAACATTAAAAAACTAAAATGTAATTATTATGACAGAACAAGAACAAGTTATTATCGAAAAAGAACATGGCTACAAAAACTGGAGAGTAGTGCAATCTATTGAGCTTGGAGCTTCAGCTGAAAAAATTTGGGATGTTATTGGAGGCTTCTTTACTATTCATGAATGGCATCCAGATATTACCGAACTTGAAGTACTAAGTGATCAAACCGAAACTCGTGAAATGAGAAGACTACTTACTTTTCCTGGGCAGCCTAAAGCAATAGAAGAATTGGTTATGCTCGATAATGATAATTTTCATTACCGTTATAAATGGCATGCTGGTGAATGGGGTGAAGAAATACATAAATACTATTCTGATTTACGTGTCTTCGATGTAAAAGGCGGTACAAGTATTGTACAATGGGTCGCAACATTTTATTATAAAGAAGATGCTATTTCCGAATTTTATCAAAGAGGATTTGATGAATTATTAAAACGTTTTCCATTAAAATAATTAAAAATATATAATAAATTATGAGCGAAGTAAAACTACTTAGACCAAACGAAGGCAAAAAAACGAAAATAACAGGTTTCGATGCCATTTATAGAACAGACAAAAATATAACAGGAGATTTACTTGACTACTTTGAATTGACTGTACCAGCGGGGCAAGGTGCCCCCTTACACATCCATCACAAAAATGACGAAAGTCTTCATGTTGTTGAAGGAGAATTCACTTTTCAGGTTGATGAAACTGAGTATAAAGCTCCTCCAGGTACATTTCTTTATATACCAAGAGGTGTCGCTCACAAGTTTACAAACGTTGGAAAAACTGAAGGCAAATTAATAGGAACATTCACACCATCTGGAACTTTCGATTTTTTCAATAAATTAACTGAAGTAGATCAGGACGATTTTGAAGAAAT
>JAHDGB010000188.1 GCA_020627885.1 Flavobacteriaceae bacterium | reverse complement strand
CATCTATTTTAAAAGTTAATTTAATATTATAACTATTTTCTTTTATTTTTTTAATCACTAAATTTCCATTATTTACTTTATAGTCTCCTGTTTGGCCTCTACAAAAGCAATAACGACCAAAAACTAATTTAGCATTATCTTCTGTGATGCTATTAATTGTTTGTTCAATTTCATCAGAATTTATAGCCAAGTGAATGGTTTCTCTATAGCCACTGTCTTGAACATTTGGTTTTTCATTTCTAATATATTCAAGCTTTAAAACAATTTCTTTTTCAGATTCTGAGATTTCACTATAAAAATTTCCAGTGCTCTTTTCTTTTTTATACAGAAGCGTGCTGTTCTTTTTTACTTCAAAGGTGCAAACTCCGTCATCTGGACAGTTGGTAATTACCATTTTTGTACTATCATTTTTTGTAAGTTTCTTATTAGCATTGCATGATAATAGTGCTAATAAAATTAATAATTTCATGTGTTTCATATGTAAATATATGTTAATTTATTTATTAAAATTTTGATTTATACTTAGTATTTAGTTGATTTTAAAAAAAAAACAGCGATATGTAGTTAAAAATTTGTTAAAGTGTTATTCAGGAATTATATTTATAGCTCTAACCTTAAGAGCCTATATATTAGGTTTTTAGTCAAAAAAAAATAAATGAAATCATTTTACTCAAAAATTAGTCTTGTACTAGTTGTTGTAATTCTTTCCTCAACTGGGGCAATCTCTCAAAACAAAGAGTCCTTATGGACTGAAATTTCAAAAGAAAAAACAGCGAACAAGAAACAAGTATTTAGAAAAACGCAACCTCATAAGGCAACGTTTTACGAATTAAATTTAAGCAATTTAAAAACAAAATTAGAATCGGCTCCAGACAGAAAAGTAGTAGGCAAACTATCTAATGTAATTATTGAGTTTCCATTAGCAAATGGTGCTTTTGAAAGTTTTAAGGTAACTGAAGCTTCTATTATGGCTGAGGAGCTACAAAACAAATATCCTAATATTAGATCTTATGCTGGATATAGTATAGAAAACCCTGCAACATTAATACGTTTTACAGTAACCCCAAGAGGGCTACATACTATGCTTTTATCTCCTCAATATGGCACACAATTTATAGATCCTTATACGGAAGAAGAAGGCAATTATATTGTTTATGCAAAACGAGATTTACCGCCATTAGATACGCCGTGGGAGTGTGGTGTTATAAGTGATGATGAAGATCAAGATGAAAATATGACATCTGATTACTATTCTAGAAATGCTGATGATGGAATGATGAGAGATTTTAGAACAGCGGTAGCTTGTACTATAGAGTATTCACAGTTTCATTGGCAAGCAGCTGGTTTAAATTCTGGCGATTCTACCGCAGATAAAAAAGCTGCAGTTTTAGCAGCTATAAATGTAACTATGACACGCAATAACTTTCTATATGAAAGAGACTTTTCTATTACAATGACTTTAGTTGCTGATCAAGAAGATATTATTTTTATAGATTCAGACAATTTTACGAACAACAACGCTAATGCGTTAATAGGAGAAAGCCAAACAGAAATAGATAATATAATTGGATTCTCTAATTATGATATTGGCCATACGTTTAGTACTGGAGGTGGAGGTTTAGCAGCGTTAAACTCGCCATGTACCTCTAGTAAAGCAGAAGGGATTACTGGGTCTGGATCTCCCGTGGGAGATCCGTACGATGTGGATTATGTTGCTCATGAAATGGGGCATCAATATGGAGGACCACATACGTTTAATGGTGATGCAGGAAACTGCACAGGATCAAATAGGTCAGGAAGTAATGCCTACGAACCTGGAAGTGGCAGTACTATTATGGCTTATGCAGGTATTTGCTCTCCACAAAATGTACAGTCAAATAGTGACCCTTATTTCCATCAAGGGAGTTTGCAAAAAATATGGGCTAATGTATCTAGCGGAAGTAGTACTTGTGCTTCGAAAACTGCAACAAATAATTCAGCGCCAACTGCAAATGCAGGAAATGATTATACCATTCCGAAATCGACACCATATAAACTAACAGGCAGTTCAACAGATGCTGACGGTACAACAACTCACACTTTTACGTGGGAACAATATGATCTTGGATCTGCAGGACCTCCTGACGAAAGTGAATCTTCAGCACCAATTGTAAGGTCATTTGAGGGTACAACAAGCCCAATAAGGTATATTCCTAGGTTACAGGATATTATAGCAGGTGGAGGAGTTTCAACAGATTGGGAAAAACTATCGTCCATTTCTAGAGATATAAATTTTAAATTAACCGTTAGGGATAATGATTCTAGAGGAGGTCAAACAGCAGTAAGTAGTATGAAAGCAAACACCGTTTCTGCAGCTGGGCCTTTTGTAGTCACTTCTCAAAATACAACGGGGATTATCTTAGAGTCTGGTACTACAGAAGAGGTCACTTGGGATGTGGCAGGAACTATAGGAAATGGTGTAGATACTGCTAATGTTAATATTTTATTATCTACAGATGGAGGGCTTACCTACCCAACAATAGTAGCTTCTGCTGTACCAAATAATGGGTCTTACACTATTACTGTACCAGCTGTAGAGTCTACTACTTGTAGAATAATGGTAGAAGGTGCAGGTAATATTTTCTTTAATATAAATACAAGAGACTTTGAAATTAAAGCCCCTTTAAGTACAACCGACTATAACACATTAAGTGGTTTATCGATTTTTCCTAACCCAAATAATGGCTCCTTTACTGTTAAATTTAATAATTTGAATAGTATGGTTGGCATTAAGGTATTAGATATAAGAGGTCGTTCTATCTATAATAAGTCGTATACCAGTACTGTAACATTTAATGAGGATATAAATTTAAAAGGTGTGCAGTCTGGAATTTATTTGTTAAAAATTACAGATGGCTCTAAAACAGTGAACAAAAAAATTGTATTAGAATAAAAAAGGCCTAAAAATACTTAATTAAAACTCCGAAATCCTTTTCGGAGTTTTTTTATACTCGTTAATAAAAAAGTTTATTATTTTTCATCTTTATAAAATACACTTGTGAATTTATCCTATTGGGAAATAAAAAGTTGGCTAACAAATGTAGATTATACTATTATTGGTAGTGGTATAGTTGGCTTAACTTGTGCTTTAAATTTAAAAAAACGTTTTCCAAAGGCTAATATTTTGCTATTAGAAAAAGGGGTGTTACCTCAAGGAGCAAGTACTAAAAATGCTGGTTTTGCTTGTTTTGGTAGCTTAAGTGAAATAATTGAAGATTTAAAAACTCATAGTGAACAAGAAGTTATAAACTTAATTAAAAACCGAATAGATGGCTTGCAGCTTTTAAGAGGGTTATTAGGAGACAAAACAATTAATTACAAACAATTAGGCGGCTATGAGTTGTTTGATAAAAGTAATACAGCTCTTTTTGATTTCTGTTTTTCAAAAAAAGAAGATATTAATACCTTATTAAAACCTTTTTTTAAATTGCCTGTCTTTAGTTTTAAAACATTGCCTTTTAACTTCAAAAATATAAAAAAACGGTGTAGTTATAATCCTTATGAAGGACAAATAGATACTGGAGAAATGATGTTGTCTTTAAAGGATTTAGTGTTAAAAAATGGGATAAAAATATTAAATGGTGTTACAGTAAAAGAATACATAGAAAATACGTCATCAGTTAAAGTGAAAACAAATTTATTCGAATTTTCCACATCAAAATTATTTATAGCCACTAATGGTTTTTCATCTCAACTATTGCAAGAGAATGTAATGCCAGCTAGGGCACAAGTATTAATAACAAAACCAATACAAAATTTACAAATAAAAGGAACATTCCATTTAGATATGGGGTATTATTTTTTTAGAAATATTAATAATAGAATTCTTTTAGGTGGGGGGAGGCATTTGGATTTTAAAACTGAAGAAACTGTAGAGTTAAACCAAACTAAAACAATTCAAAATGCTCTTGAAAATCTTTTAAAAACAATTATTTTACCAGAAACACCTTTTGAGATAGAACAGCGTTGGTCGGGAATTATGGGAGTAGGCAATCAAAAAAAAGCAATTATTAAGCGGTTAAGCCAAAATGTGTTTTGTGGTATACGATTGGGGGGTATGGGGGTGGCTATTGGGAGTTACGTTGGAAAAAAATTAGCAGCTTTAGTAGATTAATTTTTTTAGTTTTTAAATGTTATATAATGAGTGTTAAAGAAAGTTTACATAAACAATGTTTGGACCGAATTGAGATGAGGTACCAAACAGTATTGAAAACTATAAGAGAAATTAAGATATCATTACACTCAGAAACCAAAAGTAGTGCTGGAGACAAGCACGAAACAGGAAGAGCAATGTTGCAGCTAGAGCGAGAAAAAGCAGGGCAGCAATTAGCAGAAATAGAAAAAGTTAAAATAGTACTATCTAAAATTGATCCTAACAAAATTTCAAAAAAAATTCATTTGGGGAGTGTGGTTTACACTTTAAAGGGGAACTATTACCTTTCTATTAGTGCTGGGAATTTGCAATTTGAAAACACCACTTTTTATGCCATTTCTCCTGGCACTCCGATAGGAAAGTTAATAATGGGCAAAACTATAGGCGATACAATATTATTTAGGGATGAGGCATTTAAAATTGAAAATGTGATATAGCTTTGCTTTATAAAAACAAAAAACTGTTTCAAATAAATGAAACAGTTTTAAGTGTGGTCCCACTTGGGCTCGAACCAAGGACCACCTGATTATGAGTCAGGTGCTC
>JAHDGB010000187.1 GCA_020627885.1 Flavobacteriaceae bacterium | reverse complement strand
GATAAGTAATATCTCCTCCTCTATTAATTTTATAAAAAGTTGCCCCTTTATTTTTCAATTGTGCTTCATCTAAAAGTAAATTAGATAAATCGCCGCTTTTACCTAAAGTATATACATGCGGATGCTCTACAAATAAAAAATAATTATTTGTTTTTAATACTTTATCTTCTCTTCTGTTCTTTATTTTGGTATCTAGAATTTCTTTAAAAAGCTGTTCTTGGTACTCCCAAGTTTCTTTAAAGTCTTTAGCACCTAAATCCTGTATAATTACCTTTTTATTCAAAATTAATCTTCCAAAATAACTTCTAAATTCATTATTTCTGGATCTTTCATGTATTCCATTAGCCCATACTCAATAGTAACACTTTTTCGATCTTCACTAAACAAAGCGCCTTCTTTTGAAACGGACTTTATTTTTCTAGGAAAATGGTAATTAAGCTTATACTTAGAGTTAGCAAACATCATTGCAGCACTTCCTAAACTATCTGCCGTTTGTTTTTGCAATTCTTGGTTTTTCACTTTTACACTACGTTTAAAAACACCTTTATCAAAAGAGTATTTTAATTCTGTATTTCCACCATTCGCCATGGAAGAAAAAGGATTGTTAGGATCATTTAGTTTAGCTCCTTTTTTTCCTTGTAAGTTACTCGCGCTGTTTAATGCAGTAAACATGTCTTTTAATTCATTAGCATTTTTAAAATCTGTAAATAATTCGAACTTCATTTTTTTCTTCTCTGCACTCATAAACATATGCATCGAAAAGTTTTCCAAGGCTTTTAATTTTTCTTGTTCTTCAGTTGTTAGCTTAGAAATACTATCTTTTTTTTCATTAAAAAGTTCTTTAAACTTAAATGTAGAGTCTACTTCTTTCTCCCCCGATCCTTCCGTCATTTTATCTCCAGCCATTAACATAAGTTCCGAACCATCAAAACTAAATTCCATTTTTCCTGAACCGTCTTCATTAATATAAATGTTTTCAGAAAATTGACAACTCGAAAAAGTAAAAATAGTAAGTAGCAAAAGTAAAAACTTGTTCATAATTTTAATTTTAGTATAAGGTAAAATATAAAACAAAGATAGTTTTTTTTATCCTTTAGGGTTATTAAGAATAACCAAAGCTGCAATTACGCCAGGTACCCAGCCACAAACCCATAAAATAAAAACGATTAGTATTGAGCCACAACCTTTATCTAAAACAGCTAAAGGTGGACAAATAATTGAAAGTAAAACTCTCCAGAAACTCATATGAAATATTAATTTTAATACTGAAATTCCTAATACTTTAGGTCAGTAATGATTGATGTTATACATATTTGACGTTAAATTAAATTTTTTGTTACAAAGCCCCTATATTTGTTGGCTTAAAATATATACAAAACACCATAACGATGTCACAGTTATCTGAACAAGAACTAGTCCGAAGAGAGAAATTATCAAAAATTCGTGGTTTAGGAATAAACCCCTACCCTGCAGACTTATACCCAGTTACTAAAACCTCTAAACAAGTAAAAGACGAGTTTAAGGAAAATGAAAAAGTGACTATTGCTGGTCGTTTAATGTCTCGAAGAATTCAAGGCAATGCAAGTTTTGCTGAGCTTCAGGATAGCGAAGGGCGTATACAGGTGTATTTTAACCGTGATGAAATTTGTACAGGAGAAGACAAAAGTAAATATAACGACATTTATAAAAAATTACTTGATATTGGCGATTTTATAGGTATTGAAGGCGAACTATTTACTACCAAAGTAGGAGAAAAAACAATAATGGTAAAAGATTTCACATTACTAAGTAAATCGCTTAAACCGCTACCATTACCAAAAACTGATGCCGATGGTAATTCTTACGATGAGTTTAACGACCCAGAAACGCGTTATAGACAGCGTTATGCCGATTTAGCAGTAAACCCTCATGTAAAAGAAGTCTTTATTAAACGTACAAAGTTGTTTAATGCCATGCGTAACTTCTTTAACGACTCGGGGTATTTTGAAGTAGAAACTCCTATTTTACAACCTATTCCTGGTGGTGCTGCTGCAAGACCATTTATTACGCACCATAATAGCTTAGATATTCCTCTTTATATGAGAATTGCAAACGAACTCTATCTTAAACGCTTAATTGTTGGCGGGTTTGATGGGGTTTACGAGTTTTCAAAAAACTTTAGAAATGAGGGTATGGATCGTACACATAACCCAGAGTTTACCGCAATGGAAATATATGTAGCTTATAAGGATTACAATTGGATGATGGATTTTTGTGAGCAGTTACTAGAACATTGTGCTGTTGCTGTTAATGGATCTTCTAAAGCGACTTTTGGCAATTATGACATTGATTTTAAAGCACCATATGCCCGTGTTACCATGGCAGACTCTATAAAAGAATATACAGGTTTTGATATTACTGGTAAAAATGAAGATGAAATTCGCGCTGCTGCCAAAGGTATGGGAATAGAAGTTGACGATACCATGGGTAAAGGGAAGTTAATAGATGAGATTTTTGGCGAAAAATGTGAAGGCAATTACATACAACCTACATTTATTACAGACTATCCGAAAGAAATGAGTCCTTTATGTAAGGAGCACAGAAAAAACCCTGAATTAACTGAGCGTTTTGAGTTAATGGTATGTGGCAAAGAAATTGCTAATGCATACTCCGAATTGAACGACCCGATAGATCAGCGTGAACGTTTTGAACATCAATTAAAATTAGCTCAAAAAGGCGATGATGAAGCAACAGAATTTATAGATCATGATTTTTTACGAGCTTTAGAGTATGGTATGCCTCCTACATCTGGTATGGGAATAGGGATGGATCGTTTAATCATGTTTTTAACAAATAACCAATCTATCCAAGAAGTTTTATTTTTTCCACAAATGAAACCAGAAAAGAAAGCAATACCTATGAGCGATGAAGAAAAGGTTGTTTTCGCTATTCTTAAAAACAATACGCCTATAGATTTAAATAGCTTAAAAGCACAATCTGGCTTAAGCAATAAAAAATGGGATAAAACCATTAAAGGCTTAACAAAACTAGGTGTTTCTAAAGTGGTAAAAAATGATGATGGTTTGTTTGTAGAGATGGTGTAATACTGTTTATCATAATGTTAAATGATTTTAACTACAAATTAGCTATATTAGTAGTCCTAAATCTTTTTTATGAAAAAAATTATAACTTATTTTCTATTAATAACTAGTTCTTTTGCTTTTTGTCAAAGGCATACATCTCAATTAGAAAAACAAATAATTAATGAATTTAAACAAGATTCAATTAATTATGACTTTATAGCTAGTTTAAGTGCCATAGACACACTTGTTACTCGTAAAAAAGTTGAAGAATATAAAAAAACAATAAATAATTTAATAGGGACATTACCTAAAAAAGAATCTAAAGCTAAACGGGAAGTTAAAAGAATAAAAAAGATTTATGATTTAGTTCATGATACATTATTTTCAAAATATGAAGAGTTAGCCTATTTCCCTCAAATTTTTGATAATAAAATATATAATTGTGTTACGGCTACCGCTGTATATGCTTATATTTTTGATACCTTAAAAATTCCTTATACTATAAAAGATGTTCCTGGTCATGTTTTTTTGATAGCTTACCCTAAAACACACAAAATACACCTTGAAACTACAGCACCAGGAATCTATGGATTTAGTTCTCCTAAAGATTCTGAGGTTAACGATATTGTAAATAACTTAATCAAACTTAAACTTATTACAAAAAAAGAAGTTGATAGTGTTGGTATTGGTAAAACTTATATGAATTATTTTTATGGTAATACATTTTTAAATAAATCTGCATTAATAGGCATGCAGTATTACAATAGAGGACTCGATAAGTATTCAAAGGAGGATTATGCAAATGCTCAAGATGACATTACCAAATCTCTAATATTCTTCAACTATGCTCCCTCAGAGTTTCTAAATAAAAACTTAGTCTTTCTTAATCTCGGCGAAAATGAATTAACAACAGAGTCTGATATTGATAAACTATTTGAAGCATTTTCAACTATGAAATTTAAGGAGGATTTTAATGAGAAAGATTTAAAAGTATACCTTTACAAAATTATAGATAATGATGAAAACGATCTTAAATTCATAGAAAAAGCAGCATCTATACTTTCTAAATTTGAAAATAAAAAGCTTAATTATTCTAATAAAATATTTTTATACGAATATTTATTAAGTAAGAATGCAAAAGATGATGAATTAAATGAAACCATACGACTTGCTGATACATTACTGATGATGAGCTCTAAAAACAAAATAGCCAAAGAAGGTGTAAACTATGCTGTTCTTAAAAAATTAGCCTTATTACCTTTTTCTTCAGATGCACTAGACGAAGTAAACAAATACACAACAAAATATCCCTTTTTACTAGATAACAAAAAAATCGACTCATATAAAGCCTATATCTATGGTAGACTTATTGATGAAAACTATAGAGCTCTTAATATCAGCATAGGAAAGAAATATTTTGATAAGTTTGATAAAAATATTATTAATGGAAAAAACAAAGGCAAACTCCATATAAATCCAGAAATTGTTGCCAATGTGTATGCCACAGTTGGAAAGTACTATTACAGAAACAATAAATTCAAAATTGCTTATGAAGTTCTTAATAAAGGACTAGTTATTTACCCAAATCATAAAGAAATAAAAAAATTCTTAAAATGGACAAATGATGAAATGAACTGAGAATTCTAATTTTATCCTTATTATAAATTAAATTCAACTCATAACAAATATT
>JAHDGB010000186.1 GCA_020627885.1 Flavobacteriaceae bacterium | reverse complement strand
CTTTGTAAAGTACTGTAACACTACGTTTAAAAATATTGAGGTAGAACCTCCTTCTCAGCACCTAATAAAATAACTTAATGAAATTCAATGAGTTATTTTGTTTTTTTTTCAAAATTAAACTTGTTATAAGTAATCGTGTTTTTGCTTTCTGTTTAAAAATCCTCTGTGTTACCCACCCTATTAATGTCTAGAAATATTCTTTTTCATTATCACATTTATAAAAAGTATGTAAAACTCAAATAGTACATGCAAAACCATAACACTGGTCTTTATTCCTTTTATAAATATTTAATTAAGCTTTAAAACTCTAATCTATAATTCATCTTAAAAGCTATTCCCCAATTTGTTCTATTTATAGTAGTATTATAGTTATCGGATACAACTAAATAAATATACGAGAGAGGCTTATACTCCCATTGTAAACGACTATTTATATTAAAGTTACTACGTTGAGTATTATATTGAATATACGATGTCCAATTTAAACGATTATTAAAAAAAATTTGTCCAGTAAATCGAATTAAATGAAATGTTTCTTTTCCTAAATCATTTAAATTAATAGCGTTAATATCATATGTAGCTTCTAGACTTGCAAACGGTAATAATTGATAATTTAAATAAATGCCACCAACTGTTCTTTTTCCATTATAATAGCCTCCTTTTTGTAGATAACCACGATATCTAAGTTTTTGATTGTTTGCAGAATTATACCCCATTTTTAACAGTCCATAATTGTACTTATTTGGCAACAATGCATTTCCATTCCCTAGAGGGTCAAATCCATATTTTAAATCTACAATATCATGGGTATATACATAATAAACAGCCGATAAATCTTTAAAAAACACTGCAGAATTCAAAAAATGTGAAGATTGATTAAAACGACCATTCTCATCATAATAAGATGCATTATTGTAATTAAAGTACCTAATAGAGTTTAACACTTTTGAGCTTTCAAAAAACTTATTGTATTCTGATTTTATATTAACTTCTGTATATCCTTCTCTAACTGTTTTATCGTTTATCGCATCGTAATTACTCAGTCTGGGTGTAAAGCCTAAATCTGTCACATAATTTTTGCCCAAATTCTTAACAGATGTACTCCACTCTAAACCACGCTTATTATACCAAATTCCTGCATGATAAAAATTATTTTTTTCTGAAATACCATCGTTAAAACTCTTTCCGTAATTAAGCAAGCCCAACCATTTTTTATTGCTAGACTTATAATTAAGATTTACTCCAGTTACTCGATTATAATCATTAATAATTTTAAACTTATCCGTACCTTGCCTATTAACTAAATAGCTAGTCATTGTAACATTTTTAGAAATTTTATGCTCCCCAATAAGAGCACTATAGTTTTGTGCTTCTACCCCTATTTCTTTATTCGTTTGTACATTTAAAACCCCTATCCTGGTTATAGGAGTAATATTTCCAGATAGCTTTAAACCAAACAAAATATTATTATTAACACCAATACGCCTAGAATAAAAAGGATTAACACCTACAACCCCTAAATTAGAAAACAAATCGGCGTTTTCTAAAAAGAAATTTCTTCGCTCTGGGAAGAAAACTGAAAAACGAGTTAAGTTGGTAACCTGACGATCTACATCTATTTGTGAAAAATCTGGGTTTATAGTAGTATCTAATTTTAAAGAAGAGGTTAAATTATATTGCAAGTCTAAACTTGACTTAAAAGTGATTTCGTCACTATGCTTAATAATATCGTTTTGATAATTCGATATTATAGACGGTGTAACTGTAAAACGTGAAGTAGATTTACTTGGTAAATTCTCTACATTGAATTTTTCTGTAAATCGTAAATCTAAATTAGCATAGTTTCGTTTAACATTCTTTAAAATAGTCCAAGAATTATTCTTAATATCTCTTACATAAAACTGAATACCAAAAACAGAATTATCCTTATTGAAATTTAATGACTTTAAAGGAATTGCTATTTCATATTGTTTTTTATTCCCATTTAATAACGTTTTTGCATGCCACACCGTATTCCAGCTAAAACTTAAATTATACCCACTGTTACTCCGACCTACTACTCCATCGGTTAGATTCCCTAAAGCGTTTACTGCAAATAAATATCCGTTCTGTTCTTGATTTTGAGTATCTAAAACCATAATAAAAGCATCACTAAATGCAATAGACACATCGCGTTTTAAAGTACTTACTTGAGTTTTCTCTGTAGTATCATAATAAACAGCACTTACATATAAATATTCACCATCATGAAATAATTTTACTGAAGTTTGGTTTTTAGCCAAACCAATGTCTGTAGGCAAGTAATTATAAAATCCTGTATACTCGGATAATTGCCCCCAAATAGACTCATCTAATTCTCCATCTATTTCTATTTCTGCATCTACATACTGAATTGTTGGTTTTTGAGCATAACCACAAAAATGTATACTTAATGATAATAAAATAATGAAACGTTTCATCATTAGTTTTTAATGTTTACATCTACCCTTGTTGCGGTTTTGCTTATAATCTTCCAATGATTTTCCATTTTTTTTAATAAAAACAAATCAATATATCTCATTTTTCTTTCCGGAATAGAAATTTCAACTTTAGCTGTAGCAATATCTTTTACAACATCTACTGCCAGAACTTTAGCAGTACGACCATTAAACTTTCCTGTCTCTGCATTTTTAAAAAAGCCAACATATTCTTTAGGAGTATACACTTTAAAGCCTTCTTTAGCCGTAAGATATAGAGTTGCATTTTTTGCAAAAGCACTCTCTAATAATTCTAACTTGTTATACGAGCTTCCATCCATGTATTTATGTAATGTTTCTTCCACTTTAGCACATTCTGATTGTGCGTAGCTGTACTCAGTAATTAATAGTAATACCAATAATGTAATAAGGTTTTTCATTTCTATATGTGTTATAATTTATATAAACACAAACATCAACAAACTCCTTTAAAATTGAGTATTAGGTTATAATTTAGACGTCCAAAATTATAAAACTGGATAAAAATTAAGAATATTGCTTTTTATATTCTAAGGGGGTTACCCCTATTTCTTTTTTAAAAGTAGCATAAAACGAAGATTTAGAAGAAAAACCGGCCTCAAACCCTATAGCCTCTATTGTATATTGGCTATCCAGAATTAATAAACGTTTTGCTTCATTTATTCTATATTCATTTATAAATGAAGCAAAACTTTTCCCCAGGTTATCATTTAAAAATTGGGATAATTTATGAGAAGAAATATTTAGTACTTTAGCAATATCTTTTAACTTTATATCTGTATCCTTATAAAACTGCTTTTCTTGCATTGTTTTTTTTAAAGCAATTTTTAAATCATTTGCTTCTGTATTTGCTATTTTTTTTGAATTATACTTTTCGGGAATATCCTTAAAAACACGATCTCTATTATTTTTAAAAAGTAAAAATATAAGTAACACATAAAATACTACCGAAAAAGTAATAGTACCAACCAAATACAAATAAAAGTAGCCTACAAGGTATGCAGAATATATTAATACATTTCCTATAAACACCCATATTAACCATAACTCTGAAGTAGTACACACTTCTTTTTTAAAAACCTTACTAAAAATATTTTTTAGTAAAAATCCTGATAAAAAAATATACCCTCCCCAAATACCATATATTATGTGTATCATGTATTTGTGCCAAAACTCCTGATTTGTTAAATAAGGTTTAATTAGACCTACAACAAGAATAAAAAGTACCAATATTACTGCATGTATTTTCCACTTTGTTGGAATTATTTTTATATTCTTAACCGAAGATTTTATGTAATAAAATAAAGAAACACCTATTAAAAAACAGGCAGATAGCCCGATTTGTGAAATGATATAATCAATATCTGTAGTATTAGTAAATATTTTATATACAGATTTCCCTATTCTAATACTTAAAAGCAATAATAACAATCCAAAAAGAAAATTCTGAACTCGCTTTTGAGTACTAAAAAAAAGAAAGTAAAAGCTAGCTATAAATCCATTAAAAACTCCAATAGAACAAATAAAAAACAATAGCGGATTATCAAATTTCATACAAGTTATAGCTTTTAGTAAAATTATTAAATTTCAATGCTTTTTTTGTTTTTTTATACTTGAATTATAAATTTTATTAAAAATTCAGTTTTTATGTTGCTGGTAATTACTAAGCAATTTATAGAATAAAAAAATAAATTTAACTGGTGGGAGTATTTTGTTTTATTTTTTGCTGTTTCCTATTAGTAAAGACGCTTTTGGCAACGATCTATTTTTTTAACAACATCTTTTTTCATATTCGAAATCCAAAACTAATATTAATTCGTAGATATATCGTAAATACCATTTGCTTTAGTCAATTTAATTTTAAACCCTTGTTTTTTTTATTAAACAAGGGTTTTAATATTTTTATATTTCTTTTAAAATTGGGTATATTTCATTGTACGGAAAAAGATTACCTATATTGTTCGCACCAATTAACTCAAAATCTAATAATAATGAAGGTTACAGCTGAAAAAAACGAAAAAGTTGCTAAGATGACATTTGCATCTATTTATCCTCATTATATAAATAGGTTAGAGAAAAATGGTAGAACGAAAGAAGAATTCCATCAAGTGATAGAATGGCTAACTGGGTTTGATGAAGAAAGAATACAAGAATTGATAGATGAAAAGGCAACTTTTGAAACATTCTTTGAAAAAGCAGAATTGAACCCCAATGCTCACCTCATTAAAGGGGTGGTTTGTGGTTATCGTATTGAAGAAATACCTGATGAATTTGAATTGTATAGAAA
>JAHDGB010000185.1 GCA_020627885.1 Flavobacteriaceae bacterium | reverse complement strand
AATAAAATTTGGCAAGATCTTGGTTTGGAGTGGTTAGGTCGTCTTTTAAAAGAACCTAAGCGTATGGGCAATCGATATATTTACTACGGTGCAGTATTTACTAAACATCTACTTAACGCTAAATTTTCAAAGAAGGATAATGGAATTTTAGATATTTAATATCATAAGAAATCTATATAAAAAAATTTTGCACAAATAAGTTTTTCAGTACCATTTATGAATATACATAATATTGATTTTTAAAATTTCTATTAATTTCATCAGATGTAAAAGACAAACTATCTTATATAGATCCTTAGATAATAATTTCAGTTTATTTTAAGAGTAAAATTCCTATAGTTAAGTAAGGCATATATAAAACCTATTAGACCAAACATTTCTAATAATTCTTCAATAGTATACAAGAAATGATGAAACTTATAATTAGCACCATAATTATAAGAAAACCACCCTTCTATCATTTCAATAAGTACAGCTCCCGTTACAAAAACAAATCCTGAAAAAATAAACAATTTGGCTGTTTGTTTTGGTAATTGAATTAAAAATTTAATATAGGCTAGCAAGAAAATAATTAAAGCAAAGCCATATGGTATTACCCAGGAGTAAAATAAAAGACCTGATGTGTTTAAAGTATTTCTTGTTACCATCATTAGTCTTTCGTGTATTGTAGTAGCTTCATCAATTGCTAAAAACAAAAATATTATACTTAGACCATACCATGCTCTTCGCATCTTTATATCATTCTGTTCTTTTTTTGCAATGAAAGATAATAGTAAAGCACAGAAAAGTAATAATAGCGTTGAATATAAAGTGGGAATATTACCTTCCACATCGAAATTAAATAAATTCACCAAAAAATTTATTCCTTTTAAAGATGAGGACATTAAATGTTTACTTGTATTTAAATTGGTATAAAAAAGTTTAAATAAAGTCGAAATCACATTAATGACTAAAAGTAACATCGTAATCTTAAAAAGTTTCCGAAATACTAGATTCGGTTTAAGTATAATAGTCATAGGCTTATAATTATAACGTTAATTTAATAAAATTTGTTTTGATATTCAGTTATTTATGTTTGTATTGCAGGAATGTCCTTATGTTTTGCATATTCCATGTCTTCTTTAACTATAAAATAGCTACTCTTTAAGGATATGTTGTTTTTATTTAGCTAATTTGATTTGGGAAGTATTATAAGTCAATTGGATAGTTAAAAGATTAAAGAAAATTTATGATTTATTTCTTTAAGCATTAAGTCTTCCAAATAGGTTAAGAGTAGCATTAGTATCAAAACTCAATTGAGGAAAAAAAATAGATTAAAAGAGACTTATAAATTATTTTTTTTGAAAATATGATAGATAAAAGCTGATTAAATAGAATAATTAAGAAATAACCAATTAAGGTAATCTTTTGATGGATTTATACCGTAGGTATTATATGTCTAAAAGTAAGTATCTTCTTTCAAGTAGTTATTATTTAAATTTTAGATAAAGTACTTAATCTTAAATTATGCTAAATCTAGTTTCCCAAAAAGTAGTAAGACTTGGTAATTATAAATCCCATGCAATAGTATCTTTATTCAATCAATATTTTGGTAATATTGAGTTTTTTAAATTTTTGAAGATAAAGTCAAAACCATTTTTACTTGTGTTAATATGTCCTTATTTTCGTGTAAGAAGGATAGTGATTTATTATCTGAGCTTGTAATCAATGAAGAAATAGAGGTTATCTACCAGCATGAGATTGATGGTACGAAGAAGACAATCATTATAACTGAAGATTTTAATTGGAATGAGATTCCTGTAGCTTATTCAAATGCTAATTGGGAGATTATAAATAATTTTGATCTTGAAGATAAAGTAATACAACTACCGGCTAATGTTCTTTTAAATTTTAAAGGTGGCTTTCTTAATAATGGAACTATTATCGGTAACGAGAGTGCAATTGTTTCTAATAGTAGAAATGCAATTTTTGAAAGCGTAGATTTGGCAGGTAGTTTTAATAACGAATATACATTTCTGTATTGGTTTGGTGCAGTAATGGATGGTACTACAGATGATAGAGAGGTTTTTGTTGAAACTTTAAAGCAGGCTAATAATATTAAGTCTAAAATTTTGATTGATCAAGATATTTTTTTGGATGTTGCAGAGACTGCCCAAAAATCTATATTCTTAAATGATAATACGTGGATAGAAGGAAAAAATGGGGATACAAATGTTATAGTCAATAATTTATTGTCACCAGCCTTTTATATGGCACTTACGGAAAACATTACAATAAAAAATATTACATTTTTATATGATCAGACCTATGATGCTACATGGGGTTGGGATACTGAAATGCACAATTCTAACTTAGAACAGTTAAAGAACTATATGGAAGTGGTACACAATGTTCAATTCCCTTCTTGGAAACCTTGGTCCAGATCACCTATTGCATGGAGGTCAATTTTTAGTATAGAAGCTGCAAAAAATGTACTTTTTGAAAGTGTAACCTTAAAAGCAAAAGGAGAAACTGCCAACAAGTTTATTTTATGGGGCGTAAAACTAAAGGAACAATACCTTTCTGACCAAATAGTTAGTAATTATGATAGCCCTACCGGTATTCCTGAGAATATTACATTTAACAATTTCACTTTAGATGGTGTAATAATGGGTATACAAGGCATTGTAAATGGCATACATACAGATGGGGTCACATCTTACAGATATTCAGATGTACAGGCTTTAGATGGCTCTAGTATTGGTGGTAGTGGTGTAGGCGGACTGTATTGGATGCCACCACCACATTTATTTTATTTAAATCCTGATACTTCAGAAAAACATATTACCAAAAATGTTAATATATTCAATACCATAGATTATGGCGAGTATACGGGTACTACAAAGGTCAGGGGCAGTTCTGGTTATTGTAATTCCTTAAAATTGGTTGAAGGTGTTTTAAATGCAAGGGTAGAAGATTATAAGTCTTACAGACGAGATGGTGTTTGGGATATTGGGGCGGTGACCAATGGTGTATTTAAAAATATATATTCTGAATCCACTTCAGAAATATTTAAACCCTCATGGGGCTTTCACAACGCTAGATTTGTAGAAGGTACAATGACCAATTGCACTTTTAAAGATATAGTGGTAAAAGACAATTCTGCAACAGCAAAAATATATCCTTGGAATTACCCAAAGGGAAATTCTAATACAATAGATAATTTGCAACTTTATGTAAAAGATTTTGCGGGTACAGGTCCTGGTCCTTTTGGAATTTTTGGGTCAGATAATACTATTGTTAATTCAGGCTTGAATATAGAAAAACATACGGCTACTAATGATTATGCAAGCGTAATCTTTCATTTAGATAATATTTTGGACAACAGTAGTAATAATAATTATCAGGTAGTGGTAAATGGTTGGCGCAAAATAGATGAAGATCCGTTAAAGAAAAAGATTAGATTGATTTTTGCAAGAAAAGCAAATCAAAATACAAATTATGCCAAAGTAACGGACGTTGACAACAACTTTGTTACTGAACAAAAAAATGCTGAGCAGATAGAAACCTGGTTTAGAAGTGAGACAATTACCTTAGGGCAGGGAAATGAATATTTATTGGATACAACCATTCCGGCAGGTTTTTCAATTGCTAGTATAGAAGTTACCGTATTAGATGATTTGGTAGAAGGAATTAATGCATCTATTGGTTATTCTACAGTTCAAAAAGACAATTTAGTAATGAATATTTTAGGTACTAAATCTACTTTAAAAAATACCTTCAATGCAGAAACTGTTTTAAATGAATCTCAAAATATTTATTTATTTGGGAATAAAGATTTTAGTAGTGAAGGTCAGATTAAGGTAACCGTAGAATTAGTTAGAAATAGTATTTCTGACTGGTAAGTTTTTTTCAAATTATCAGGTAAATGCCTAACGCAAACTCAAAGAAAAATCTAAAAGGTTAAATATTGTTGGCTAATTAAATTCCCTTTTTAAAGTTTTCTATTATGATTTCAGCTAGTTTTTTCTGCCCTTTATTATTTAGGTGTATGATATCCCTATAATCTAAATCTTTAAAATCATAATCAAGTTCCTTAATTAGATTAACATTGTTTTCGGTGGTCCATTTTATAATTTCTTTCCCTTGAGAATTATATTCTTGGTTGTGTAATTCAGCTTTTTCTGCATGTAAATAGACGGTTAAGGGTATGTGTAAACTATCAGAGAGAATTTTTAGTTCCTGAAAACCAGGGTTGAACTTCAATCCCTTTTTTTGAATTCCTTGCGCAGCTATTTCGTCTGGGTCTAATTTTTTATCTTGTTTAGAAAAAATGTTGCTTACTCTGGGTTTTATATAACGATTTAAAAGTTCCCACCATGCTAAATTATACTGATGCTCAGGGTAAGAACTATGATTGCCTACTACAGGTTTAAAATCCATTACATCATAAGCATCGTGGCTGCTGACCAATAAGAACATTGCTTTTGCATTAAATGTTCCATATTCTTTTAAATATGCCGCACAATTATCGGGTCCCCAGCTACCTGAAGAAATGTTCAGCATTTGAAAATTTGTAAGTGTTTGGTTGAATATAGAAGTTGCAATGCTATCTTGGTCAGACTGCACGCCACCAAATAAAACGGAATCTCCTAAGCCTAATATTTTAGTTTTACTGGGGTCTGGTTTGTTATTTCGTTGAGAATAGGCATTAAAATGATATTTGTTCCCAAATCTTTTACCAGTTTGCTTGGGTGCGGCAATGTATTCAAAATTATTACTGGCAATATAAAGAGGAGCGTCACAAAAACCCCAAATAAA
>JAHDGB010000184.1 GCA_020627885.1 Flavobacteriaceae bacterium | reverse complement strand
AAACAATAAAAATCAAGCTATAAGTAATTATAGCGTCTATTAATTTTGAACATATAAATTACAAATTATGTATTACAACCAAGACACAATAGTATATCTAGATGGCAAATGGGTATCAGGAGCAAATGCGACAACGAATCTATATGCCCAAACATTGCATTATGGTAATGGGGTTTTTGAAGGTATTCGTTCGTACGAAACAGAAAATGGAGCACAAATATTTAAAGCTAAAGAGCATTATGAAAGACTTTTGTATTCGGCAAAAGCCATGCATATTCCGTTTAATTATACTGTAGATAAGCTTATTAGTTTAAGTTATGAGTTGTTAAAAAAGAACAAAATAGAAGATGCTTATATACGACCATTACTATATCAAGGAGAAGAGATGAGTCTAAAACCAGCTAAGGAATCTCATTTATTATTATGTGCTTGGTCTTGGGCGAAATATTTAGGAGATAAAAAAGTAAGATTAGTGACTTCAAGTTATGAACGCCCTAACCCGAAATCAACAAACATACAAGCCAAAGTAGTAGGTCATTATACTAATTCTATTTTGGCGACAAAAGAAGCACAACAAAAAGGATATGATGAAGCATTATTATTAGATTCTCAAGGATATGTAGCCGAGGGGCCTGGAGCTAATTTTTTCTATGAAAAAGAAGGTGTTTTATATACATGTCCTTTGGGAAACATATTATCTGGTATTACACGCCAGACTGTTTTTGAAATGGCTGAAGCGTTAGGTTACCCTTTAATAGAAAAATACTTTACTCCGGACGATGTTTATAATGCAGATGGCGCTTTTTTTACAGGAACTGCTGCAGAAATAGCTCCTATAGAGTCTTTAGACGATTACACATTTAAAAAACCATGGGAAGACACCATAGGTTATATTTTCTCCAAAAATTATCAAAAATTGGTAAGAGAACATAAGTCTAATTTTTATGAAACTGCATACTAATGAAATTAAATAAATACAGTAAAACCGTAACACAAGACCCTACGCAACCGGCAGCACAAGCAATGTTACATGCTATAGGACTAACTAGTGAAGATTTTTATAAACCAATTATTGGTATTGCAAGCACAGGTTACGAAGGCAACCCATGCAATATGCATTTAAATGATTTAGCAAAATTAACTAAGCAAGGGACAAAAAATGAAGATATTGTTGGCTTAATATTTAATACAATAGGAGTTAGTGATGGTATATCTATGGGAACACCAGGAATGCGTTACTCATTACCCTCTCGAGATATTATTGCCGATTCCATGGAAACTGTTGTACAGGCAATGAGTTATGATGGTTTGATAACTGTTGTGGGCTGTGATAAGAATATGCCAGGGGCTTTAATAGCTATGATTCGTTTAAACCGCCCATCAATATTAGTATATGGAGGAACCATAGATTCTGGTTGTCATAATGGTGAAAAACTCGATATAGTTTCTGCTTTTGAGGCATGGGGAAGTAAGGTTGCAGGTACAATGACCGAAACAGAATACAAAAGTATAGTAAAAAAAGCTTGTCCAGGAGCAGGAGCTTGCGGAGGTATGTATACAGCCAATACAATGGCATCTGCAATAGAAGCTTTAGGAATGACTTTACCATTTAATTCTTCTAATCCAGCATTGAGTAATGCAAAAAAAGAAGAAGCTGTTAAAGCGGGAGAGGCTATGCGTATACTTTTGGAAAAGGACATTAAACCGAGCGATGTAATTACACGAAAATCGTTAGAAAACGCAATAAGGCTTGTAACTATTCTTGGAGGATCAACAAATGCAGTATTACATTTTCTTGCAATCGCAAGAGCAGCTAATATCGATTTCACCTTAAAAGATTTTCAAAAAATAAGTGATACAACTCCATTTTTAGCCGATTTAAAACCTAGTGGAAAATACTTAATGGAAGATGTTCATGCAGTTGGAGGTATTCCAGCAGTTTTAAAATATTTACTAAAAAAGGGATTATTGCATGGCGATTGTTTAACGGTTACAGGAAAAACAATAGCAGAAAACTTATTAGATGTTTCTGATTTATCAGAAAGTCAAGACGTTATTAAACCAGTTGAAAAACCAATTAAAATTTCTGGACATTTAAGAATGCTATATGGCAATTTAGCAGAAGAAGGAAGTGTGGCAAAAATAACAGGAAAAGAAGGGTTGCGTTTTCGCGGAAAAGCTAAAGTATTTGAAGGAGAGTACGAAGCTAACGATGGAATTAGAGATGGAAAAGTGAAAAAAGGAGATGTTGTTGTAATACGTTATGAGGGACCAAAGGGAGGGCCAGGAATGCCCGAAATGTTAAAGCCAACGGCAGCAATAATGGGAGCAGGCTTAGGAAAAGATGTGGCATTAATAACAGATGGGCGTTTCTCGGGAGGGACGCATGGTTTTGTTGTAGGCCATATTACTCCTGAAGCTCAAGAAGGAGGAGTAATAGCTCTAGTAAAAGATGGTGATTATATTACAATAGATGCAGATACTAATAGTATTGTTTTGGAGGTTTCTGAAGAAGAATTAGAGCAAAGAAAGCAAGAATGGGTAAAACCAGAGTTAAAGTTTTCTAGAGGAGTATTATATAAATATGCAAAAACAGTATCATCAGCTAGTAAAGGATGTGTTACTGATGAATTTTAAATGAAATTATAAGGTTTAGACCTTAACAACTAAGAGTATGGAGACACAAACATTAACAATTGAAAAAAAAGAGACAAAAAAAACCATTCGTATATCTGGAAGCGAAGCAATTGTACGTAGCCTTATAGCTGAAGGCGTAAAAGTACTTTATGGATACCCTGGGGGCGCAATTATGCCTGTTTATGATGAATTGTTTAAATTTCAAGATCAAATTCATCATGTGTTATCTCGCCATGAACAAGGAGCTACACATTCAGCTCAAGGTTATGCAAGAATTTCAGGGGAGGTAGGAGTTGCAATTGCAACTTCAGGGCCTGGAGCAACCAATTTAATTACTGGTATTGCAGACGCTCAGATCGATTCTACACCTATGGTTTGTATTACAGGACAGGTGCCTTCTCATTTATTAGGAAGTGATGCCTTTCAGGAAACAGATATCGTTGGGATTTCTACACCAGTAACAAAATGGAATCATCAAGTGACTAAAGCTTCAGAAATACCAGAGGTTATTGCTAAAGCATTTTATATTGCAAAAAGCGGTCGTCCAGGACCTGTTTTAATCGATATTACTAAGGATGCTCAATTTGAAGAATTAGATTTCTTTTATGAAAAATGCAAAGGAGTAAGAAGTTATAATCCAATTCCAAAAACGGATGCTTCAAAAATTATTGAAGCAGCAGAGCTTATAAATAATGCAAAAAAACCACTAGTAGTTTGGGGGCAAGGTGTAATTTTAAGCAAAGCAGAAGAGGTTTTTAAAGCTGTGATAGAAAAGGCAGGAATTCCTTCAGCATGGACTATTATGGGAGCTTCGGCAATACCGACTTCTCATTCTTTAAATGTAGGAATGGTTGGAATGCATGGAAATTATGCCCCTAATGTTTTAACAAACGATTGCGATGTATTAGTAGCAATAGGAATGCGTTTTGATGATAGAGTAACGGGAAATTTGGAAACTTATGCAAAACAAGCTAAAGTCATACACTTTGAGATAGACCCTGCTGAAATAGATAAAAATGTAAAAACAGATGTTGCAATACTAGGAGATGCTAAAGTAAGTCTGGAAATGTTATTGCCTTTATTAAATGAGAATTCTCATAAAGAATGGCATCAAAAATTTAAAGATTTGTATGCTATTGAGTTTGAAAAAGTAATTAAAAATGATTTGTATCCAACAAAAGAAGGCTTAACAATGGGGGAAGTATTAAAAGAAATTAATACTCAAACTAAAGGGCAAGCTGCTATTGTAACCGATGTTGGTCAACATCAAATGATTGCTTGTCGCTATGCCGATTTTAATGAAACAAAAAGTAATATTACTTCTGGAGGATTAGGCACTATGGGATTTGGTCTTCCAGCAGCTATTGGTGCGAAAATGGCCAAGCCAGAACGTGAAGTAATTTCTATTTCTGGAGATGGAGGATATCAAATGACTATTCAAGAATTAGGAACTATTTTTCAGCAAAAAGCAGCAGTAAAAGTAGTTGTACTTAATAATGATTTTTTAGGAATGGTACGCCAATGGCAACAGCTGTTTTTTGATAAGCGTTATGCCTCTACAGAAATGGTAAATCCAGATTTTGTAGCTATTGCTAAAGGGTATTATTTAAATGCAAAAAGAGTTACAAAAAGAGAAGAATTAGCAGAAGCAGTTGCAGAAATGATAGCTAGTGAAGCCGCTTATTTTTTAGAAGTTTGTGTAGAAAAAGAAGATAATGTGTTTCCAATGATACCAGCGGGGGCTTCAGTTTCAGATATAAGATTAGAGTAATTATGGATACAAAAATAAAATCATATACAATTTCAGTATATACAGAAAATAATGTGGGATTGTTAAATCGCATTTCAGCAATTTTTCAAAGGCGAAAAATTAATATAGAGAGTTTAAATATTTCGGTTTCAGAAATAGAAGGTGTTTCTCGATTTACAATAGTTGTAGATACAACAGAAGAAAGCGTAAGAAAAGTAATAGGGCAAATAGAAAAACAAATAGAGGTTATAAAAGCGTATTATCATACCGAGGAACAAACTATTTATCAAGAAACAGGAATGTTTAAAATTAAGTCTGAATTATTATTTGAAGAGCGCCAAATTCAAAATATTATTAAAGAAAGCAATTCAAGAATTGTTACTGTAAACAAAGAGTTTTTTGTTCTTGAAAAATC
>JAHDGB010000183.1 GCA_020627885.1 Flavobacteriaceae bacterium | reverse complement strand
TTTTCTTAATCTTTTTTACCTTTATTTAACACCTCAATACTTAAAAGCCTTGTTTTGCGATTAATAGATTTTAAAACTTAAAGACAAATTTATTCTTTTAGCATTTTTCGAACACTTGCTGTGCCATTTATTAAATTTTTAATTTTAACAATATATATCCCTGTATTAAATGCTGAAACGTTAATTACTGGTTTTGTAAGCCCTCCTGAATACACTAATTGCCCTTTCATATTATATATGGAGACCTTATAATCCTTATTTTCTATTTTTTTATTCGACTTTATAAATAAAAGGTTTTTCATAGGGTTAGGACTTAGAAAAAATTGAGACTCAAAATTACCTTTTACCTTATCTAACGAAAACCTATTTACAGCATTAGTGATACAAAATTTTGTAGACTCTTGAGTTAAAAAATTATTAGACATAGTTGCCAAGTTAACTCTTTTAGACATATTATCTAATCGATATGCTCCATTCCCTTTATCGCAACACAGCCCATCATTATATGAATCTTTTATAATAAAAGTATAACATCCTTTTTCTAAACACTCATCAATATGTAATGTTTTCCTTTTTTGACTTTGGTCATATGCCTCCCCTTTTAAAACAATATCATCTTTATTGTTTTTAATTTCCCATGAAATGTCTTCTGGGTAATCATCAAAAGATATTGAAATTCTTATCTTGTCGCAATCATTATCTGTAGCAGTTTGTTTACGAAGAGTTATTACCTTTCCGTTTGATGGGTTCCATATCTTTAGATTTTTAGGACTCTTAAACGGTTTTTTATTTGAAACTTCTCCAACAGATTTGGCGTTATTTACATTAATTGTTCTTACTTCTATTCTTGAAGGCTTAACAAAAATCCATTTAAATTGGTTAAATTTCCCTGTATTTCTTGTCCACTTCTTTTTATCATTGGGTTTTCTTAATGGTGCTCCCCAACAGCCTTCTCCTAAATATATAGTGCCATTATCATCATCTCTTACAAAACCTTCATCACAATCTGCCCCTCCTTTACACGGTTTTATTGGCCATGTAGATTTTACGCCATGAGAATCACTTTCATAAACTAAATCCATTCCTTGGTCGTAAAAAAGTTGAGCCCAATTTTCATACTCATCATTACCTTCTGATTTTGCTCTAACATGTGGCCGCATTGGTTTATGATATTGCGCTGATTTCCATATGGAATTATCAGATCTCAATTTATTGTTTAACCATTTATACTGTGATCCGCCAGCAGAAATTTCAGAATTTAACGTATATATAGTATACAAATTTTCCCCAAATGTTATATCGTAATAAACTTTTTCAGACGGTACATTAAATAGATTATAAATACTTTTATTCGACTCTTCATGGTTTCCTCTGGCTGGAACTATAGGAAACATTCTACCATCGCTAGCTATTGTTAATTGCCAATCGGAAAACCAATTTTTCCACTCTGAACTAGAATCGTCATTAGTCATATCACCACCAAAAAAAACTGCTGTTGGTTTTAATTTTGCGACCAATCTATTTGCATTTCGTCTTGGTTTTCTATTGTTTCTTGAATCGCCTCCAGAAATAAAAGACATGCTTTTATTCTTTGAAGGTGCAGTTTTAAACCAAAATCGCTTGCTTGTTCCATCGCTATCTTTTATTACAAAATAATAATTCGTATTTGGAGATAAACCAGAAAGTTTAGCAAAAGTATTGGTCATCCCTTTATAAACCACAGTTCTAGTTACACTTTTAGAATAAGAATATTTTTTCCACTTCCTTCCATAATCTGATGTATCGTAATACACCTTTGGATTAGATCCAGAAACTTGATCCCATCCAATCATAATTGATGTGGATGGATTATCTGTTATTATTAATCGATATCTATTATTCGAAGCCTTGGCATTAACAAATAATAAAATAAAACTCAAAAAAAATAATTTTCTCATAGTAAATTGTTTTAATTTTTGCCTCAAAACTACTGTACTTAATTCAAATTACACTAATGGTTTTCAGTGATCCGAAACTATTTTTATTGTTTTTAAACAAACAATTAACAGAGTGTTATTATTGAGTAAAAGAATTATTAATTTCCACACAAAAATCGACCAATCGAATGCTTTTTAAGAGTTAAGATCCCAAATAATATAGGTTTAAATTGCCCTATGACTTTTATAATAGAATATGTATTGTTTTCAGTTTTTGACTGGATACTTTATAAGGCATTTTCTTTTAAGTCTAAAATTATTTTTCTAACAACTTTTTAAAATATGGAATTAAATATCTACACCTATTGATTATTAATGTTGTGTTTATTTATTCTTCCTCTTATCTTTGCCTACTGAATACAATTTTATATATGATACATATTACATTACCAGATGGCAGTGTTAAGAAATTTACAAAAGGAAGTACACCCATAGATGTTGCAAAAAGTATTAGTGAAGGTTTAGCAAGAAACGTTATTTCTGCTAATTTTAATGACCAAACAATTGAAAGCGTTACACCTCTAAATACTGATGGTTCACTTACGCTATATACTTGGCAAAATGACGAAGGAAAAAAAGCTTTTTGGCATTCTTCAGCCCATGTATTAGCTCAGGCTATAGAAGAACTATACCCTAATGCGAAACTTACTATTGGACCAGCTATAGATAATGGTTTTTATTATGATGTAGATTTTGGAGAACATTCAATTTCTGATAAGGATTTTAAGACTATTGAAAATAAAATGCTTGAAATTGCACGTGGAAAACACGATTTCAAATTAAAGTCTGTATCAAAAGCGGATGCTTTAGCAATGTATAAGGACAATGTATTTAAAACCGAGTTAATTGATAATTTAGAGGATGGCACTATTACTTTTTGTGACCATTCTAATTTCACTGACCTCTGCCGTGGTGGCCATATCCCAAACACAGGTATAATTAAAGCTGTTAAAGTACTGTCTGTTGCAGGCGCTTATTGGAGAGGAGATGAAAAACAACAACAATTAACAAGGGTATATGGTATTTCTTTTCCTAAACAAAAAGAACTTACTCAGTACTTAGAGTTGTTAGAAGAGGCTAAAAAGCGTGACCATAGAAAACTTGGTAAAGAATTAGAACTTTTTACTTTTTCTCAAAAAGTAGGAGCTGGTCTTCCTTTATGGCTACCGAAAGGGACTGCACTTCGTGAACGCTTAGAAGATTTCTTGAAAGCAGCACAAAAAAAAGCAGGTTATGAAATGGTTATGACACCACATATTGGACAAAAAGAACTTTATGTTACTTCTGGTCATTATGCAAAATATGGGGAAGACAGTTTTCAACCCATTCATACTCCAAAAGAAGATGAAGAGTTCCTTTTAAAACCGATGAATTGCCCTCACCACTGCGAGATATATAACGCAGCACAGTGGTCTTATAAAGATTTACCTAAACGATATGCCGAGTTTGGCACCGTTTATAGGTATGAACAAAGTGGCGAATTACATGGTTTAACACGAGTTAGAGGCTTCACCCAGGATGATGCTCATTTGTTTTGTACTCCAGATCAATTAGATGAAGAATTTAAAAATGTTATTGATTTAGTGTTGTATGTTTTTGGCTCTTTAGGTTTCGAAAACTTTACTGCTCAAGTTTCTGTTAGAGATCCAGAGAACCCAGATAAATACATTGGTAATCTCGAAAATTGGGAAAAAGCAGAACAAGCCATAATTAGTGCCGCTAAAGATAAAGGCTTAAATTATGTAATTGAAACTGGAGAAGCAGCCTTTTATGGTCCTAAATTAGATTTTATGGTTAAAGATGCTTTAGGGAGGCAATGGCAATTAGGAACAATACAAGTAGATTATAATTTGCCTGAACGCTTTAACTTAACTTACAAAGGAAGTGATAATGAACTACATAGACCCGTTATGATACACCGAGCCCCTTTCGGAAGTATGGAGCGATTTATTGCTATTTTGCTTGAACATACCGGAGGTAATTTCCCACTTTGGCTTATGCCAATTCAAGTTAATATATTATCTCTTAGCGAGAAATATGAAAAATACGGGAAAAAAGTTTTAAATTTGTTAGAAAATCACGACATTCGCGCACTTGCCGATAATCGAAACGAAACTATTGGTAAAAAAATACGTGAAGCCGAAATGAACAAATCACCTTTTATGATTATAATTGGCGAGAATGAAGAAAGGGAGAATAAAATATCGGTTAGAAAGCACGGAGGAGAAGATTTAGGTATGATTACTATAGAAGCTTTTGCAGAAATAGTACAAACAGAAATAAATAAAACATTAAAACAATTTTAGTAACGTTTAACTTAAAACTATAGAGCCATAGCAATTCGTAGAAAAAGATCGAGAGGACCACTTAGGGTTATAAAAGAGGACCAACACAGAATTAATCGAAAAATTAGATCTGAAAATGTTCGCCTTGTTGGCGACAATGTAGAGATTGGAATTTATCCAACTAAAAAAGCTCTTGAGATTGCTGAGGAGCAAGAATTAGACCTTGTTGAGATTTCTCCAAAGGCAGAACCTCCGGTATGCAAGGTTATGGACTATAAGAAGTTTCTTTATGAACAGAAAAAACGTGATAAAGCTTTAAAGTCTAAAGCGACTAAGGTCATTATAAAAGAGATTCGTTTTGGACCACAAACCGATGATCATGATTATCAGTTTAAAAAGAAACATGCTGAAAAGTTTTTAAAAGAAGGTGCTAAATTGAAAGCCTTTGTATTTTTTAAAGGACGTTCTATTGTTTTTAAAGAACAAGGTCAAATATTATTGTTGCGATTAGCACAAGATCTTGAAGAATTTGGTAAAGTGGAGCAAATGCCAAG
>JAHDGB010000182.1 GCA_020627885.1 Flavobacteriaceae bacterium | reverse complement strand
TTTAAAGCTGTTTCTACAGCTTCAGCACCTGTATTCATAGGTAACAACTTATCGTAGTTAAAAAACTCGGTTGCCATTTTTTCGTACTTTCCTAACATGTCATTATAAAAAGCACGAGACGTTAATGTTAATGTTTTTGCTTGATTTACCATTGCTCCTACAATTTTAGGATGACAATGCCCTTGGTTTACAGCAGAATAAGCAGATAAAAAATCGTAATATTTTTTCCCTTCTACATCCCAAACGTACACACCTTCACCTTTATTTAACACCACTGGAAGTGGGTGGTAATTATGTGCTCCGTATTTGTTTTCTAAATCCATCGCTTGTTGCGATGTTAATTGGTCTAAAACAGCCATTTTAATAAAATTTTTAATGTGAATAAAATAACCATTCCTACTATACCTTTATCCTTTCTGAATCCCGATAGCTATCGGGACGAAAATTCAGCGTGGGAGAGAAATCACCCCTAGAAGCCCGCAAATTAATAAATATTAAAAAAATATCCGATTTTTGTTTAAACTCTTTTTTAATATCTTTCATTAAACAATTCTCTAATTAAGTATTTTATATACTTCATAAAAAATAAACTTTTATATATCTAGAATACCTTGTATATAAACATATAACATCAATTTAAAATTAATAACATAATAAATTAAAGCATTTAATTACTTTAAAAAGAATTTAACTAGGGATTAATGTTTTAAAAGTATTATAGAAAAACGACATTAAAATGTATAAAAACTATAGTTTATAAAAATTAAGATAATGTTATATAAAAGGATTGTAATAGATTCATTATTTTTAGATAAAATTTTTAAAGACTACAAACTATGGCTACAGTAACCTTAAAAGGCAACAAAATAAATACTTCAGGAACATTACCAAAAAATGGAGAAAAAGCACCCGATTTTAAATTAACAGCTACCGATTTATCTACAAAAACATTAAGTGATTTTGTAGGACAAAATATTATACTAAATGTATTTCCAAGTGTAGACACTGGAACTTGCGCACAATCAGTACGAACTTTTAACAAAAAAGCAAGTAAATTAGAAAACACAAAAGTATTATGTATTTCTCATGATTTGCCTTTCGCACAAGCACGTTTTTGTGGCGCTGAAGGGATCGAAAATGTTATTAGTTTATCCGATTATAAAACTGGTGATTTTGGAAAATCATACGGTTTGAATTTTATTGATGGCCCATTAGAAGCTTTACATTCTCGTTGTATTATTATAATTGATGAAAATGGAATTATAAAATACACAGAACAAGTCAGTGAAATAGTTGATGAACCAAATTATGAATCTGCGTTAAATGCCCTTGTAAAAGAAGGCAGTAATGCCTAAATGATGATAAAAAAGAATGAATCATTTTTAAAAAATCGATTAAAAAGTATTGGTTATGCCTTTAAAGGGGCTTACCAACTAATTACTACAGAAGCCAGTGTAAAGGTTCAACTTTTTATTGGAGTTATTATGACTATTTCTGGAATATATTTTCACTTAACTGCTTTTGAATGGGTTATTCAAACATTAGTTATTGCTTTAATAATGGCCCTTGAAGGAATGAATACAGCAATTGAAGAAATTGCCGATTTTATTCACCCAGAGCATCACCCAAAAATAGGATTAATAAAAGATATTGCTGCAGGCGCCGTTTTTATTTTTGCCGTTGCAGCAGTTATTATTGGGTTAATAATGTATATTCCAAAGATTTTTTAATTACTGATTATAAATTTTCTTATTTGTATTTTTGTAGCATCTAAATATTGAAAATGGCGAAAACGAAATCTAAAGCAAAAACTAAAAAAACACCAAAACCAAAAGCATCAAAACTAAAAAGGCCCAGTTTTGTGCTATCTAATCAGCAACGATTAATACTTGGTAGTTTTTTAATTATTTTAAGTATTTTGCTTTTCGTTGCTTTTTTATCCTTTTTATTTACTGGAGAAGTAGATCAAAGTACTTTGTCTGAATTCACTTCAAGACAAGTTAAAACTCAAAATTGGGTGAGCAAATTTGGAGCTGTATTAAGCGATTTTTTTATTTATCGATGTTTTGGCATTTCATCATTTATATTTTCTGGCCTTCTGTTTCTTTCAGGAGTGTATATTCTTATGAATTTACCAAAACAAAAACTAAGAAGACATTGGTTTTGGGGTACAATAATAATTATATGGCTTTCTGTTGCATTTGGGTTTTTAAAAATTAAAAATGGCTTATTTAGTGGTACAATAGGCTTTGAGCTTAATTCCTTCTTACAAGATTATATAGGAAAAATTGGAATTGTTTTATTACTTGTCTTTATATTCATTTTATATTTGGCATTACGATTTAGAGTAACCCCAGAACGCATTGGAAATCTGTTTAAATTAGCAAAGAAAGACATAAAGCAAGATTTTAAAACTGCTACAGATGATATCACTGTTGCTTTTGATAATAATTTGTCTGAAGAAGCAGAAGCCATAAAATCATCTATTGAAAAACCTATTGAAGAAGTCAAACCAACAATAAAGAATCACTCCTCCATTAATAAAGAAGAAATAGAAACCGATTTTAAAATTGAAATAGCTAAAGAGGAAACCATCGAAGATGCTATAAGTGAACCAGAGGTAGAAATAGAAATAGAAAAAGTAGTAGAAGAAAAATCTGAAACTGATAACCTTGCGGATAAATTAGTTGAAGATTTTGGTCAATTTGATCCGACTTTAGAATTAGGAAATTATCAGTTTCCTAATTTAGATTTGCTAAAAAAATATGACACTGAAGGCATTACAATAAACCAAGAAGAGCTTGAAGAAAACAAAAATAAAATTGTTGAAACTTTAAACAATTATAAAATTGGAATTTCTAGTATTAAAGCCACTATTGGGCCAACGGTAACGCTTTATGAAATTGTGCCAGAGGCTGGTATTCGTATTTCTAAAATAAAAAATTTAGAAGATGATATAGCCTTATCATTAGCTGCTTTAGGTATTCGTATTATTGCACCAATACCTGGTAAAGGTACGATTGGTATAGAAGTACCAAATAAAAATTCTACTATTGTTTCTATGCGTTCAGTCATAGCATCTCAAAAGTTTCAGAAATCTGAAATGCAGTTACCTATTGCATTAGGAAAAACAATTAGCAATGAAACTTTTGTTGTAGACTTAGCAAAAATGCCTCATATGCTTATGGCCGGAGCTACTGGGCAAGGGAAATCGGTTGGATTAAATGCTGTATTAACTTCGCTATTATACAAAAAACATCCAGCAGAAGTAAAGTTTGTTTTAGTCGATCCTAAAAAAGTTGAATTAAATATATTTAATAAAATTGAACGCCATTATCTGGCTAAACTACCAGATAGTGAGGATGCCATCATTACAGACAACACGAAAGTAATACATACTCTTAATTCGATGTGTATTGAAATGGATAATCGCTATGAATTGCTAAAAAATGCGACTTGTAGGAATATTGCTGAATATAATGTAAAATTTAAGGCCCGAAAATTAAATCCAAATGATGGCCATCAATATTTACCATATATTATACTGGTTGTAGATGAATTTGCAGATCTAATTATGACAGCAGGAAAGGAAGTTGAAACTCCAATAGCTCGATTAGCTCAATTAGCACGTGCCATAGGAATTCACTTAATAATTGCCACACAACGACCTTCAGTCAATGTTATTACAGGAATTATTAAAGCTAACTTTCCGGCAAGAATTGCATTTAGAGTTACTTCAAAAATTGACTCTCGTACAATATTAGATGGCTCTGGAGCTGATCAGCTCATTGGTCGTGGTGATATGTTATACACCCAAGGAAATGATTTAGTAAGAATACAATGTGCTTTTGTTGATACTCCTGAGGTAGAAAGAATTGTAGATTTCATTGGTGCGCAAAAAGCATATCCAGATGCTTATATGCTACCAGAATATGTTGGAGAAGAAAGTGGCACAAGTATTGATATAGATATATCTGACCGAGATAAATTATTTAGGGAAGCTGCTGAAATTATTGTAACAGCCCAACAAGGGTCAGCCTCGCTATTGCAACGAAAACTTAAATTAGGCTATAATAGAGCTGGCCGTTTAATCGATCAATTAGAAGCAGCTGGTGTTGTTGGCGGGTTTGAAGGCAGCAAAGCTAGGCAAGTCATTGTTCCAGATTTGGTAGCGCTAGACGAACTTTTGGCAAATGAAGGGAATTAAAACAAGTGCAACCTATTTAAATATTACATTTTTTTGAAAAAATAAAAATTTTACCATGAAAAAAATACTCCTCATATTATTAATTACCAGTTTTAATGCCTATTCTCAAAGTCCTAATAAGGCTAAATCTTTGTTAAAAGAAGTTTCTGAAAAAGTAAAAAGTTATGACAATATTAAAATAGATTTCAAATACGCTTTAGATAATGCAAACGAAAATGTGAAACAAGAAACTCGTGGCGATGTTATTATGCAAGGAGATAATTATAGATTAAACATATTAGGAATTACTCGTGTTTTTAATGGGAGTACTTTGTACAGTATTAGCCCAGAAGATGAAGAAGTAACTATATCGAATGAAGATGGAAGCGACGAAAACAGTGTAACACCTAGTAAAATGTTGTCGTTTTATGAAGATGGCTACACATATAAAATGGATATTATACAAAATGTTAAAGGACGTAAAATACAATATGTAAAACTAACTCCTATCGATACAAATTCTGAAATAAAATATGTTTTATTAGGTATTGATTCTGAAACAAAACACATCTATAATTTAATAGAGATTGGAAAAAATGGAACTAAAACAACGCTTACCGTTAATTCTTTCAAAACAAATGAGCCTTTATCAAAATCGTTATTTACCT
>JAHDGB010000181.1 GCA_020627885.1 Flavobacteriaceae bacterium | reverse complement strand
TTTAATTATATGTTGTTTAACAGTTGTTGAAATAAAATAAAGATAGTTTAGCGGTTAAACAACTATCTATGAAAATAAAATTACTACTATTTCTCATTTTAATATTTTCTTATTATGCTGGTTTATCTCAAGTTAATACAAATAAGAAAAACAAATTTCAATTTTCTACAGGTTTTAATTCTGGAGCACATAAGAACTTAGAAATCTCTCCAGTTTCTCGTTATAATTACAATGGTTTGGTAAGTAAATTGAATTATCGACGTTTTACTAAAAAAGAGAAAATATTTGAAGTACAATTAGATTATTTAAAATCTGAATTAAAAACAGATTTAATTCCTGTACTAAATTTAGATTATACTAAAATGGGGTTAAGTATTTTGTTTTTACAACAAATTTATAATAAAAATAAATTTTCGATTTACTTGGGCTTACAATCGTATAGTAATGTATCTACATATTCTAAAAGTAATAATGATAGATCTATAATTAATCAATTATTTGGTGTGGCTAGTCAATTTTCTTATCAGGTTAATGAAAAACAAACTCTATTTTCTAAGTTTATGCTTCCTGTAGTTTTATTTAGGATTACCCCTTCATATTCTGGCATATATTCGTTAGGACGCTATCAAAGTATATTATGGAATATAGGATACAAGTATTCATTTTCTGATCATTTTGGTTTGAAATTAAGTTATGATTTTAATTATGACAGGTTACAAATTCCAAACGCTTTTCGAGAGGTTCAATACCAATTAAACCTAGGTTTTAATTATAAATTCTAAACAAGTTATGAAACAGATAAAAACTATTTTCTTAATGTTTGTAGTAATACTAAGCTCTTGTACAAATGTTTTAATTGGCGATAGAGGAAAATTAGATGAAGACATTTACCTAAACTATCAAACAAAAACCGATTTAGAATTACCTTTTGAAGGAGAATGGTACGTCTCTGTTGGCGGAAGGACGCATTTAAATGGGGGGCATCATTTTGTTACCCGGGGATCAGGTCAGAGATATGCCTACGATATTGGAATAGTTATAAATGGAAGAAGCTTTTCTGGAGACGGTAGTAGAAATGAAGATCATTATTGTTTTGGTAAACGTTTAAATGCTCCAGGCGATGGGAAAATATTAGCTTTAGAAAATAATATTGAAGATAATTATACTCCTGGTAGTGTTAATGATGATATTAATGAAAATACTATTGCTGGGAACTATGTAATAATAGACCATTTAAATGGAGAATATTCTACGTTAGCACATTTTAAGAAAGGGACAATAATAGTTTCTGTTGGAGATACGGTTATTAAAGGACAAGAAGTCGGTAAAGCAGGAAATAGTGGTAATTCTAGCGGTCCACATTTGCATTATCATTTACAAAATACACCATATCTTCTAGATGGAATTGGACTTCCTGCTCAGTTTTTAAATTATTATGCAAATGATGTATTTATGAATAGAGGAGAACCTGTAAAAAAACAAATAATTCGAAAAAGTTAAATGATTAGATATAATTCGTTCTTAATTTTTTTATAGTTAAACTCTATTAACCACGATGAAAACCCATTGTATGTGAAAATTAGAGATACTATTATGATGATAAATAAAAAGTTTTATCTTAGTTTTGCTACTTAGTTCATAAATATATTAATTGTTATCACGAAAGGCAGAGGGATTAGACCCATTGAAGCCTTAGCAACCCTTTACTTTTAAAGAAGGTGCTACATTCTACTAGTTATAGTATTTCTATTCTAGACAGATAACCCGAGTAATTTTTCCTTACTTTCCTGATGACATATTGATACAAATTATCAAAAATGTCAAAAATTTATCAAGCATTACAAGAACGAATATTGGTCCTAGATGGAGCAATGGGTACTATGCTTCAGCAATATAATTTTTCTGAAGCCGATTTTCGGGGGCATCGATTTAAAGATTACCCTTCGCCTTTAAAAGGAAATAATGATTTATTATCCTTGACTCAGCCTATGGCTATTGCAGAAATACACCAAAAATACTTTGAAGCAGGTGCAGATATTGTCGAAACCAATACATTTTCTGGAACTACAATTGCAATGGCTGATTATAATATGGAACATCTGGTTTATGAGCTTAACTACGAATCAGCAAAAATAGCAAAAGAGGTTGCGATAGAATTTACAAATAATGAACCCAATAAGCCTCGTTTTGTAGCTGGAAGTATAGGGCCCACTAACAGAACAGCAAGTATGTCGCCAGATGTTAATGACCCTGGTTATAGAGCCGTTACTTTTAATGAATTACGAATAGCTTATAAAGAGCAAGTTACTGCATTGGTAGATGGCGGCATAGATATTTTATTAGTAGAAACTGTTTTTGATACTTTAAATGCGAAAGCAGCATTATTTGCTATAGAAGAAGTTAAAGAAGAGAAGAGTATTGATATTCCAATTATGTTAAGTGGTACCATTACAGATGCTAGTGGCCGAACATTATCTGGCCAAACAGCCGAAGCATTTTTAATATCTGTATCTCATATTCCGCTATTATCTGTAGGTTTTAATTGTGCTTTGGGTGCTAATTTATTACAACCACATTTAGAGACAATCGCTACTAAAACAGACTTTGCTATTTCTGCACATCCTAATGCTGGTTTGCCTAATGCTTTTGGTGAGTATGACGAATCCCCAGAAGAAATGGGAGAGCAGATTGAAGCCTATTTAAAAAAAGATCTGATAAACATTATTGGCGGGTGTTGTGGTACCACGCCAGAGCATATTAAAGTCATAGCAACTATTGCTTCAAAATACAAACCAAGATTAATTAAAAAATTGGTACAATGAATAATGTAGGAGAAAAAAAATACATGCATCTATCTGGCTTAGAGCCTTTGGTTTTAAATGCTAATAGTAATTTTATTAATGTTGGTGAGCGTACAAATGTTGCAGGTTCTCGTAAATTTTTACGCTTAATAAAGGAAGAAAAATACAATGAAGCTTTAGATGTCGCAAGGCACCAAGTAAATGGTGGTGCGCAAATTATAGATATTAATATGGACGATGGTCTTATTGATGGGAAACAAGCCATGGTAAGGTTTCTAAATCTCATTGCTGCCGAACCAGATATTTGTCGTGTTCCTATAATGATAGATAGTTCTAAATGGGAAATTATAGAAGCTGGTTTGCAAGTTGTACAAGGTAAGTGTATTGTAAATTCGATTTCATTAAAAGAAGGTGAAGAAAAGTTTATTTGGGAGGCAAAACAAATTAAAAGATATGGAGCAGCAGTAATCATCATGGCTTTTGATGAGGTAGGACAAGCCGATAATTATCAAAGACGTATTGAAATAGCTGAGCGCTCGTATAAAATATTGGTGGATATTGTTCACTTTGCTTCAGAAGATATTATTTTCGATTTAAATATCTTTCCTGTGGCTACAGGAATGAAAGAACACCGAAAAAATGCCATAGACTTTATAGAAGCGACCAGATGGGTGCGTGATAATTTACCGAACGTAAGTGTAAGCGGAGGAGTAAGCAATGTCTCTTTTTCTTTTAGAGGAAATAATGGTGTAAGAGAAGCCATGCATTCCGTTTTTTTATACCATGCGATTCAAGCAGGAATGAATATGGGTATCGTAAACCCAGCTCTTTTAGAAGTATATGACGATATCCCTAAAGATTTATTAGAGCATGTTGAAGATGTTATTTTAGATAGAAGAGATGATGCTACAGAACGTTTACTTGATTTTGCTGAAACAGTAAAAGCATCGAAAGTTGAAAAAAAAGCAGATTTGTCATGGAGAGAGAAAACACTACAAGAGCGGATTACGCATAGTTTAGTTAAAGGAATAGATGCGTTTATATTAGAGGATGTAGAAGAAGCAAGACAACATGCAAAAAAACCAATAGAGGTTATAGAAGGCCATTTAATGATTGGGATGAATGTGGTAGGTGATTTGTTTGGAGCAGGCAAAATGTTTTTACCTCAAGTTGTAAAATCGGCACGAGTAATGAAAAAAGCGGTGGGGTATTTAAATCCGTTTATTGAAGCAGAGAAAGGAGAAAAACAAAAAGCTTTAGGGAAAATCTTAATGGCTACAGTAAAAGGCGATGTGCATGATATAGGAAAAAATATAGTAAGTGTCGTTCTAGGTTGTAACAATTATGAGATTGTCGATTTAGGAGTTATGGTTCCTCCAGAAAAAATAATTGCCGCAGCTAAAGAAGAGAATGTAGATATTATAGGTTTGTCTGGATTAATTACGCCGTCTTTAGATGAAATGGTGTATTTGGCAAAAGAAATGGAACGTCAAAATTTTACTGTACCATTATTAATAGGGGGGGCAACCACATCTAAAGCACATACAGCAGTTAAAATAAATCCTGAGTATAAAAATGCTGTAGTTCACGTAAACGATGCTTCTAGAGCAGTAACGGTAGTGGGAGATTTATTAAATAAAAAAACAGCTAATGCCTATGTTGTCAAATTAAAAAAAGATTATGATGAGTTTAAAGAAAAGTTTTTAAAGCGAGGGAAAGAAAAGTCATACATTTCTTTAGAAGAAGCCAGACGTAAAAAATATAAAATTGATTGGAAAACGACTAAAATTGAAAAACCTAAAGCTTTAGGTATACAAGTTTTAAAACAATTAAGTTTAAAAGAGTTATTGCCTTTTATAGATTGGAGACCGTTTTTTATTTCTTGGGATTTACATGGGAAATTCCCAGATGTCTTAACCGATGAAATTATTGGAGAGCAAGCAACACAATTGTATGATGATGCTCAAGAAATGATTAAAATTATAATAACAAAACAGTTATTAAAACCTAAAGCGGTATTTGGTTTATTTGAAGCAAATACGGTTAATGATGATGATATTTCAGTTCTAAAAA
>JAHDGB010000180.1 GCA_020627885.1 Flavobacteriaceae bacterium | reverse complement strand
AACCAGTGACCTTCGGGTTATGAGCCCGACGAGCTACCTACTGCTCTATCCCGCGGTATAGGCTGCAAATATACAACGGTTTTTAAATATAACAAGCGTATTTAATAAAATTTTATCATTATACAACTAATCATATCAAAACCAAAGAGGTATGTTTTTTTAGACCGTTTCAATTTATAGCAAAATCTCTCTTTTATATTGCTTTGGTTATTTAATTAAGTTAACCCTTCTGTCTGATTTTTTTGATTAAAAAAAACTCACCAAATGTATGGCAAGTTTCTTATTAATCCTTTAATCATTGCTTCAGAACTGAGGCACATGGTGTGTTATATAAGAGTAATTTCTTAATCTCTATCTACCAAATAGGTGTTATTAGACGTTTCTAACAATAATTTTCCTGCATGCTCTACATCTTCAATAACACTTACGTATTCTGTCTTTAACTTATTATCGCTAACCATAAAGGTTTTTAGTTTTTTTAGGTTTATAAACTCAAATGGAATATCACCTTCTAAATTATTTTGAGCCAACACTAGCTCTTCTAAATTATTTAGTTTACTGATTTCTAATGGAATATAACCTTCTAACTTATTATCTAAAAGACCTAACTTTTCTAAATTTTTCAATTCACCTATTTTAGCAGGAATGTTACCTGATAAATTATTACTTCCTAATTGAAGATCTTTCAAATTTGTTAGCCCTGTTAATTCAACAGGTATTTCGCCAGAAAACAAATTACTATATAATTCTAAAATTTCTAAATTTCTTAGCTTGCCAATTACTGTAGGAATCTTTCCTTCAAATTGATTCATAAACAATTTAAGCTCTTTTAGTTTCTTTAAATTAGCTAATGTTACTGGTATTTCTCCTTTTAATTTATTAAATCCTAAATTTAATATTTCTAAATCCTTTAAATCTCCCATTTCCTTAGGAAGAACCCCTTGTAAATTATTGAATTTTAAATCTATAGCTGTTACTTTATCGTTTACTACAGTAATACCATGCCATGTATTAATAGGGGTATTTAAATCCCATTTAACAGTCCATTCTGAACCATTAGTAGCATTATATAAAGATATTAATGCATTTTTCTCATTAACAGAGCCACTTGCCGATACAAATAGAGCTATAAAAAATAAAGTTATTGTTAATCTTAGGTTTTTCATGATTGGTTGATTTTGGGGTATTTAGCAGTACAAACTTATTGAAAAACAGGGTTAAAGACAAATTTTTTCGACAAAATGCACTGTCTTTTAAAATTAAAGTCGTTTGTACAGTATCAATATCGACGAAATGCATTTCACAATTCAATTCAAAAAAAAACGCAAGTTACTGAAAATCAATATTTTGCGAAAAAAGATTAAAAATTAAATAAATAATTTCTGTAAAAAAGGGGCTTTCTTTCAAAAAACTAAGAGAATTCTTCAATTTCTATTTGGATAGCTTCCCATTTTTCCATGTTTTCCTCTAATTCATTCTTTTTTGCTTGATAATTATCAAAAAACTTTGGATCTGAAACTACTACATCATAATTCGTTTCTAATTCAAAATCTATTTCTTTAATTTCTTTTTCTAGTTGATTAATTTTAGATTCAACATTACTCAGTTTATTATTAAGCGATTTTATTTTTTTTTGAATTTCGTATGATTGCTTATTCTTCTCTTTTGGGGTTTCTTTTACAACTGTACGTTTTTCGACATCTCTCAAGTTTTCTACTTTGCGCTGTTCTAAATAATAATCTATATCCCCTAAGTATTCTTTTACTTTATTGTCTTTAAATTCAAAAACTGTATTAGTTAAGCCTTGTAAAAAATCTCGATCGTGTGATACTAAGATTAAAGTCCCTTCAAAACGCTTTAAAGCCTCTTTCAATACATTTTTAGATTTTATATCTAAGTGGTTTGTTGGCTCATCCATTACCAGTACATTAAAAGGCTGTAGCATTAATTTGGCTAATGCTAAACGATTACGTTCTCCCCCCGATAGTACTCTTACATATTTATCTGCCTCATCTCCTCTAAATAAAAAAGAACCCAGAATATCTCTTACTTTACTTCTATTGGTTTCATTAGCAGCATCAATCATTGTATTTAAGACTGTTTTATTACCATCTAAGTATTCTGCTTGGTTTTGGGCAAAATAACCAATCTGAACATTGTGTCCTAACTTTAAATGTCCTACATAATCTAACTCCCCAACAATAATTTTTGCTAATGTAGATTTGCCTTGGCCATTTTGACCTACAAATGCTGTTTTACTATTTCGTTCAATTAATAAATCGATATTGGTTAACACCTTTTTATCTCCATAATTTTTTACAATATTTTCTGCTTCTACGACAACCTTTCCAGGGGTAATAGATACAGGAAAATTTAGTGTCATTACACTATTATCATCTTCATCAACTTCTATTCTATCAATTTTATCTAATTTCTTAATTAAAGATTGAGCCATGGTCGCTTTTGAAGCTTTAGCTCTAAATTTTTCAATTAATTTTTCAGTTTGTTCAATTTGCTTTTGTTGATTTTTTTGAGAGGCTAGTTGTTGGGTTCTTAATTCTTCTCTTAATATTAAGTATTTAGAATAAGGTTTAGGGTAATCATATATTCTTCCTAATGAAATTTCTATAGTTCTGTTCGTTACATTATCCAAAAACATTTTATCATGAGAAACAATAGCAACAGCTCCAGAGTAATTTTTCAAAAAGCCCTCTAACCAAATAATTGATTCTATATCTAAATGATTTGTTGGCTCATCCAATAACAATACGTCATTATTTTGAAGTAAAAGTTTAGCTAACTCTATTCGCATTCTCCAACCTCCAGAAAAAGTATCGGTTAACTTTTCAAAATCTTCTCGTTTAAACCCTAAGCCTTGAAGGATTTTTTCTGTATCTCCCTTATAATTATACCCACCAATAATTTCATATTGATGCTGAGTTTCATTTAAATCAATCATTAATTGATTATAACTTTCACTTTCATAATCCTTACGTTCAGCAAGTTCTGTGTTAATTTGATGCATTTCTGCTTCTTGTTTCTTTATCTCTGTAAAAGCTTCATACGATTCCTCAAGCACTGTTCTCCCCATAACAAAATCGATATCCTGTTTCAAAAAACCAATTTTTAACTCTTTATCTCCAGCTATTTGGCCAGTATCTGGCTCTAATTCTTTAGATAAAATCTTAAGCATTGTCGATTTCCCTGCTCCATTTTTTCCTATTAAGCCTACACGATCACCATTACCTAATTTAAAAGTAATGTCTTCGAATAAGTACTCGCCTTGAAATGAAATCGATAAATTATGAATGTTAAGCATAGAATTGTGACTGTTATTATCTGTTTTAAATCAATATGGTGTAATTTTATACCCTAAAATTTACAACAGCAAAAATACATTAATTTATATGTTAAAAAAAGGATCGAAAATATACGGAATTCTATATGGTGTTTGTCCTAAATGCCATATAGAATCTATGTATAAGAACAAAAATCCATATGTACTTGGCCAATTATTTAATATGCATGAACAATGCGGCAATTGTAAAACTAAATATAAAATTGAACCTTCATTTTTTTATGGGTCTATGTATGTTAGTTACGGTGTAGGCATTATTTTTGCAGCCATAGCTTTCGCTATTAGCTATTTCATTTTTAAAAGCAGTTTAATCGTTTGTTTTTTTTCTATAGTTGCAAGTATGTTTGCTTTATATCCTATCATTATTCGTATTTCACGCAATATTTGGATTAATCTATTCATTAATTTTGATAAAACTATTAATTAAAAAATCGACCACAATCAATTTCTAAATCTAAGGCTTCCTCTTTTTCTATATAATTAAATAGCTTAGAGGCAACATATGGTCCTATCATGACACCTCTAGTCCCTAGGCCATTTAAAATGAATAGATTATTATAAACATTATGTTTACCAACTAATGGACGACGACCACTAACAGTTGGCCGTATTCCAGCAACTTGATCTACAACTTCAAAATCACACTTTACAAATAGTTTAAGTTTATTAAGTAATTCTGTTTTAGCAGTTTCAGTAACCCTATTTGTTTTATCTTTCCATTCATATGTTGCTCCTACTCGATACAAATCGTTTCCTAAAGGAATAACAAATACGCTTGATTTTAACACATATTCCAATTTTAAATTTGGTGCGTGTATAGTTAATAATTCTCCTTTTGTGCCTTGCAATGGCAAATTTTTAAAAAAAGGATTCTTTTTAAGCCCATAGCCTTCTGCAAAAACAATATTAGTCGTTTCAATTGATTTATAATGAACAGTTTCATCTTTAAATATAATAGCGTCATAATCAAATTTAGATTCAAACAACAGATTATTTTTAATCAAAAAACTTTTATATTCTGTAATCAAACACTTTGTATCTATTCTCCCAGTTTTTAAGACTTTGCCTAATTTATATTCTGCTTCTATAGCAATATTATTATTCTTAATTAATAGGCTAGACATATAATCACTCAATTCTGGTTTATCTAAAGCAATAAACCAATCGTTTTGTTCTTCTATAGATGTTAATTTACGCTTTACTGGCACCTTATAGTCTAATTTTACACCTAACAACTTTTCTAAATTTGCATACAATGGAAGTGCGATTTCTAACTGTTCTATACTTTTCCAAACAGGAGTAAATCGTTTTAAAATAACTGGGTTATACAAACCTCCAGCAATGTTGGAAGAACACTGAGAATTATTATCGTAAACAACAAAGCTTTTTTTGTTAACTCTCAATTGTTCACAAAAAGCGATTCCTGCTAAACCACATCCTACAACTATATAATCTACTTTCATTATTTTTTAAACCCCGTTAAATGCAAAGGTAGTACAACGAATATATTATATAAAAATAAAAGTGCTCGCTTACTAAGCGAGC
>JAHDGB010000179.1:2124-4907 GCA_020627885.1 Flavobacteriaceae bacterium | reverse complement strand
AAAAATATAATTTCATTTTCTAGAAACACAATTATGGCTTGAAATTTGCGTTATCCTAATTAAATTAAATAAACCATTATAAATTAGCATATTAAACAATAAACTATGAAAAAAATTACATTATTCTTTTTACTCGTATCCTTTATATCTTATAGCCAAGAACAATTTACTTACGGAGGCAATGGTCTAAATAAAATGTTTGTAGTAAATAAAGTTGAAAAACTAACACAACAACAGTTGTTTGACAAAGCACTAACCTGGATAAATTCAAATTATCAAAATTCGGATATTGCTATACAAAAAGAAGTTGAAGGAAATAATAAGATTACATTTACTGGCTTTAAGAAAAACTACATTAACTTTAGTGCCATAGGAAATCAGATTTTTTTTAATGTAAGATATACTATTGCTTTAGCCTTTAAAGAAGGCCGTTATAAGTTTGATGTTATTAAAATAGAAAAGAAAGCTCAAGGTCATAACCAAAAAGGTAGAGAATGGTCTGTTATTCCTTTACATACTGGTAGTAAACTTTATGGAAAAAACGGTAAACTAACTCCCTTAGGCAAAGCGCAAACAGTTAAAATACCTAAGCTTTTAAATGAATTAAATGAAGGGTTATTAAACCATGTTAAAGCAGTAGTAAAAGTAAAAGATAACGGTGACTGGTAAGCTTTATAACAAACATACAAAATAAAAAATCCTGCTTTTTAAGCAGGATTTTTTATTTTGTAGTCAACCCACTAAAACTTTCTACTCAACCGTTACTGATTTAGCTAAGTTTCTAGGCTGATCAACGTTTTTGCCTTTAATAACTGCTATATGATATGCTAATAATTGTAATGGAACTAGAGATATTATAGGCATTAATTGGTCGAAAGTAGAAGGGATCTCAATAGCGTGATCAAATAATGACTTTAATTTACTATCCTCTCTTATTATACCAATCACTCGACCATTTCTAGCTTTAATCTCTTGTATATTACTAATTATTTTCTCGCTATTTTCGTTTTCAGTAGCTATTACAACTACAGGCATATCATTATCAATTAATGCTATTGGTCCATGCTTCATTTCGGCTGCAGGATAACCTTCAGCATGAATATAGGATATTTCCTTTAGTTTTAATGCTCCTTCTAAAGCCATAGGGTAATTGTATTTTCTTCCTAAATACAAGAAGTTATTTGCTTCAGAATATATATATGCAATTTTTTTAATCGCAGGCTCTAAAGCTAAAGCTCTTTCTATCTTCTCGGGCAAAGAAAGTAATTCATCTCTATAAATATTGAACTTATCTTGAGATAGTTTTTGTCTTATCTGTGCTAAATGAATTGCAAACATATATAGCATAATCATTTGAGACATTAATGCTTTAGTTGAAGCGACTCCAATTTCAACACCAGCATGGGTATAAGCACCAGCATCAGTTAGTCGAGCTATTGAAGACCCTACAACGTTGCAAATCCCAAAAGTAAATGCATTTTTACTTTTCACTAATTTAAGTGCCGCTAATGTGTCTGCAGTTTCCCCAGACTGTGATATAGCAATAAATAAATCATTCTCTCTAATAATTGGGTTTCTATATCTAAATTCTGAAGAGTATTCAACCTCAACAGGAATCCCAATAAAATCTTCAAGAAGATATTCCCCAAGTAAACCAGCAATATATGAAGAGCCACAACCTAAAATAACTATTCTATCAATTTTTGATAAAATTTCTTTATTATCAATAAGACCCGACATTTTAATCATGTCTTTATTTTCCGATAATCTTCCTCTATAAGTATCGAGAATGACTTTTGGCTGCTCATGAATCTCTTTTAGCATAAAGTGTTCATAATCTCCTTTTCTAATCTCTTCTAATTCTACATTTAACTCAGTAATTAGTATACTTTTTAATTTATCGTCTTTTATATTTCTAATTTTAATCTTTTTCCCCTTCACAATAGCCAGTTCTCCTTCTTCAAGATATACCACACTCTTTGTATACTCAATAAATGGGTGTATATCTGAAGCAATAAAGTGCTCATTGCTCTCTGCTCCAATGCCTATAACAAGTGGACTACCAAGACGAGCCGCAACAATTTCATTTGGTTTGTTTATATCAAATACGGCAATTGCGTATGCCCCTACAACTTGGTTTAATGCTATTTGTACTGCCTTACCTAACTTTACTTGTTCTTTCTTTTTAACCTCTTCTATTAAATTTACTAATACTTCTGTATCTGTATCGCTTTTAAACTCATAACCTCTTTTAATCAGTAAATTTTTAATAGATTCATAGTTCTCAATAATTCCATTATGAACCAACACTAAATCTCCCGAATTTGAAGCATGCGGATGAGAATTAACATCGTTAGGAATACCATGAGTTGCCCATCTAGTGTGGCCTATACCAAGAAAAGATTCTTGGTAATAGGAACTTTCTAGTAACACTTCCAAATTAGCCATCTTCCCTTTAGTTTTAACTAAATTAATTCCTTGACTTTCATTATATGTTGCTATCCCCGCACTATCATAACCTCTATATTCTAACCGTTTTAAGCCATTTATTAAAATAGGCAGCACATCTCTATGCCCAACATAACCTACAATTCCACACATAACCTTATTTTTGTACTTATCATAATAAGTAATTTGTATCTATTTTATCTTTAATAACAAAGATCTCATTTTTTTCTCATTATTATTAGTATTTAGTCCTTTTTCTGTACACATATACTAAAATTTAATCCTCTTTTATTTTGCTATAAAGGTATTGCCTTTACAAATCATTTATTATTTAT
>JAHDGB010000179.1:0-2024 GCA_020627885.1 Flavobacteriaceae bacterium | reverse complement strand
CGTAATTTTACTAAACAAAATAAATCCAGAATATTTAAAAAGATAATATACAAAACGAATTCTTTCTGCTTCTGTTATTAAAATTTTGTGCTTTACTGAATGTTTTGCTTTTTCTATAAAAGCAATTATTTCCTTGTCTTCTAAATGGTCTACAAAATGAGAACTTACTAAAATATCACATAAAGGGACTATAAAATTAGAACTAAGAATATTCCCTTTTAAATAGGATATTTCAGAAAATTCTTTTGATTTCTCCTTAGCATACTCTATACAATTATCATTAATATCTACACCTATAAGTTTTGCTTTAATTTTTTTTTTTCGAAACGCCTTAGCCAATGTCATTAAAAGATCTCCTCCACCAGATCCAATGTCGACTATAGTTACTTCTTTATAATTATTAGATTTTATTGTTTTTATAATTGTAGAAACTATTGCTGGATTTGAACCTAAATACGTGTTAATGAACTTTAAATCGCGTAAAAATCGTTTAAACTTAGGGCCTTTAAAATTAAAATCATCGACTTCTTCAAACTCATGAGGTTTTCTAATAGAGAAGTCCATAAATTAGTTAATTATTGTTTGAAGTTTTAAAGCAATTCCCATATCGCCTTGAATTTTTATTTGTCCCATAAGTACAGCCATGGTTGAGCTTAACTTGCCATCAATTAGTTTTTTTAGAACGTCTTCCTTACATGTAATTGTACAATCTGAAGGAGAATCGTCAATACTTACTTCATTAGAGGTTCCTGTTCCATCAATAAAATAATTTGTTTTATCGGTAGCCACTTTTAATTTTGCATTTAAAGGCGGGTTACTTTTTGCTTTTTCTTTAATGTAATCTAATGTATTATTCATTTTTTTAATTTAAGTTATATTTTAACCAGATTTCTTTAATATTTTTAACTAAATATGCAATATCTTCTGAAGTGTGAGAGGCCATTAAACTTATTCTTATTCTTTGTTCATCAATAGGGACTGCAGGATAATGTATCGAGTTAACAAAAATATTTCTTGAATGGAACTCTTTATTTATTACTGTTATATCCATTTTAGAAGGCACTCTTAACACCACTATACTCGCTTCTGGAATGGCAGCAAAAGTGACCTTCTGTTTTAACTCTTGCATTATGTATTCTCTATGAGATTTTATTCTTTTTAGTAAAGCTACTTTGTTTTTTTCATAGCTTTCCAAAACAGATAATATTCCAGCAACAAATAATGTAGGCATTGATGTAGAAAACATGTATTGTCTTGAAAAAACTCTTAAATAATCGATATAAGATTCATCTGCGCAAATAAAACCTCCTGTCATAGAAAAAGCTTTACTAAATGAGCCAACAATAAAATCTACCGATGTACTAAAAGCTTCACATCCACCAGTTCCTTTTTCTCCCATTACACCTGTAGCATGGCAATCGTCTAGTATAGTATATGCTCCGTACTTTTTTGCTAATTCTACGATTTTATTCAAAGGGGCCGTATCACCATCCATAGAATAGAGACTTTCAAAAGCAATAAATATATTTCGGAATTTGGGTTTATTTTCAATTAATAATTCTTCTAACATTTCCATGTTATTATGAGTAAAAAATCTACTTTTTACTTGACTTAATTTTATACCGTCTACCAAAGAAGCATGACTATATTCATCAAAAATAACAAGGTCTTTTTTAGTTGTTAACCCAGTTATGAGCCCCAAATTTGCTGTGTACCCGCTAGAAAAAAGCATTGCTCCTGTTTTATTTTTTAGCTGAGCTACTTTAGTTTCTAATTTTTTATGAAGTGTGGTGTACCCATTTAATAGTGGAGGACCACCTAATCCTATACCATATTTGTTTACTTTTTCTTGAATGCTCGGCCAAACCTCATCATTGTTTGCTAAATCTAAATACCCATTAGATCCAAACATTAACATTTTTTTTTGTTCAAGAGTTTGATTATCTAATATTTCCACATCTCTTGTTACGGGAGAAACTATTTCTCTCATATAAAAATCTCGAACCGGATCCTCATTAATATAT
>JAHDGB010000178.1 GCA_020627885.1 Flavobacteriaceae bacterium | reverse complement strand
GTGCATTTCATAGGTAAAAAAGGTGATTTGGTCGAACAAATAACCGAAAAAGATTTGTAATCAGCAAATTATACTACAAAAAAATTAATGTTTTTTTAAAAAAATACCATTAATTTATATTTTTTGTTTTTTTATAGCTCCAATAATTGTTGTTACAAAATCATTTATTAAAAATGGCTTTACAATACATCCATTCATTTTTTCTTCAACTATTCTATTTTTCATACTATCTGAAGCAGCTGCTGTTAATGCTACTATTGGAATAGTTTTATTAAACAATCTAATACGCTTTGAAGTTTCGTAGCCATCCATTTCTGGCATGTGTAAATCCATTAAAACGCAATCATAATGATTTTCTTTTACTAATGCTATTGCTTTTCTTCCGGAGTCAGTAACATCGCTCACTACCAAAAGCTGATCTAGCACTTTTTTAGTCACCAATTGGTTTATCTTATTATCATCGACCACGAGTAACTTATATCTTTTAATAGTTTCTAATTGCTTTTGATAAGTTAATTCCGAAAGCTCGCCCCCTTGTTTTTCTTCAAATTGAACGATGAAATTAAATGATGATCTATTTCCTTCTTCTGAATCAATAGTTATATTACTATTCATAACTTGTAAACCACTCTTTACCATAGATAAATTTAAACCAGTTTCCTTATATAAACTTTCACTTTTTGAATGTTTATGATAATAGTTCTCAAATACTTCTAATTGTTTTTCTTTAGAAGCTACCATATCTGAATCAGTTATTTTAAAAACAACTGTGACTTTATCATTTTTTTCTTCAGGTTTAATTTGAGTTACAATAATTTCTATTAATTCATTGTTATTATACTTTATAGCATTAGAAATTAAATTAATTAATACTTGCGATAGTTTTAAAGCGTCTCCAATTAATAGTTTAGGGATAGAAATATCATAATCAAATTTAATTGTATTCCCTCTTTCCTTAATGCCATACTCTAAGCTATCTATAATGTTTAGTATTAAAACCTTTAAATCAAAAGTTGAATGCTCTATATTTAACTCACCAGACTCTACCTTATTCAATTGTAATACATTATTTATTAAAGAGAGTAAATGCGTTCCTGAGAGTTTCAAGGACTCTATATACTTTTTATTCTTTTCTTTAATATTTTCTTTAAGCAACAAACCTGACAATTCAATTATAGCATAAAGTGGTGTTCTAAGTTCATGACTAATTTCTGAATAAAAATCGCTCTTTACTTTAGAGAGTCTATTGGCTCTATCTCTTGCAAGTTTTAGCTCTTTGTTTTTTGTATGAATCCAATAAGCTGTAAATAACAATACAACTATTAAAAAAGCGAATAACCAGTTAAAAAGATTAGATTGAGCTAATAGCTTTTGCTGTACCTCTTTTTCATTTTTTACTAACTCAAGTTTTTCTTGATGCTCCTTTTGTTTATATTTTGCACTTATTCCTTTAGCTAAATCCTCTCTCTCTTCCTTCCTCAAAGAATCCTTAATTTTTATTTGTCTTAGTAAATAAGCATTAGCAAATGGTAAATCATTTTGAGCTTTATAAACTTCAGATTTATAGCTGTAAGCCTCTTGTAATTCGTTTAAATAACCATACTCTTCACATATCGCTATGCCTATATCAAAATTTTTATGTGCCTCATCGTATTCTTGTAATTCTTTTTTAATATACCCTATAAGAAGAAACAAAGATGCCTTTGTTATTTGGCTAAGATTTGGAAGGTCTTTAAATTTCAACCCTTTATTAAGAAATAACATGGCATTTTTATAATCGCCTTTACCAATTCCATAATTAAAACCAAGATTATATGCTAAAAAAAAAATTTCTGTTTTCTCATCAATCATTTCAGCAATATTCATAGCCTTCTTTTGGTAAATCATAGTTTTATCGAGACTACCATTACGTTGATAAAAAACACCTATATTATTATATATTTTTATTAGCTTTGAACTATCGTTAAGTCTTAGGTAAATATCCTTTGCCTTAATAAGGTGGGAAAAAGCCCTCTCGTTCTCTTTCAATTCAAGCCATGCAATGTAGGTATTATTATGAGCCCTAGCCTCTAAACTATCTATCCCTTCCTTTATAGCATACTCTAAAACTTTCTTACTTAATTTTAACCCTTCGTTGGGTTTACCTTTTATAGAATATTTAAAAGACTGACTCAGTAGCTTAGTATAATAAGCCCTATCGTTTAAACTATCACTACTCGAATTTTCAATATATGTATTTTTGTTTTCCTTATATGTAGTTAAATCTGCCTCTTGTTTATAGTCATTCTGCGCAAAAAGAGTTGCGACAGAAATAAAACATAGAAAAAACAAGGCTCTTTTCATTCTGTTAAATGGTATTTGGGCCATACTAAAGTAACAAAATCTTTTGTAATCAGCAAAATCAGATATTTTAAAATATCGGTATAAAAAAACAGGTATTAAATATAACTAAGCATTATTTTTTTTTACCGCTCTAACAATCGTTGATACAAAATCACCCATCAAAAAAGGTTTTAAAATGTAACCATTCATACTTACTGAATTGATTTTCTTTTCAATCTCTTCGGGTGCTGCTGCAGTTAATGCTACTATTGGTATTCTTTTATTGAATGATCTTATACGTTTTGATGTTTCATAGCCATCTATTTTAGGCATGTGCAAATCCATTAAAACACAATCATAGTGGTTTGTTTTTACTAACGCTATTGCTTTTTCTCCCGATCCTGCTATCTCACTATATACAGAAAGCTGATCTAACACTTTCTTAGTCACTAACTGATTTATTTTATTGTCATCGACCACGAGTAACTTATACTTTTTTATAATCTCTAACTGCCTATCGGATGTTTCTTCTTTATCCGCTTTTTCTTTTGCTAATTGAATTGTAAAATAAAACGATGTCCCCTTCCCTTCTTCACTCTCTATGCCTATACGACTATTCATTGCCTCCAAAGTACTTTTAACAATAGATAAACCTAAACCTGTTCCTTTATAAGAGTTGTCATTCTTTGAATGTTCTTGGTAATAATCTTCGAATACAAGTAATTGATTTTCTTTAGATATGCCCGGTCCATTGTCTGATATTTTAAAAAAAATAGAAGTCTTCCCTTTTTGTTTTTTAGACTTGATTTTTGTAATAAACACTTCTATGTGTCCATGATTTGTAAATTTTATCGCGTTGGAGATTAAATTAGTTAATACTTGCGATAATTTTAATGAATCGCCTTTAAGTTTTTGAGGTATAGAATCATCAAACTCTAATGCAATTGTGTTTCCGCTATCTTTTAATGCATATTCTAAGGAGTTTATAATAGTTGTTATTACATTCTTTAAATTAAAAACTGAATACTCTAGTTTTAAAGCCCCAGATTCTTCTATCTTATTTAATTGTAATACATTATTAATTAATGAGAGTAGTTGTGTTCCTGAATATTTTAAAGACGCTAAATACCCTTGGTGCTTTGAATTAATATTTTCTTTAAGCAATAAGCTAGACAACTCTATTACCGCATATAAAGGGGTTCTAAGCTCATGACTAATTTCTGAATAAAAATTACTTTTTACTTTGGAAAGCGCCTCTGCCCTATCTCTTGCTTTTTTTAACTCTTTATTTTTAGTATAAATCCAATAAGCTGTAAATAATAACAAAATCATTAAAAAGGCTAGTAACCAATTAAAAAGGGTAGATTTTGCTAATAATTTTTTCTGTACCGAGTTTTCTTTTTCTATAAATTTAAATTTTTCTTTACTAACTTTTAATTTATATTTTGCCTCTATTTCTTTAGCTAAATCTTCTTTCTCAATGCCTTCTATTGAGTCCTTGATAACGATTTGTTTTAATAAAAAATCATTAGCAGAAAACAAATTATTTTGCTCTTTATAAGCTTCTGACTTATACCCATACACCTCTACCAAGCTCGGCAAATAACCATGTTTTTTATATACCGCTATACTTTTATCAAAACATTTATGAGCTTCATCATATTTTTTTAAACTTTTCTTGACATAACCTATAGCTCTATACAATTTACCCTTTATATGGTTCTGATCTGAATACTCTTGTAAACTTAATGCTTTATTTAAATAGAGCATCGCATTTTTATAGTCTCCTTTATACATCCCATAATTATAACCTATATTATAAGACAAAATAAACATTGAGTTTTTACTGTTAATTGCCTTTGCTATTTTCATTCCTTTCTTATAATAAACGTTAGAGCTATCTACAACTCCATTGTCTCCATAAAAAACACCTATATTGTTATATACTGAAGTTAATTTTAAACTATCATTAAGTTTAAGGTAAATGTTCTTCGACTTTATAAGATGCTCGAAAGACGTTTCTTTATCTTCTAAATCTAAAAAAACTACAGAAAGAATATTATAGGCTCTAGCTTTTAAACTATCTACATTTTCCTTTTTAGCATATTCTAAAGCTTTATTACATAACTTAATAGCTTCATTAGGTTCTCCTGTTTGAGTATAATTAAATGCGGTATTTAATATGCTAGAATAAATTGAATCATTTTTTTGCCTACTAACTTCTTGAGCAAAAAGAATTGCGGTATAAAAAAGAAATAAAAAAAATAGATTTTCCTTCATAATAGATTAGTAGAAATATAGAGCAAACACAAAATAATGAAAACTTTTATAATCAACAAGTTATACTTTTATAATATTCAGTAATATCCTATTTTATTATTATTATTATTATTAAGGTTGCTTTTTTATAATTCTAAAAATAGTTGAGACAAAATCATGAGTTAAAAATGGTTTCAATATGTAACCATTCATTTTTACTGCTTTAATTTTATCCATCACCTCTTTAGACACATCGGCTGTTAGTGCTACTATCGGAATATTCTCATTAAACATCCTAATTTGTCTTGTGGCTTCATAGCCATCTATTTCTGGCATATGCAAATCCATTAATACACAATCATAATCGTTTTCTTTTACCA
>JAHDGB010000177.1 GCA_020627885.1 Flavobacteriaceae bacterium | reverse complement strand
TCCATGTTCCGCCTACTGCTGGAGTACCTCCTAAACTGTCAAAAAGATTTGTAGCTTCACCTGTAAAACATAGCAATAAAACGCCATCTTCTCCTGCACTAACTGGTTCAACAAGGGTAACCTCAACCTCAGAAGTATCATCTGGACAAGGCGCCTCACCTGTTATTGTATATGTATATGTTCCGGCTGGATCTGCCGCCGGGTCAAAAACACCAGTACCACTAGTTAATACAGGTGCCCATGTACCTCCAGCTCCTGGGGTACCTCCTAATAAAGTGAATAAGTCTACTGATGCGTCTGAACTACAAACCTCTAATACACCATCTTCTCCTGCATTGACACCTGTAGTAATAGTAACAACAACCTCAGCCGTGGCGGTTGGACATGATGGACTACTACTAACTGTATAGGTATATGTTCCTTGTGTATTAACAGCTGGATCAAATGTTCCTAAATCGTCATTAGTTAAATCGCTAGGACCACTCCATGTTCCTCCTGTATCTGGTGTTCCTTCTAATTCATCAAATAAATTTACTGCAGAACCTCCACAAACAGTAAGCTCTCCATTTTCACCTGCATTAATATCGTTAGGTCCTTTAAACTCTAAAGTTTTAGTAATTGATGAACATCCTGAAGAATAGGTAACTTCAATAGTATAAACATCTCCTGCATTAGGACATATATTTGTTAATGTTGGAGTAGTTTGCCCTGCTATAGGTTCTCCATTTAAAAGCCATACATATGTAAAATCATTAGTAATCTGGCATCCTCCAGATTGATTTGCCACGTTAGCGGTAAGATCAAAACAAGTCGCTGCACAATCATCTCCGCCATCTAAAGTTAAATCAAAATCTACAGGGCAAGTTTTTTTAACAACAAGATCATCAATAGTGATATATTCATGAGAACCAGAAGGTGAATTTCCGGGTTTAAAATTGCCTATAATTACGTGTGATTCTCCTCCTGAGGCACAAAAACTAAAGTTTAAATCAGTTGCGGTTGTACTTGAAATGTTCTGCCCTACTGGTTGCTCTACCTGCGGACTAGCATTTACAGTAGTACCTGGGCCAATGAATGCTTCCCCTCCATTATCTGCATCATAATCAATAAATCCATCTCCAGATGCATAAGTATTATTATGAAACCACATTCCAAACCCAGCAGAAGGTGTTCCTGGGCTAAGTCCATCTTTAGCAATAGCTATCAAACTAACACAATATTCTTCTCCCGCTTCTAATGGAGAACTTAATACTTGCTGAACATACTCAGAGCTTTGATTACCTGTAAAGTAAGCAATATACCCTAATGATCCGTCTCCATTCATCTCTGCCAAAGATGCTGAATTTGTACAAGAATAATAATAATCTGGGGATGGGTAGGATATAGCATCATCAATTCTGATTGCAGTACCAATCCAATTTTCAACAGGAGATTGATTATACCAAGGACGAGGTATTTGATTTGCCACACCATATATTCCGCCATCCGCAGCTCCGCAAACAGCCGGTATTGAAGCTTCAAAGTCTCCATTTATTATTGTGTTAGGACCACAAGCTGTAAAAACATAACAAGGAGAACAATTAGCCCCTCCACAATCTATTTGGACTTCCCCATTATTTAAAATTCCATCACTACAAGTTTCTGGAAGTGTACAAGAAACCAGTACTTCAAAACCAGCAGCCACCTCAGTATCTATTGGAGAATGAGGATTTGTTTGTATATTAATTGTAATGCATGTAGCGTTTGTTGAAAGTATTGCTCCAGGTGTATCATTTTCTGCATTGTACAATACTGCTCCCCCAATTCCTGTTCCTTCATAAATAATAAATACATCTTTATCCCCACTAAATGTAGCTCCTAATGACATACTATTAACAACAAAGTACAACTGAGTTCCTGTATCTGCACAAACCGTCATTGTGTAATCGGTTTCAGAATAATTACCATCTGCTCCCCCATCATCAAAAATTGAAGCAGAACAGCTATTTAAAGTGGTATTGGATATGTTTACGATTTGCTGAGAATATAAGCTAAACGATATAGCTAATATTAAGGAAGTAATAATAGATTTCAAAGTATAGTTAGTTTTTTTATAAACTTAATGATCATTGTAAATCTATAGTAACAAACAGTTGTTGTTAAATAAAAACGATAAAAAACAAATTAATTAGACCAAAACACTATTTTATTGACGTATTTTTGATAAAACCATATTTTAATTTAAAATTATCTCTTTTTTTAATTAAATATTCAAAAAAAACATCAAATTCATCATAATTGAATACCCCGTAACACCTCGTTTTACAACTCTATAGTTTTAAGAAGAATCTCTCAAACTACATTACACATTTTCAATAACTTAAAACATTAAAACAAATGCTAATGAAGCCAATATTACTCCCATAAATAGAATTAGTAGTATTAAACGCTTAATCCTAATCTCTTTATTCTTTATTTTCATTTCCTGTTTTATCTTTTCCAATATTTCAGGAGTAGCTCCTGGTAAATTAAACTCTGGTTTTTCTTGATCTTCCCCTACAATACTCCATTTCCTGTCTTTTCTTTTAGACAACTGCCCTTTATTGTATTTATTCATTTGATTAGCTTGCATCATTGCTCCTTCTCCTCCCATAGTTTTGTGTGTTTTAAATTAGACAATAGTATACATGGACGCACTTTTATATTGCATCATGCTTTCAGTACCTTAGCAGTAATAACTAAAGTTCTTTTTTATGATTTATGATTTCTCTTACTCTGTAAATGAATTTTTAAAGAGAGAATAATTTACCCCTTTACACTAGAGCAATTAAAAGGCCTACTAAAAAGACGGACACTTTTAAAGTTGTAGAAATATTACAGTAATTATTAAACAGCGTACTTTTAACGCGTTGTTTTATGCTAAAAACTGAAGGTTTTTTTATATTATCAAAAGTATTGTTTACTATACTTTTGTAATTAGATTTTAATAACCCTGAATGTGAATAATAATTTGAAAACCGGGGTTCGGGTAAGGGCTCTAATTCTTGATAGGTTTTAACTAATTCCATAATGATTTATTTTAATTGGTTTATACATATACGACGCCTAATCTTGGAAAATGTTACAAAGAACAAAAATCACAACACGTTATAATTCAATACTAAAATCGCTAAACAACAGACCTATTCTATAAAAACAGGAAAATTCTTTAAAAAAATCATGACTTTTTTCAATAAAACAAAGTCAAAAAACATTTCTAAATTTTTATTTAAAATTTGATGAAAGAAATCACCTATTGCTCCAAAAGAATGGTGTTAACAAAATAAGAACTGTAAATAATTCTAAACGTCCTATAAGCATTAAAAAAGCAGCCCACCATTTTCCTATACTAGGCAATGCCGAATAATTATTTACAGGACCAAAATCCCCTATAGCTGGCCCAACATTTCCTAAACTAGAAGCTGCTAAACCTATAGCGCTTTCAAAATCAATACTCATTATAGAAAACCCTAAAGCACCTACAATAAATGATAACATGTATAGAATAAAAAAACCTAATATGTTAAATACAATTTCTCCCGAAACAGATCGCTTATTATAACGCACTGGTAAAATTGCATTAGGATGTAAAGTTCTTTTAAACTCTAAAAATCCATTTTTAATAGTAATTAAATGTCTTACAACCTTCATACTTCCCGATGTGCTTCCTGCAGAGCCTCCTAAAAACATTAAACCAAAGAAAAGAAGAGTTAAAAAAGAAGTCCATAATGTATAATCTGCAGATACAAAACCAGTTGTGGTTACAATTGCTAAAACTTGAAACAAAGCGTGTCTGAAAATACTTTCTATTTCCCCGAAAACCATAGGATGATTTAACGTAGATTTTGAAAAATCGCTTTTAAAATAAATAATAACTGCTGCTATGCAAGTAAATATAGCAATGAATTTAAAATAAAGTTTAAACTCTTCATCTTGAAAAACTTTTTTTATCCTCCCTTTAAAAGCAAAATAGCTTAATACGAAGTTTGTTCCGGCAAGAAACATAAACAGAATAATAATATATTGTATAATTGGTTTATCATTCCAATAAGCCATACTAGCATTTTTTGTAGAAAAGCCTCCTGTTGATAATGTACTCATTGAGTGATTAATCGCATCGAAAAATGACATTCCCGCTATTTTTAATAAAACCGTTTCTGCTACAGTATATCCAAAATAAATAAGCCATAATCGTTTTGCGGTATCTTTAATTCTAGGGTGTAGTTTATCAGCACTCGGTCCAGGTGCTTCAGCTGCAAACAATTGCATACCCCCAATTCCTAATAAAGGGAGAATAGCAACTGCCAGAACAATAATCCCCATTCCTCCAATCCAATGTGTTAAACTCCTCCAAAAAAGCAATCCTTTAGGAATGGCTTCAATATCATTTATAATTGAAGCTCCTGTTGTCGTAAAACCAGATATTGTTTCAAAAAAAGCATTCGTAAAACTAGGGATTGCACCAGTTAAAACATAAGGTAAACTACCTGAAAGCGCCATAACAATCCACCCAAATGAAACAACAATATAACCATCGCGTTTATTTAATTCTTTTTTATGATTTCGAGTATAATACATCATAAATAAGCCAACCAGCAGTATAACAATACCAGATAGAAATAGTTTAAAAGTAATCCCATCTTTATAAACTAAGCTCACAATAGTAGAAAGTAATATGAACCCCCCATTAAACAGCAATAAAAGACCAAAAAAATAAAAAATGATTTTATAATTAAGCTTCATTTACTATAGAAATAATTTTTCAACTCGTTTTATTGAACGAGGCAAGCAGCAAACGACTACTTTATCGCTCTCCTGTATTCTAAAATCTCCTAAAGCGATAAGCCCCTTTCCATCTCTTACTATACCTCCTATAATTGCAGAACGAGGAAAATCGATATCTTTAATTCGTTTATTACAAATAGCAGAGGTTGATTTTACATTAAACTC
>JAHDGB010000176.1 GCA_020627885.1 Flavobacteriaceae bacterium | reverse complement strand
TTTACAACTAAATCCCCGTAGTTACAAGGGAGGGCTGTATTCTGAATGTGCCTTTCTATAAGCAAATATAGTTGTCGTTTCTGTGTTTTAATTTAAATGAAAGAGTATTTAAAAGCTTAATCTGAAACTTAAATTAGGAGTAAGTCGTAACGACTTATTTTCTATTTTAGATATAGAGTTATCATCGTTTAAAATGTAATAGGTATTTACTATATTTTTTCTGTTTAATATATTCCATATAGAAATGCCGATGGTACTTTTAACAGTGTTGCTCAATTTTAACTTATAGGTCGAAGAAAAATCTGTTCTAAAATAACTCTTTAAAGATTCACTATTGGGTGAGTTATAATTAATAGTGTTATTTATTATCGGATTACTAACATTGGGAGTACTAACTGGGTTGCCAGAGCGCCAATTCATACTTAATCCTAATTTAAAATTGGTGGTTACATAATTGCTAGCAATATTTATGTAATGTTTTATATTAAGATTATTTGGGAATTTTTTTTCATTATTTAGCGTGTTAAACGTATAATTATTATCGCTAAAAGAATAATTAAACCATGATTCGATACGGTTAAATCGTTTATTAACTAATAGATCAATACCTTTTATATAATAATTACCAATATCATCTGCGAATTGATATTGGTTTTGAAACCCCTGATTTCTTGTTGTTATACCCTCTACTTTTTTTAAATAACCCTCAGTACTTATTAAAAGTTTGTTTTTACTGTAGTTAATACCTAGAGAGATTTGTTTACTTTTTATTACTGGCCTCAAGCTATTATCAGATAATACCCAACGGCGTTTTTCCACTCCTAGAAAATCATTTTGCCTTTGTATTACTTGAGAGGTAGTTTGGCTTTTTGCTTCAGCTAAAACTTCAAAATTAAAATACTTGTTAATTTTATGATTTAAACTTAATCTGGGTTCTATTAAAAAAAAATTAAATTTATTAAAATAGTTAAACCTTATACCTTTTCTTAAACTTGTTTTTTTATTGTTTGAGTGAAATGCAACTTCACTGTATATTGAATGGTGTCTCAGTACCTTTTTTATATTACTAAAGAAAATAGGAATATTAACTTCTTCTATATTCGTAATACCTATTTCATAAAAGTTGTAACCATTACTCCAATTTATTGTTTTTCCAATTTTATAATTGGTATGAAGTTTTATTCCAGTATCTATGACTTCATTTTTTTGAAATAAACGTTGGACATTAATAAGATCAAAATTGGTAGCATTGATAGAATAATTTGAAGCATAGATTTTAAGATCACTATCAAATGTTTTTGTCCACAGCCGTTTATAAGATAAACCAAGAGCTAAACTTTGTTGATTAATCCCACTACTTAAAGTATTTGTTTTGACGGGGATACTTAAATCTTCAATATAATCGAGGTTGTTGTACATTTTTATAAAATTAAACCTTAGTCGATCTTTATTTGTTATATCATACAGTAACTTTGAAGCAAAATCATAAAAATAAAACGCTTTATTTGTCGTTACTGTTTTGCTATTGTAATCAGAGTTTATATCGGTATCTTCAAATATTCGTTTAAAGTATTCATTGTATGTTGGTGTTTTTACATAATCAGTGATGGCTCGTCTGATTGAAAATTGTAATTCAAGTTTGTCGCTTAACCTTAATTTAGAAAAACCATCTATATGAATAAGGTTTAAACCAATTCCATTTAAAATTGTGTGATTAAAATTATCATCAAGTTGCATATCGATTGTGCTAGAAACGCCATCTCCATAAGCAGCGCTAGTACCATTTTTTGTTACTAAAACACGATTTGTTAGGTAGGGACTATAAGCAGATATTAAACCAAAAAAATGACCAGACTGATACATTTTAATTCCATCCCATAGAATTAAATTCTGATCATGTGTACCTCCTCTTATATTAATATTTGATATAGATTCATTAGTACTCATAACACCAGGGATGTATTGTACAGTTTGTAATACATCGGGTTCCGTAAGCCCTGGAAGAATGCTAAATTTGTTTGGTTTAATTATTATGTTTCCATTTAAATCTTTTAAAACATTTTTTGATAAATAATTTGATAAAGTAATCTCTTTTAATTCCTGTACATTACCAGTCTTATTTAGTAAAGTCGTAACAGAAATATAATAACGGTCTATAAATTTAAATTGAATAGGAGATTGTTCTTCTAAATATTTAATTTTTTCATTTAAGGCTATTGAAGATTTAGGAGAAACGCATTTTATGGTGTCAATCACTTTGTCTATGTATGTAAAATGGACATCATGTTGTTGCTCTATGCTCGCTAATATTGAAATTAAAGGCGATTTAATATCAGCTTGAGCTAGACAAGTAAATAAATGTAAACTAAAAAGAAAGACAATGAAATATTTTTTAATCACGTTTTAAAATTATTGTATTTCCTTTTTTAGAATAAGATAATTTTAATGGGGTTATAATAGCATTTATAGCTGTTTTCTGGTTATTATGAGGAAACCCTCCAGTAAACAAAGCATTTAAATCTATATCATTGGGTATGACTTTTACATTGTATTGCCTTTCAAACTCTGCAATAACTTCGTAAAGAGGGATGCTCTTAAATTTACTGTTGTTATTTAGCCAATGGGGCTGTTTAATAGCTTTATTTTCTGATGATATTATTTTTCCTTTTATTACCGTAAAAGTATTGCCTGGGCTAAGTTTTATTTCGTTTTTTTTGTAATTCACACCAACCAACCCTTCATAGCAAATAACTTCAAAATAGTTTTTTCTTGCTTTTACGTTGAATTCAGTGCCATAAACAGTAATGATTCCATGAGTAGTATTTACGTTAAAAGTAGAACCTTTAGAAACATCAAAAAAAGCTTCTCCTTTTAAGAAAACAGTTCTATTATTTTCCCAATTTTTTTTATCAAAAGTTAAGGACGATGCAGCATTAATTTTTACATTAGAGTTGTCGGGCAAATTAATTTTATTTTTTTGTGCAACTTTAGTTAATAAGGTAGTTTCATTGTTTTTTATAGTAAGTTGGTAAAGCCCAATACAAAGAAGTAAAACTGCAGCAGTTTTTAAAACATAAGCAAACCATTTTTTTGAGCTAGTTGTTTTCTTTTGTTCTATAGAGTTTAAAAGTTTATTTAGCTCATGCTTTGTATTAAAAGGGATTCTTTTTTGTGAGTTGAAGTGATTAGATATTTTAATTAAAGAATCATAATCATCAAGCTTTTTAAAAGCTTCCAATTCATTGTTGGTTAAATCGTTATCTAACCATTTTTTTATTAGATGTTCTTTTTTCATAAAATTTATCTATCTATATATATAACAACTGAAGTAATAAAATTCCTACCGTTTTGTGTTGCAAGTTTGCTTTTATAATTCATCAATTGTTTTTTTTAAGTTTTTTAAAGCACCATAAACTCTTTTCTCAACAGCTTTAGTACTAATGCCAAGTAACTCAGCTATTTCTTTAAAACGTTTACCTTCTATCCTGTTCATTAAGAAAGCTACTCTTTGCGCTTCGGTTAAATTAGATAATGCAATTTCTACCTTTTTTTTGTATTCATTTTCCTCCATTAAAAATTCGGGGTTTTCATTTGTATATGATTTAGGTTTACCCTCCTTAAATTTTGAAACTACTTTTTCATGCTTTATTGCATTTAGCATCATATTATTAGCTGTAGTAAACAAAAAAGACTTTGCTTTATCAGGAGGTATCATTTTACAATTTTCCCAAAGTTTAATAAAAGATTCTTGTACTAAATCTTTTGGGCTTAGATAATCTCCGTATTTAAAATGTAAGAAATCATTAAGGTTTTTTGCATGTTTATTAAATAGAGAAACAAATATGTTTTTCTCACAAACATTATTATGTAGTGGTTTACTCATATATTTATGCAATTTCTGTTTTAAATCTAAAAAATAAAAATTAAAGGGTAGGAATTTTTAATAGATTGTTGTTATATGTATGAGGTGCTATTATATTTCGAAGAGTTAAATTATATGTACCTTAAATAATTAATCTAAAAAAATCATAAAAATGGAAATTAAAAATTTAATTAAAAAAGTATTTGTTTTACTTCTTGTTTTATTTGTAGCTTCATGCCAAGATGAGGTTTATGAAGCCTCTAACACCTCTAACCCTCAAGATACTTTAGTTGCAGATTCAGATTTAGAACGCTCTTTAAGAACAACGCTAAGTAGAGATATTTTTATAAATAACTTCATTGGAGGAAGATCTTGTTATAAAGTGAAACTACCAATTGATGTTATTGCTAATGGTGTAGAGGTCGAAATTAAACACAATAAAGATTTTAAAGAAATCAGAAAAATATTTAAAGAGTCTGATAGTGATGACGATATTTTAGAAATCATTTTTCCTATAACTTTATACGATAAAAATGAACATGTAGAATTTGAGGTTAATTCTCAAGATGAGTTAGACGAATTAATAGAAAATTGTGAAACAGAAGAAGAAGAAGAAGAGGTTGATTGTATTAGTATACAATATCCAATTAGTGCATCGATTTATGATGCAAACAACCAGGTTATAGATACGGTTACTATTAATGATAGCGAGGAATTCGACGATTTTATTGATGATGTTTTAGATGGTAATTTAATTGCAAGTTTAAATTTTCCTATTACTTTAATTTTAAGTGATGCTTCTACAATAGAGGTAAATAATAATATGGAATTACTAAGTGCTATTAATGAAGCAATGGAAGACTGTGACTAAATAAAAGGTACTAACTCAACTCCCAATAACTAAAAAGCGATAACATATTCTGTTATCGCTTTTGTTTTTATTAAGATGATTTTAAGATTTATATTATTACTATAGTCGTATTATGATACCATATTAGTATATATTAAAGATTATTTTATTTAATTTTGTCAACCTAAAAATGAAGGCGCTATATGTTTAATAATTTAAGTGATAAGTTAGATAAAGCATTCCATGTACTAAAAGGACATGGAAGTATTACAGAAGTTAATGTTGCTGAAACATTAAAAGAAGTTCGTAGAGCATT
>JAHDGB010000175.1 GCA_020627885.1 Flavobacteriaceae bacterium | reverse complement strand
AATAATTTTGAATTGGAGCAACCAGATACAGCTAAGGTTACTGAGATTTTTCAGGAATTAGAATTTAGGCGTTTAATCGATAATTTTAATAAAACATTTTCTGCTGAAGCAGTTACAAAGGAAGCGGAATCGGTTTTAACAAAGAAAGAAACCAAATCTACACCAAAAGAAATGGCAGCAGGAGCAGGCCAATTTTCTTTATTTGGTGGCGAAAGTAATTCTGAAGAAACTGTAGTAGAAAATGCTTTTCAGCGTAATACAATAAAAAACACGTCTCATTTTTACCAAAGTGTTGCATCAGGAATGGCTACCAAATTATTTGTTAAAAACTTACTCCGTCAAACAAGTGTTTGTTTTGATACGGAAACAACAGGTTTAAATCCCTTAACAGCAGAGCTTGTTGGTATTGCCTTTTCTTGGGAAATAGGAAAAGGGTTTTATCTTCCATTTCCAGAAAATAAAACCGAAGCACAAGCTATTATTGAAGAGTTACGTCCGTTTTTTGAAGCCACACATATAGAAAAAATTGGACAAAATTTAAAGTACGATATTAAAGTGCTTCATAAGTACAATGTTATAGTAAAAGGGAAGTTGTTTGATACCATGTTGGCACATTATTTAATTAATCCTGACATGCGCCATAATATGGATGTATTGGCTGAAACGTATTTAAATTACACACCAATTTCAATAACCGAATTAATAGGCAAAAAAGGGAAAAACCAATTGTCTATGCGAGAGGTACCATTAGATAAACAAACTGAATATGCCGTAGAAGATGCCGATATAACCTTACAACTTAAAACGCATTTTCAAAATGAATTAGGCGAAGCCAATATCCAAAAACTGTTTAATGATATAGAAGTACCTTTACTGCGTGTTTTGGCAGCTATGGAACTAGAGGGGATTAATTTAGATAAAGTGTTTCTAAAATCGCTATCTGCCGATCTTGATAATGATATTAAGGCTTTAGAAGATAAAATATATAAAGCAGCCGATGAGGAGTTTAATATAGCTTCACCAAAACAATTAGGAGTTATTTTATTCGAAAAACTAAAACTGGTAGATAAGCCGAAAAAAACAAAAACAGGGCAATATTCAACAGCAGAAGATGTGCTTAGTTATCTGGCTAAAGACCATGGCATTATTCAAAATGTTTTAGATTATAGGGGGCTTTCAAAATTAAAAAGCACTTATGTAGACGCTTTACCCGAACAAGTTGAAGACACTACAAAACGAGTACATACCGATTATATGCAAACCGTTGCAGCCACAGGACGCTTAAGTAGTAATAATCCAAATCTTCAAAATATTCCGATTCGTACAGAGCGCGGGCGACAAGTTAGAAAAGCATTTATCCCTAGGGATGAAAACCATATTTTGTTAGCTGCAGATTATTCTCAAATAGAACTTCGAATTATAGCTGCTTTAAGTGAAGAGCAAACCATGATAGAAGCTTTTAAAAATGGTGAAGACATTCATGCTAGTACCGCAGCTAAGGTATTTAATGTAGATATTAAAAATGTAACTCGCGAACAGCGTAGTAATGCTAAAACTATAAACTTTGGAATCATATATGGGGTTTCCGCCTTTGGATTAAGTAATCAAACCAATTTATCTCGTAGTGAATCTAAAGAATTAATAGATGCATATTATGAAACATACCCGAAACTAAAAAAATATATGAGCGAGCAGGTCGATTTTGCTCGCGATAACGGTTATGTGCAAACCGTTTTAGGTCGCCGCCGTTATTTAAAAGATATTAATTCTCGTAATGCAGTTGTTCGTGGTGCAGCAGAACGTAATGCTGTTAATGCTCCTATTCAAGGAAGTGCTGCCGATATTATTAAAATAGCAATGATTTCTATATACGATAAGCTAGAAGTTGGTAATTATAAAACAAAAATGATACTACAAGTACATGATGAATTAGTTTTCGATGTCTATAAGCCTGAATTAGAAGAGATGAAGGCTCTTATTAAAAGCGAAATGGAAAATGCGTTTAAACTTACTGTACCTTTAGATGTAGAATTAGATACTGGCACAAATTGGTTAGAAGCACATTAAATTCATTATAATAAGATAATAAAAGAAGCGTTTTCTGAATTAGAATTTTTATGTAATAAAAGCTTACAATTACTCTTTAAAATTATGAGCCAATAGGGTTGGGGTAAATAACATGATCTAAAAAACTCGGACAGTTGCTATCTACTAATTAGAATAAATTATTTATGAAATTTGTCTTGATAATACTAATCTTATTTACAAACATTGAAATTTACTGTCAAAAAATAACTTACAATCACGGAGTAAATTCAAAATCATCAGATTACAAGCAAGTTATGCGATTGTTTGAAAGTTATTTGAAGTCTAATCCTCATAATAAACGAATAAATCGTTTTTGGAATTCGGTTGAGCAAAGAGATCATGAAAATTTTGATTTCTTAGAAAGTGAATTTCTACCATCTTTGTACTCTGGGTTTCCTGCACATGTATTAAGTATAAAGTCGAACAAAAGTAATTATGAAATAAAAGTTCAATTCTCATATTGTAAAGAAGATGGTACACCATATGTTTTAGCAATAGTAAATTATTACGCTAAAAAAGAAAATGGGAGCTTTAAATTGTATAACGCATTAACAATTAATAAAAAAGAATGGAACTGCACAACAGTTGGTATTATAGACTTTTATTATCCAAACTATCATAAATTTAATATAGAAAAGGCTAGAAAAACAAATGAATTCATTAATAAATTGTGTAAAGATTTAATAGTTAAGTCTATACCTTTTGAATATTATGTCGCTAATGATTATGATGAAATTCAAAAATTAAAAGGAATTGATTATTATATGGGTATGGGTGGAGATACTACACCTAAAGGGAAAGCTGCAGATGATAAGATATATTGTGCTGGATTAGGGGAGTATTACCTTCATGAAGTTTTTCATGTTCAAATAGATAAATATTATCCTAATAAACATTTCTGGGTATCGGAAGGTATCGCTACTTTTTTAGGAGGAAGTCGAGGAGAAACATTAAAATGGCATGTAAAAAGAACAAACGACTACTTGCTAAAGCATCCAGAGGTTGATTTGAGTAATATGTTAACATTAAGTAATTTAGATTTTAAAACAGCATATCATTATGTTTTAGGGGGAATAATAGCTAAAAAAATATATGAAAAAGGAGGTTGGAAGCTCATTATAGCGTTTATGTCAAGCGGAAAAACAGATCAAGAGTATTATATTGCTATAGAAAAATACCTCGGTATTAAAAAAGAAGGATTGAATTTATATCTGAGAGAACAGTTAAATATTGAATCAAAAAAATTATGATTGTAAGAATCAAATAGCTTTTTCATTTATAGTATCATAGTTTTATGGTAAAAAAACAAAATGGATAATGTCGTTTTACAATGCGATTGAAATTTGAATTTTCATATTTGCAGCATAATAAAATGCTTTTAAATAAAAACAATGATTATTTAGATACAATATTAGATAGTGTTTATTTTGATAAAAGTTATTTTATAATGGGGTTCATGACTTATATAAATAAAAACACCTAAGGACCATTTTATTAAAGATAATTTTTTACCATAAGTCAATTTAATATAAGTACTGTAATGAAAAAAAGAGGAAGGATACTTTAACAATTTAATAAAAGTATACTCTTATTTTATCCTTATTTTTATAGAAAAAAGTCGTCTCCCATATGTTGCGTCTCATTATCTTTATAGTTGTAGTAATTCTGGTAGATTTTTATGCTTTTCAAGCCATAAAAACTTTAACTAAAAACCAATGGTTATACGGGGTATATTTTTTAATTGCTTTTGGAGTATATTCTTACATGTTTTTTGTGTTTTATAATTATGATAGAAGTATAGGACCAAATAGAGCGTCTCTTATTGCTTTAGGGTTATTTTTACTAACAGTTATCCCTAAATTAGTATTGTTTTTTGTGATGTTTTCTGAAGATGTAATTCGTTTTTTTGTTGGTTTTTATAATTATATTACTGATAATTTTTTTTCAGGGAATTCTAAAAAATACATTCCTGGACGAATGCAATTTATTAGTAAAATAGCTTTAGGAATAGCTGCTATTCCTTTTGCTTCTTTACTTTATGGTATGTATAAAGGGAAGTATAATTTTAAAGTTCTAAAGTACACCTTGCATTTTGAAGATTTTCCAGAAGCTTTTAATGGTTTTAAAATTACTCAAATAAGCGATATTCATTCTGGGAGTTTTGATAACAGAGAGAAGATAGAGTATGCTGTAGATTTAATAAATAAACAGGATACAGATGTTATTTTATTTACAGGAGATATTGTTAATACTAAAGCTGAAGAAATGGATCCTTGGATTGATACATTTAAACGCATAAAAATGCCAAAATATGGTAAGTATTCTGTGTTAGGAAATCATGATTATGGTGAATATGTTACTTGGCGAAGTAAGGCTGAAAAAGAAGCTAATTTTAAAGCCATAAAAAACATTCATGATAAAATAGATTTTAAATTACTATTAAATGAAAGTACTTATCTAGAAAAAGACGGGCAACGTATAGCTATTTTAGGGGTTGAAAACTGGGGGAAGAGTTTTAAAAAGGCTGGGGACTTAAATAAAACAATAGCAGCTATTTCTAGCGATGATTTTAAAATTTTATTAAGTCACGACCCATCGCATTGGGAACACGAAATAAAATCGCATAAAGAACATTTTCATTTAACATTAAGTGGCCATACTCATGGGTTACAGTTTGGAATAGAAATCCCAGGGTTATTTAAATGGAGCCCTGTGCAATATGTATATAAACAATGGGCGGGGATATACAAAGAATCCGGACAATACCTAAATGTAAATCGAGGTTTTGGGTTTCATGCCTATCCAGGGCGAGTAGGTATTTGGCCAGAAATTACAGTTATAGAGCTCAGAAAAGGACAGCAAAATGCTTAGTTTCAGGGAAATGTTATATTTGTAAAACAATTGTATTAAAAAATACCGATAAAAATGTCGAAATTTGGTGATTTAATAGATGCAGAAATTCCAGTA
>JAHDGB010000174.1 GCA_020627885.1 Flavobacteriaceae bacterium | reverse complement strand
GATTTACTATAGCTTTTATTACTAGTTACTATTCTGTATATGTATTGTCCAGCCATTAATTGGTTTCCTGCTGCTTTATTAACATTAATTATGTGTTCTCCGGCAAAAAGTATTTCATTTTTAAGCGTTGCTAGTTCTTGCCCTAATATATTAAACAACTTAACATCTACATGTCCAGTATTTGGCATTTTAATATGTAAATACGGTTGATCATTATCGTATTTAACATAATGCTTTAGCTTATTATTTCCATCAAAACTTACCTCATCATCACTTAATGTTGAACATTCAAAACCCAGGTTTAATGAATCGTATTCTTGCCCTAATAACACCTCGTTAACAAGGTCTGGATTTACACACAACCAGTCTTTTAACACTGAGGCATACAGCTCTCTAAAATCCTTAGTGAATTTTAAATTTCCTCTAGTATCTAAATCTGATAAATCGGGATGCGTACCAACAAACCCGCTACCATTTAAGGCACTTCCAAAAAACATCGTTTGTGAAGCCGAGCCATGATCAGTTCCAGCAGAGCCATTTTGAGCTACTCTACGACCAAACTCTGAAGTCGTCATACACAACACCTTATCATCCCATCCGGCTGCCGCCATATCTTTATAAAAGTGAGATAAACTTTCCGAGAGCTGAGTAATAAGTTGCTCATGCCTGCTTGCCTGCGCATTATGCGTATCAAAACCTCCTAATTGAACCAAGTACACTTTAGTTTCTAAGTTCCCTTTTATCATTCGTGAGATGACACTTAATTGCTTTGCTAGCTTATTATCTGGGTAATCTCCATAGTCTGTAGAAGCAGTAAATGCTTCATTAATTACCCCTGCATAATTAAATGTAGAATTAGCTATACTTCTTAAATATCCCTTCTGCTCTCCATGTAAACAGGGTGGTAAATTATTTATATCATATAAAGATCCGTTTTGAGCTATTTGAAATAATTTTTCGGGGCTAGAAACATTAAATCCATAATAGGCCTCCTCTCCATTAAATGTTAAATTACCTACATTCCCTATTTGAATAGCCGCTGGTTTTAATGGTGGATCAAATAAATAATCGGGATAGATATCTTCAAAATACCGTCCCATCCAACCAGTAGATTGCTGGGTATTTATAGGGTTTGCCGAAGCCCAATTATCTTGTCCTTTAAAATGCGATAAGCTTCCGTTTTGATAACCAACCCCATGAACAATTTTCATTTGCCCTTCTCCCCACATCTCTTCAAATTTGGTTGCGTAATTTGGTATCCCAAAATCGCTGTTAAGAGAAATCAGATTACTTTGTTGAATTTTTATATCTGGTCTTGCATTTGCATAGGTATCGTAATCGTAAATAGGTATTATGGTATTTAACCCGTCGTTACCTCCTTTTAATTCTACAATTATTACTACTCTATCACTTTCTGCTCTACCAATTGCACTTGCTAAAGGCGAAGGTTTTGATGCCGACAATGGTGTATTTGCAAAAGTTAAAGCCCCTCCACCCACAAGACCTAAAGCCTGTAAAAAAGAACGTCTATTCCATTGCTTGTGCTCTGCATGATTACAACTACCTTCTTTTTTGTTTGAGAAATTTTTATTATAATGAGTCATTGTTTTTTATTTTAGTTGAAATTCAGGAATTTTAATAATGTATAACATAAGCATATACATTTGCCTAGAAACCTCATCCCAATCTGTATTCCATGAGCCATCATCAAAATAATTCTGAGGGATATTATCTTTAAACGCAACTAAAGCGCCATGAGAAGTTACTGAATCTATTGATTGATTTGAAAAGAAAAAAGCTAAAACCGATTGTGTTACAGCCTCTACATCGTTAGACACACTCCCGAGTATCTCATTTAAAAATATTTTATACTGCGTTTCATCGTGTTGTTTCGCTTTTAATAAACGACGACCAACCTCATCCCATCTTGCAACAAAGGTGCTTGGATTGATCCAAGTTTGATCTCCATCCCAACCAGAAACACTTGAATGACTAAAAATATTTTGTGCTTGAGTGATTATACTCTGCCTTGTCTTTGTATAAAGTGGGTATCCTGAAGGAAACTTAAGGTTCATTTCTCTTCTTAAACCTACTTCTAAATCTACAGGGCTTTTTATCATTACACTAAACACCGATTTATCAAAAAAATGTTCGCTCTTAAATAATCGATTTAACACCGGAGCGATATCAAAATTATTATTCTTAAATGTATTAGCTAACTGATTTACAATGGTTTCATTTACAACAGGGCCAACAAAGTATTTGTATATCTTACCACAAACATGTCTGGCTATTTTTAATTCTCTTTCTTCAAAAAGAATATTAATAACATCATCATATCCCCATTCGCCTGTTCTTCCAAAAAAGGTTTTAGTTCCGTTATCAAATTTAGTAGCATTAAAACTAATATCTCCATATCTGTCAGACCTATCATTCCACCCAGTAAGCGCTCTTGATATTTCAACGATATCGTCTTGAGTGTATCCGTTATTCTCTCCTAAAGTAAATAGCTCTAACAGCTCCCTAGCATAGTTTTCGTTTGGTCTATTTTTCCTATTTTGATACCCATTAAGGTATTGCAACATTGCTCCTGTTTGCCCTACATCATAAACCAATTCTTTAAAATTACCTATTGCTTTCCTTTGAAGTAAGTTATAATATTTATAAAAAAGTGGTGGCCCCGAATACCCTTCGTAAGAAGCAACTAAATGATTACTCCAAAAGAGTGTTAAACGATCATTTAATCCTCCATTGTTTATATAAAAATCTTCTATAATTTTATTTTTCCATTCATTAACAGCTTTGCCTACTGTTATGTTCGTACCACTACCAAATTGATCTGAAGTCCATTCAGCCCAATCCGGTGGAGAGGTGGGTATTGCATTTTTGGCTTGATTTATAATAGAATTAATTACCTGAGTAGGTGTTTTTCCCAAGGCATCATTAATCATAGCACGAGTTGCTCCGAAACCAACTCGTCTATAGAGATGGTTTATTTTCTGTTCATCCCAAGGATTATCTGTTGATGGGACATAAGCAGAAAGCGTAGCATTATTACACGTTTGAGTAGCAGTTGTAATCATACTGGTTATATAAAAATTATATTAGTTACATTATACGGACAAGAGAATTCTAAAATATTTACCCTTTTATCTATCAGGCCAGCCAAAACTATTTTTGAGTACCAAAAAATGTACTATTTCATTAATCTCTAAAAAAACAATCAAAATTATTTATTGAATCTTAAACACTACAAAATGTATAGTTAAAAAAATGGTCTATTAAAATTTTAATATTTCACTTTAGTAAAACCCAATTCCAAAACAACATTTAATTCAATAAAAACAAGTTATTATTATCAAATAACAACTTCAACACTACCAAAGCTAAGAATTATATAGGTAAAAACCTCAAAAAAACAAGAAAAACACAAAAGAGAAACCGTTAGTCGACAAAAGTATCTTTTTGTCCATTAAACTAACGGTGAAAACTAGAAGAAAAATACTATAAAATACTTATTATTATTTATTTACGTAATTTTTAAGATAAGAAAAACGAGGAGTTAATTGGCCATTTTCAGTAATTTTTGCTCTTTCTAAAACACCGTTTTCATCACCATTAAAAAAAGCAGGAATGACATGCTTTAAAAACATAACTCCAAAATCTCGACTGGCATTATCTGGCAATTCGCAAGGTAAATTATCTACAGCCATAACTACAATAGCATTACTGTTTTTATAATCTACTTCACTTTCAGTTTGGGCATCGTATCCATATACAGGATCTTTAATTGTAGAAGCTCTTAATGTGCATGCAACTGGCCCATCTATATCGCAACTAATATCTGCTACCAAGCTTATATTAAATGCTGCAGATTTTGCATCTTCTCGAGTGAATAAATAAGGGGCACCTTCTCCGTGAAAATGACCCGCTATAAATACATCGCTTACTTCTGCAAATTTCATAAATGTCGATTTGTACTCTTCAGCATTTTCATAAAAGTCTTGTTTGCCTTTAAACACTCCATCTTTTCTCTCATTATAATCCAATGTTCCTATTTGTACATATACAGGCATTGTATATGTTTTTGATAAATAATCTTCAATTGAAACTTCTTTAATATTTAAATGGTCCAAAACTTCTTTTGCACCATTACCTACCTTCCCTGTACCAGTAAGAACTATCTTCATAACTGGGATGGTTAGTTTATCTAACTCGGCATTTAGTTCATCTCTATTTTTTAAATCTTGAGCTTTAGGAAGATTAAAAATATTGTGCTTTAAACCATAGGCTCTAAAACAATTGTATGCACCAACAACTCCTGCATAATACCCAAAACCTATAAGTCTTTTGTTTTGTTTGTTAACAATAGTTTCATGGTCATAAAGCGTTATGTTTTTATCTAAAATCGCTTTTAGCAATTCTCTATTATACGGTTGCTCTTTTATAGTATGGCTAAAGAAAAAATATTTTTTATTAGGAATTAAGGCCTCTATAGGCACCTCTTTAACCCCTATTAATACCTCTGCTTCTGAAACGTTGTCTAAAACATTAAACCCTAAATCTGAATACGCTTTATCGTTGAAAACACGAACACCTGAAGATTCTACAATTAATTCTGCTTCCTTATACTTCGATTTTAACTTCATTAAGGCTTCAGGAGAAAACACTACTCTTCGATCTGGTGGGTTTTTACGTTCTTTTATTATTGCAAATTTCATTAAAAACAGGACTTATTTAACTCTATAGTTGAATTCATCAATTAAAATAGAGTATTTATAAAAATTTTTGGACGAAAATAAGAGGATTTGCAAGCTTAAACAAACTTTTTAGTAAGTTTGCAAACTTACTTAACATTTGAATGAAATGTTTTGTGAACAATTATTTAATTTATATCTTAAATAATTAAGATTAATGGGGTCGACTGGTTTTGACAGCGAGATTAATTAAATAGTAAGCACGTCGAGTAATGACATTGAACTCGTAAAACGCTAAGTCAACTTTTTAAACGGCGAGAATAACTACGCTTTAGCTGCATAATCTGAATTATAGTAAGATTAGCCT
>JAHDGB010000173.1 GCA_020627885.1 Flavobacteriaceae bacterium | reverse complement strand
AAACTATTAAAAGCGACTTGCCAGCGAGTATTGTCGTATTTTTTGTAGCATTACCGCTTTGCTTAGGTATTGCTTTGGCTAGTGGGGCTCCACTATTTTCAGGACTAATTGCTGGAATTATTGGAGGTATTGTTGTAGGGGCAATAAGTGGCTCTCAAGTGGGTGTAAGTGGCCCTGCTGCTGGTTTAGCTGCAATTGTATTAGCCGCAATAGCAACTTTGGGCTTTAAAGCCTTTTTGGTTTCAGTAGTTCTGGCTGGTGCAATTCAAATTCTATTTGGAGTACTAAGGTTTGGTATTATTGGGTACTATTTTCCTTCTTCCGTAATTAAAGGAATGCTTACTGGTATTGGAATAATTATCATTCTAAAACAAATTCCTCATTTTTTTGGAATAGACAAAGATCCTGAAGGAAATTTTGTTCTGTTTGGAGGAAATAGTAATATTTTAATGGATATTATAAGTATTCCTCAAAATTTAGGTCTAGGTTCTACAATAATAGCTATAATAGCAATATTAGTATTAGTTTTATGGTCTAATGTACTTGTCCATAAGCACAATTTTTTTAAATTAATACAAGGCCCATTAGTTGCTGTTGTTGCAGGTATTATTTTCTTTGTTTTAACACAAGGTACTGGATTAAACATTGCACAAAGTCATTTAGTACAAGTTCCAATTCCTGATAGTTTAGATAGCTTTTTAGGGCAATTTACATTTCCTGATTTTAGTGTTATTGGCTCATCTAAAATATGGGTTACAGCGTTTACAATTGCGCTTGTTGCGAGTTTAGAAACGCTATTGTGTGTTGAAGCAACAGACAAGTTAGATCCAGAAAAACGTGTTACACCTACAAACAGAGAGCTGTTTGCTCAGGGCGCAGGTAATATTCTTTCAGGGTTAATTGGAGGGATACCTATTACTCAGGTTATTGTACGTAGCTCGGCTAACATTCAGTCCGGAAACAAAAGTAAATTAAGTGCTATTATCCATGGTTTTTTCATACTTATATCGGTATTGTTAATTCCAACAGTTTTAAATATGATACCACTTTCTGTTTTAGCCGCTATTCTTTTTATAGTAGGATACAAATTAGCTAAGCCTTCGACTTTCAAGGCTATGTGGATTGCAGGTTGGAAACAATTTGTTCCATTTATTGCAACGGTATTAATTATTGTATTTAAAGACTTGCTTTGGGGTATTGGTATTGGTTTGGCTATTGGTATAATGGTAACTTTATACCATAGTTACAAGAACTCACACTTTCTTAACAAAGAAGGAGGAGACACAGGCGATGGAAAAATTAAAATGACCCTTGCAGAAGAGGTAACATTTTTTAACAAAGCAACTATTTTAAAGGAATTAGATAGTCTACCCGAAAATTCGTATTTAGAATTGGATGTAAGAAAAACGAGGTTTTTAGATTATGATATCATTGAAATACTTGATGATTTTGCATTTAAGGCAAAAGAAAGAAAGATAAACATTAAACTAATTTCTGAACGTGGTATTGTAGAAAACCCCAATAGTTTTATAGAATTTTTTAAGCTTAGACCAAAAACAACCTAAGTTCTAACTTAAATAATGAATATGAGTATTTTGTTAAGGCTAACAACTCTAGTGATCTTCACTTCTATGATAACATTTACAGGTTATTCTCAGGAGAGTAATTTAGGTAACTGGTTAATATATATTGGGAGTAAGAAAATAAACACAAAATGGAACCTTCATCATGAAATTCAGTATAGAAACTATGATGCTATAGGTGATTTAGAGCAACTATTGCTAAGAACTGGGCTGGGCTATAATTTAACTGAAAATAATAACAATTTATTATTAGGTTATGGCTATATATTATCTGAAAATTATCAGAATAGTAATAATGAAAAAGTTTCAGTAAATGAGCATAGAATTTTTCAGCAGTTTATTAGTAAACAAAAAGTAGGGCGTCTAGGTTTAACCCATCGTTATCGTTTTGAACAACGATTTGTAGAAAGTGATTTTAAGATGCGTTTTCGATACTTTTTAAGTATGAAAGTCCCTTTTACAAAAAATAAAGATGGAATAGACGGCCCATTTTATTTTTCGGCATACAATGAAATATTTTTAAATACCAAAACTTCAATATTTGATCGAAATAGATTATATGGAGGTGTAGGGTATACTTTTTCTAAACAACTAAGACTGGAGCTAGGCTATATGAATCAATTTTTTGAAACTTCGAGTAGAGATCAAATTAATTTAATAGCTTTTGTCAGCTTATAATTTGATAACTTTAGGGAGTTTATTTATTAAAATAAATATAACGTATTGTCACTTTAAAAGAATAGCATGAAAAATTTATTTTCAAACATAAAAGGCGATGCCTTTGGAGGAATTACTGCAGGAATTGTTGCTTTACCTTTAGCATTGGCCTTTGGAGTATCTTCTGGATTAGGCCCCGGTGCGGGCTTATATGGTGCTATTTTTATTAGTTTTTTTGCTGCGCTTTTTGGAGGAACCGATACACAAATATCTGGTCCTACCGCTCCAATGACAGCAGTAAGTATGATTGTAATTGCTGGCATTATAGCGGCTAATGATGGCGATATAGAAAAAGCACTTCCCGCCATTTTAATAGTCTTTATTCTGACTGGATTAATACAAGTTGGATTAGGAGTACTTGGTTTTGGAAAATATATAAAATACATTCCTTATCCAGTAGTTTCTGGATTTATGACAGCCATTGGAGTTATTATACTAGTTACTCAAATACTTCCTTCGGTTGGATATTATCCTAAAGAGGATTTTCAATTAGTTAATAAATTTAAACCACAAGCCGAAGAATTAATTTTAGAGAATATCCTAAAAGAAGAAGCTGGAGAAGGCATTTTGGTTTTAGAGGATTTTAAAGAAACGATCAAAAGAGCGCAATCGCTTACACAAGAAGATATAGCCAAAGAATCTAAAACATTAGCTGCAAATTACTCAAAAGGTGTTATAGGGACATTAAAAGTACTACCAAGAGCCTTAAAAAGCATTAATTGGTTGGAGCTTATTTTAGCTTTATGTACCATAGCTATTGTTTATGGATTTAAGCTTATTACCACAAAAATACCAAGTGCATTAGTCGCATTAATTTTAGTTTCTGGTGTGGCTTATGCATTAGGATTAAATTACAGGCCTATAGAAGAAATTCCATCCGGTCTTCCTATTCCGCGGTTAGAGATTTTTTCTCAATTTAGCTTATCTAGTATAACCCCCTATCTATTTACTGCCATATCATTGGCCTTACTTGGAGCTATAGACTCACTCCTTACTAGCGTGGTTGCCGATAATATGACAAAAACTAAACACAAGCCTAATAAGGAATTAATAGGACAGGGTATAGGTAATAGTATTGGTGCTATTTTTGGAGGGATCCCAGGAGCAGGTGCAACTATAAGAACGGTTGTTAATATAAATGCTGGAGGTAAAACCAAACTTTCAGGAATGATAGCTGGCGTTATGCTTCTTATAATTCTTTTGGCTTTAGGTCCAATAGCCTCAAAAATCCCTGCAGCTGTTTTAGCAGGTATACTAATTACTGTTGGTATTGGAGTTATGGACTACAAGGGGCTAAAAGCAATACCAGCTATGCCAAAAGACATAAAAATTGGGCCAATAAAACTAAGTTCTGAAGTCCTTGTTATGTTAGTTGTCCTTGTTTTATCTTCTGTATGGGATTTAGTTTATGCAGTTGGAATAGGGTTAATTATTGCGTCTTTAATGTTTATGAAAAAAATTGGAGACGTTACGGCAAGGCGTTCTGATGTTAAACTACTGAAAGAAGAGGCTTGGCCAGATGAGGCTTCTTTCCCAGAGAATTTAAAAGAAGAAGTCTTTATAAAACATATTAAAGGCCCTTTATTTTTTGGATCTAACGATGAGTTTCAACAATTAGCTAAACAGATTCCGAGTACGGCTTCTACAGTAATTATTCGCTTAGGCAGAATGCCATATATAGATCAAACAGGGCTTTATACTATGGAGGATGTTTTAGTAGATTTAAGAAAACAAGGAATTACCATTTTATTTGTTGATGTGTTAAAACAACCAAAATATATGATGGAACGTATAGGTCTTATCCCAGATTTAATCTCTAAGGAATATATTTATGAAGACTTTGCCTCTTGTTTGGAGTGGATAAAAAATAATGTAAATGACAATAATTGATTTTAAAAAAGAAGTAAATAAAATAATGAAAAACAGCAATTAGAATGAAAAATATAGCAATAACAAAACAAGTACAGGATGCATTAACTCCTTCAAGCGTATTAAACGACTTGCTTAAAGGGAATGAAAGATTTATAAATAACAAAACAGAAGCTATAGATAATAGTGCTTTGGTAAAACAAACCATTGCGGGACAATTTCCTAAAGCTGTTGTTTTATCATGTATAGATTCTAGAGTGCCAGTGGAAACAGTCTTAGACCAGGCAATTGGAGATATTTTTGTGGCTAGAGTAGCTGGAAATTTTGAAAATACAGATATTTTAGGCAGTTTAGAATATTCATGCAAAGTGGCTGGGAGTAAACTAGTTTTAGTATTAGGTCATGAATCATGCGGAGCAGTTAAAGCAGCTTGCGATGGTGTCGAGCTTGGAAACATTACAGCATTATTAGATAATATTTTACCAGCAGTTAGACAATCGGCAAATGAAGTAGATGGAGAAGCAAACTCATCAAATAAAGAATTTGTAGCAAAAACTGTTGAGAATAATGTAAAATTAACCATTGAGCGTATTAGAGAAAAAAGTCCAATACTTAAAGAGCTTGAAGATAACGGAGCCATTAAGATTGTAGGAGGCGTATATAGCTTACACTCTGGCAAAGTAGAAATGATATAAGTTAAGTTTTTTATAATTATTAAAGGCTGCTCAATTAGAGCAGCTTTTTTTATATAAATGGAGTTAAATGGAAAGAGAATACATTATGTAATTCAGAGATACGGGTATTAAGAGAATTAATTGAATTTTCAAAAATGGTAGATACAGCTGTTAATAAACCGTTACAATGCAATGGGTGTATTGAAAAAGCCAATTGTATATCTCTATTT
>JAHDGB010000172.1 GCA_020627885.1 Flavobacteriaceae bacterium | reverse complement strand
CTTTGATAGTCATTAGAACAATATTGTAATCCTCTATCAGAATGATGTATTAAAGGTGTTTGCATATAGGTTCTACTTTTTATAGCCATATCTAAAGCTCTAAGTGTTCCGCAAACTTGTAAACTATTAGATACATCATATCCAACTATCTTTTTCGAATAAGCATCTGTTATTAGAGCTAAATAACAAGGTTTCTTTCTGCTTCCTATATAAGTAATGTCACTTACCCATACCTGCTCTGGCTTATCAAAATCTAAAGTACGTATTAGGTTTTTATGTTTTTTAAATCGATGATGCGAATTAGTTGTAATATGATATTTCTTTTTAGTTTTTATGAGCATATGATTAGCTCTTAAAATATCAAACAGCTTGTCTCTACCTACTGATAATTTAGATAGTTGTAATTTCAATTTATCATATAACTTTCTAGTTCCTAACTTAGGCATTATTGCACGAATAGATCTAACTAATTCTAGCTACTTTTTGTTTATCACTAATAGCTTGTTTAGCTCTATAATAAACCTGTCTATTAACCCCGAGTAAATCACAGGTAAACACTATTGTTTGTTGTTTTTCTCTACTATATCTTTCGATAACTCGGGTACAGACTTTTTTCTAATAGGAATATTAAACTCTTCTTCAGCTATATCAATCATCATGTCAAATAGAATGACTTTTTTGTCTGCTCTATCAGCTAGATATTCTGCTCTAGCTTTTTGTTTTTCTAAAAGTTTAACTTGCTGTTCTAATTCTAAAATACGTTGTTCAGGAGTTTTAGACATGACTTGATTTATTGTAAAGTTATAATCAAATTTACCATATTTTTTTAACCAAGTGCGAATCGTCGATCTTGCTTGAATACCATACTTTTCTATAGCTTGAGTTCGAGTTAATAACCCTTGTTCAATCTCTTGTACTACTTGAAGTTTAAAGGACATGCTATAGTCTTTTTGTGTACGCTTTACATAATTATTTTTCATTACACTTAAAATTTAGTGTAACGCTATTTTAGGACGGGACAAATTATATTTAGAAAAAGCCATAACTATTTTTAGTTATGGCTTTTTTTATAGCTTTAATTTATTGGAATTAAATTAAGGATTCGCTTACATTTGTGTTATGCAATTAGACTTTTCATTTATTATTCCTGTTTTTAATCGCCCAGATGAAATAGAAGAACTATTAGAAAGTTTTTCTTTACTAGAAAGTGATGCTAAATTTGAAATAGTAATAGTAGAAGATGGTTCCACGATTACATCAAAATCTAATGTAGAAAAATATAGATCAAAACTAAATATTAGCTATTATTATAAAGAGAATTCTGGGCCCGGAGACTCCAGAAATTTTGGAATGAAAAAAGCAAAAGGAAACTATTTTATTATTTTAGATAGTGATTGCATTTTGCCCAAATTATATCTAAAAGAAGTAAAAGCGTCTTTACAAAAAGATTATGTAGATTGTTTCGGAGGACCAGATGCTGCGCACAAATCATTTACAAATTTGCAGAAAGCAATAAACTATAGTATGACCTCTTTTATTACTACAGGAGGAATCAGAGGACACAAAAAAAGTGTTAATAAATTTCAACCCAGAAGCTTTAACATGGGAATTTCTAAGGTTGCTTTTAGAGCGTCTAATGGTTTTGGAAATATACACCCAGGTGAAGATCCGGATTTAACAATTAGGTTATGGGATAAAGGGTACAAAACTAAATTAATACCAAAAGCATTTGTATACCATAAACGTCGCATATCATGGTCTAAGTTTTATACTCAAGTTAATAAATTTGGAAAAGTGAGACCTATTTTAAACGTGTGGCACCCAAAAACTAAAAAAATAACGTATTGGTTTCCTTCTTTGTTTGTCATTTGTTTATTTGTTTCCGTGTTGTTAACTATCTTTAAAATATCATGGCCATTATATTTAGTAGTTGTTTATTATGTTATTGTATTTGTTTTTGCATTAATTGAAACTAAAAATATAAATGTTAGTATTAAATCATTAATAGCCTTAACAATACAATTCTATGGATATGGTATGGGGTTTTTAATATCTATATTTATGTTAAAAATAAAGAGAAAAACACCTCAAAAAGCATTTCCTGAATTATTTTTTAAATAGTAATGAGAGTATTGAAAAACAGGTTTTTAAGAGCGGTTAAGACAAGGAGGGTTAATGTTTTTTTGCTTTTTGTGTTTTTGGCTTTTATTATCTTATTATTAAGTAAATTATCAAGAGATTATACCAATACAATAACATTTAATATCACTCAAAAAAATGTACCAGAAGAAACCGTTATATTAAAAGATTCTTCACATAAATTAAAAATTTCACTTAATACATATGGTTTTAAATGGCTTAAGTACTATTTTATTACTCCCCACTTAGAAATAGATTTTGATCAGGATGTAACAATAACAGATTCTCTTTTTGTATGGAATAGAACTAAAGGATTTTCAACAATAAATAATCAATTTGAAAAAACAGAAAAGATAATAAGTGTTAACCCTGAGGAGCTTATATTTAAATATGATAAGAATGCTGTAAAAAAGGTTCCTATTATTGCCAATTTAGATATTAAATATAGCCCAGGTTATAATACATTAGATGAAAACTTAATAGATCCAGACTCTGTAAAACTCATAGGGCCAAGTTCGTTATTAGAAAAAGTAGATTACATAGCTACAAAGCCATATAAAACAGATAATGTAAAGTTCCCTATTTTAAAAACACTAAAATTGGATATTGATAGCCTAGACCAATCTATAAAGTTAGATATTAAGGAAATAAAGCTTAAATCTAGTGTCGAGAAGTTTACAGAAGGAACATTAAGAGTGCCTATAGAAGTTATTAATGTACCGAGCTCCATAACATTAACTCACTTTCCGAAAACAATTAATGTATATTATTTTACAAGTTTAAAAGCTTTTAAAAATATAAAAAGCAAGGACTTTAAAGTAATTTGTGATTATAGAGAATTAGCAAATAATGATTTGTATTTAATCCCCAAATTAGTAAAACAACCTAGCGCTATAAAAAGAATTAGATTACAACAACAACATGTCGAATATATAATAACAGAATGATTACAGTAGTATTAACAGGAGGTATAGGAAGTGGTAAAACCACTGTAATTAATATGTTTAAAAGTTTAGGAGTACCAATTTATATTGCCGATGATGAGGCACGCAGTTTAATGCTACGCTCAAAAGTAATAAGAAGAAAGCTTATCAGTTTATTTGGAGAACAAGCTTATACAAATGAAGGTTTAAACAAACCGTATTTATCTAAAGCAATTTTTAATGATAAGTCATTGTTACAAAAAATGAATACTATAGTGCATCCTAAGGTTGGAAAGCATTATAAAAGATGGTTGTTAAAACAGGATAGTCCATATATTATTAAAGAAGTTGCTATTGTTTTTGAAAACGGAACCCATAAAAATTACGATTTTATTATTACTGTTACGGCTCCTATAGAAACCCGAATCAAGAGAGTCATTAAGAGAGATAATTCTACCAAAGAAAAGGTTGCAGCAATTATGAGAAATCAATGGGATGATAAAGATAAAATTAAATTATCTCATTTTGTCATAAAAAATATAACGTTAGAAAATACAGAAAAGCAAGTTATAGCTATTCATAAAAAACTTACAAAAATAAAGTTCAAAGAATAAACTTTTAACATTTTTGTTAATGTAAGGTTAAAGCATTATAGCGTTACCACATTAATAAGTTAATTTTGGATAGTGAATAAAAAATTGTTCCTTTTGTTAATCGTTTTAATGAGTTTGTCCTTAATAGGGATTATATTCGTTCAAGCATACTACATAAGTAATTCTTTTAAAAATGAGGAAGATCAATTTGCTTTTAATGTTAGAAAGGCACTTAGTTATGTGTCAAGCCAAGTTGAAAAGAACGAATCTCGAGATTTCCTTTTTAAATTACAGCGTTTAATTAAAGAAGGAAAAAATGTTGATACAACTGCTATTATTAATTTTTATTTAAAAGAAAGTGGAGGTAACTCTAATAAAACGTTTTTATATAGAAATGACATACTAGAAGAGAATTATAAATTATCTTCTGCGCTCTTTGATATTGCCGGTTTAGATAGTATAAATGTTAAGCGTATATTAAACGAGCGCGAAACACAAGTTATAGAAACCCAAAGCTTAGATGGGAATAAAAATCTAAATGCGATGTTGTCGCAAATAGGAACCATTACTGAGGTCGATAAAATTCTTTGGGAAACAACCTATAGAGATAATGTAATAAGGACCCCTATTCATAAGCGTGTTACAAAGGAAGAAATTAATCGTCTTTTGAAATTAAAGTTATTAGAGGACAATATCGATATAGATTTTGAGTTTGCTATATATAGTAATGATTTAGCAACTAAGGTTAAAACAGAAGATTTTGAGGTTATACCTAAAAATACATGGAATGTACCAGTATTTTACAATAAAAAGGATAAAAATAATTATAAACTATTTGTTAATTTTCCTGAGAGAAAAAGTTATATATTATCCTCAGTTATAGGAATGTTGCTACTATCAATAGTATTTACATTAATTATAATATTAGCATATGGGAGTGCTTTATTTCAACTATTAAAACAACGCCAGATATCTGAAATAAAAACAGATTTTATTAATAATATGACACATGAATTTAAAACTCCTATAGCAACAATAAATTTAGCTTTAGATGCTATTCGTAACCCAAAAATTATTGAAAATAAAGACAAAGTAAGACGGTATCTAACAATGATAAAAGAGGAGAATAAACGTATGCATGCACAAGTTGAAAATGTTTTAAGAATATCTAAACTTGAAAAAAAAGAGTTAAATATAAGAAAAGAAAAGGTTGAGGTTAACGACTTAGTTGAAGATGCTATTTCTCATGTAGAATTAATTGTAAAGAATAGAGAAGGAATAATCGAAACAAATTTATCATTAACTAAGTTAACCATTTTAGCAAACGAAACACATTTTGTAAATGTATTAGTAAACATATTAGATAATGCAATAAAATATTCACCTAAAAGGCCAAAAATTGCTATAAAAACAGAGCAAATAGGGAATAATTGCCTTATTAAAATT
>JAHDGB010000012.1 GCA_020627885.1 Flavobacteriaceae bacterium | reverse complement strand
AAAAAGCGTTTTAAGCTTACAGGTACTGGTAAAATTAAAAGAAAGCACGCGTTTAAAAGTCACATCTTAACAAAGAAGTCTAAAAAACGTAAGCTAGCGTTAACTCATAGTGGATTAGTTCACGATAATGACGTTAATAGTATTAAAGAACAATTACGTTTAAAATAATAAACGTTAATTAAGTTCGGTTAAAATTATTTATAAACCCTGGAGTTAGGCTTATTAACAAAGTGACGATTTTCGTCCGCCTACTACAAAAAAATTAAAATTATGCCAAGATCAGTAAATTCTGTTGCCAAAAGAGCCAGAAGAAAAAAGGTACTAAAACAAGCAAAGGGCTACTTTGGACGTCGTAAGAACGTTTGGACTGTAGCTAAAAACGCGGTTGATAAAGCTATGCAATACGCATACAGAGATCGTAGAAATAAAAAGAGAACATTTCGTGCATTATGGATTACCCGTATTAATGCAGGTGCTCGTTTACATGGAATGTCTTATTCTCAATTTATGGGAAAAATCAAAGCTAATAACATAGAACTAAACCGTAAGGTTTTAGCTGATTTAGCAATGAACAACCCTGAAGCTTTTAAAGCTATTATAGAGAAAATAAAATAAAAGGCATTTTGCCAATTGATTAACAATCATTTCGCTTATTATAAAAAGAGATTTCCTTGATATGGAAATCTCTTTTAATAATTAATATGAAACCTCAAATCTAACTCCTTTAAATAGCTGATATGAATATATATAACACTTGATATATAAATATTAACACGAAAAACTTAACATTGATGTATAAAAACATATATAATACATCGTTTAAACTTCTCCTTTCATCTAAAACATAAATAATATCAAGAAATAATTAAGTGGTTAGTGATGTAACTCATTTAATTTTGCCTTTGCTATTAATAATTTTTATTTAAGAATCTTATGAGAACCAAAGTTATGTTAATTACTGAAGGTACATATCCATACAATGGTGGAGGTGTATCGACATGGTCTCATATTTTATGTAGTAAAATTAAAAATGTAGACTACACTATTTATTCAATTAATGCTAATTTAGAAACTGTTCCTAAATATAAACTCCCTACTAGTGTAAAAAACATTATCCAATTACCTATATGGACACCAGAAGAACCTTCTGATTATATTAGCTATGGAACTAAATATTATAAAACTGTTGGACGAAAACAATGGACAACTGGTAAAGTTATAAAAAAAGAGTTTATTCCTCTTTTTAATTCTCTTTTAGAATTTATTTACAGCGACCAAAATAAAATAGAAGATCTAGATACTATTTTCTATAATATGTGGATATATTTTGAGACTTATGATTATAAGAAAACCATGAGACATAAAACTGTTTGGGACAATTATAAAAAAACCGTATCTAAACTAATTAATAGTAAAAATAATCCAGATGCATCTTTACTAGACTTAACAATAGGTATGAGATGGATTTATAGGTTTTTAATTCCTATATCTATTGTTGATATCCCTAAAGTAGATGTTGCACATTTAACATTAAGTGGTTTTCCTTTAATTCCTGCTCTCATTGCAAATTATAAACATGGAGCAAAAATTGTACTCACTGAACATGGTGTTTTTATAAGGGAACGCCTTCTAGCTATAAGCGGCTCAGAATATCCTTTTTTCTTAAAAAATATGCTCATAAAATTTTCTGAAGCCATAGCTAGGTTGTGCTTTTATAAATCAGAACATATTATCTCCGTTAATAAATTTAACAGAAAGTGGGAAGAATTATATGGAGCAAATCCAGATAAAATTAAAGTTATATATAATGGAGTTGATGAAAATTTATTTATTCCAAGAGAAAAACCTAAACATTTAAAAAACACACCTACTGTGGTGGCTTTAGCTCGTATTTTTGACTTAAAAGACGTCATCACCATGATAAAATCTTGTGCCGTCGTTAAAAAAGAAATCCCAAATGTAGAATTTTTAATTTATGGCGATGACAAAGCAGTACCTGAATACACAGAAGAATGTCTTGCTTTAATTGATAAACTTAACCTTAAAGATAATTTCAAATTAATGGGACCTAAACAAAACCCTCATTTATTATTTTCTGAAGGGGATATTTCTGTATTAACTTCAATATCCGAAGGTTTTCCATATACTGTAATTGAATCAATGGCATGTGGTGTGCCAGTTGTTGCCACTGATGTTGGAGGTGTTAAAGAAGCATTAGACAAAGATTCTGGTTTTTTATGTAAACCCAAAAATGCAGCAGAAATTGGCCAACGTATCACTCAATTATTACAAAACAAAGAGTTAAGACTTAAAATGAGCAAGCATGCTCGAAAAAGAGTAGTAGATAATTTCACAGTAAATAATTTTATAGAACAATACGAACATATATATACTACTACTATAACATAACCCCTACAAGAAAGCCCTCATAAATGGAATATGAACAAAACATAGAACAGTTATTAGATAATATTAAAAAAAGGAATGGAAAACCTGCTAATTCTAAAGTTATTGCTGCTACAATAGAATCTTATGGACTGAGAGATATTGACATTAAAAATGATTATAGCTTTACATCTATCATAGAAATTTCTGAATATTTATTTAACAGAATTAATAATACTGAAAATTCTCAACTTAAAAATGCAAACCAATTAAAAGCAGAAGCCAAAGAGTATAAAAGAATACATTTAAGTAGTTATATTGGTGGTAGAAGCAAATTATTTGTAAGAGACTATTCTACAGGCTTATTTCATTTATTTCCTATTTTGATTCAAATTATAACAATAATAATTTTTGGATTTTCACTTTGGACATATACTGGGTTTAATAATTTACAGTCTACAGCAATAGTTTTTGGTGTAATAATTGGTTTGGTATCTACAGGTGGTTTTGTGCAAATTATAGGAAAGGAAGTTTCTTTTTATTGGTATAATAAAGATTTTCAAACGGCGCGCTCTATTATAAAAAAGGTAATTATTCTCGGAATAAAAAGTATGATTGTTCTTTTTGCTTTAATTATTACAATTAATTTTTTTATACCATTATATCCTTTATTATTTATTGGTATCGTATTTGTCTATGCTTTTTTAATAGGCATACTGATACTTACAGTAGCGCCTTTATACACTATAAAAAAACGCTTTATTATTTCAATTGCTATTAGTATAGGAACACTATTATCTTTATGGCTTCATCTTAATACAAAAATACCAACTTATTTTGCACATTGGATTGGCATTCTTACAAGCTTAAGTATTCCTATGTTATACTTACAGTATTTCTTTAAAAAAGAAATAAAACTTAATATAGGAATTCCTCAAACAATACCTAAAATAACATATACTATATATAAAAATATGAATCATTTTTTTTATGGAGTTTTAGTTTATGCTTTCATATTCATGGACAGAATCATTGCCTGGTCTAGCCATTCAGGAAGAGACTTTCCATATATTATATATTATGAAAAAGATTATGAAATAGGAATGGATCTTGCTATTCTTGTTTTCTTTTTTCTATCTGGAGTCTTAGAGTATAGTATTGCCTCTTTTACAAGGTATGTAGATTATTTTCAACATACTAAAAAGTATAATGAGATTAATAAGTTTAATGAAAAAATGACTAGACTTTATAACAATAACATAAAACTATTTGTTGTAAGCTCTTTAATTATTTTTTTACTACTTTACCTAGTAATAACTCAACCTTGGGGTTATCAGTCAAGCTTTAATGAAACACTTTCTTCTATAAGTTTAAGTGTTTGTCTTATTGGTAGCTTAGGTTACTTATTTTTAACTTTTGGAATGCTAAATGTCCTGTATTTATTTACTTTAAACAAACATGAAAAACCGTTAAGATCTATTACTGTTGCTTGTATAATTAATTTAATTACTGGTGTCTTTGCTAGCCGAATTATTTCATACGAATACGCATCAATTGGTATGCTTATAGGCGCCTTTATATTTGCTGTTTTAACAACAAGAACAACACGTAAATTTTTTAAAAATATAGATTATTATTATTATGCTGCTTACTAAAAAAATATACTTTTTACCTTTAATACTGTTTACTTCTTTATCGAAATCTCAAACAATGGAGCACTCATCATTATTTTGTTATGGCGATTTTTATCCAGAAACAGTAAAAGGATATGATTATGTAATAGTGGAGCCTTCATTGTTTTCTAAAAAAGATGTTTCGACATTACAATTAAACAATAAACATGCTTTAGCATATATTAGTCTTGGTGAGGTAAATGAAGCTGCTTCTTACTATAATGATATTAAAGAAGAAACGTTAAGTAAAAATGGCGTGTGGAATAGCCATACAATAGATCTTAAAGCAGCCAATACTAGAAATGTATTGTTTGACCTCGTTGATAGCCACTTAAAAACTAAAGGATTTAGTGGTCTGTTTTTAGATAATATTGATAACTATACTAAATTTGGCCCTACTCCAGATAAAATAGAAGAGCTTTTATCCTTTTTAAAAGAAGTAAAAAGACGCTACCCATCTAGTATTATTATGCAAAATGCAGGATTATTTATAGCTGATGAAACTAAGCCTTATATCAATCTCATTGCAGTTGAAAGTGTGATAACTGATTATGATTTCGAAAATAAAAAATATAGATTAAGAAAAAAGGCTGATTTCGAAAAACGATTGAATCACATCAAAAGTATTAAACACTACAATAAAATTCCAATAATATTAATAGAATATGCAAATAATAATATATTAAAAAGAAAGGTATTAAAGCGCTTAAAGAAAATAAAACTCTCTTATTTTATTGGTGAAATTGAGTTAAAGTATCCACTGAAAAAAAAAGATAAATAATGGAAGTTTTTTTTACCCCTTCAATTTTATGGGGCCCTCTTAGGATTATTCTATTTATATTTTTTATATACATTATAAATATTATTATAGTGCGTAAAGCTTCAAAAAGAAGAGGGCTAGATTATTTTATGCTTCGTTTTCCGTTATTAGTAAGTGTGTTAATAATAACGACTTTAATTTTAACTCAAATTAACACTTATGACCTTTTTGTAATCCTTTTTTTATTCACTTTAATTGCTATACTCAGACTTCTAGATTTCGATATTCGAAAACCAATAAAAAAACAATTAAAAAAAACACAAAAACGGTTTATTTTATATATCATCAGGTCTTTTGAACATAAAGAACGTTTATTAAGTAAAAAAAATTTAAAAAAATTTAAAAAACTATCAAAAAATAATACAAGACACCATGACTTATATGACATTAGCAAAACAGATTACTACCAGCAAATTATAATAATATCATTATTGAGTCTTTTAGTTTTTGGAGCTAGATATTATTTTTTTCATTTTGACACCTATTTACTATCAGATATATGGTACAATGATTTAGGAAATCTTAAAAACATTGGAAATGAAAAATGGTTTTTTCATCCATCTACAATGATGGGATTATTTTCTATAATAAACTTTTATAATGAAATAACGGGTATTGCTGATGCAGTAGCTTTAACTTCTTTTAGTTTAATTGAATCCGTTTTAGTCTCTATTTCTATTTTTTGGTTTGTCAATAAACTTACCAAATCAAAAATAACACCAGGGCTTATAGCTGTTCTTTCATATATATTTTTATATCCAATTATTCCTATTAATATAGGGCATATAACTCAACCTAAATCTATAAACTTTGGATTTACTTTAGTCTTACCGCTAATCGTTTATTCATATAGTCCAAAAAACCTTACTCTAAATTCTAAAAAATATTTTAGAATAATGTTTGCCATCATATTTGGCATTATGCATGTGGATTTGTTTTTAACCATTTATATACTTCCCTTTATATTAACAATTGCAATGCTATTCAACTATAAAAAGTATAACAAATTGATGGCTAATTTATTTAAATCTTACATTTTAGTTATAGGTATTTCTTTGTTTATTCTATTTATAGCTTCTATTGTTCAAGAAAAAGATTTAATCACTTTTATTAACTCAAATTTATATTCTTATAAAAATTACACTTATGCCCCTCACTTAATTTTTTCATTAAAAAAATTATTAAACGTATACCTAATAATTACTTTCGCTTTAATCCTAATTTCTACTTATTTATGGCGTATAGACAAAAAGAACAAACCACTATTAATGATTTCATTATTGATAGCTTGTATTTTTTCTTTACCAAAACTTCATGTGAGTTTTATTGATACCGATTTACTTAATCAAGTATTCTCTATACTTATACCTATTCTTATTGGTTTATCTTCTTACTCATTATATACATTATCTATCTTGTATATAACAAGGCCTAAATTATCTGTTCCTTTTAAAGCAATAGTAGCGTTAATTATTTTTGTTACCACCTCATTATCAATAGCTAAATTAACTGTAATTGAAAGTTCTAAAAATGCACCTATTAATATAGAAGTGATAAAAGTATATGACCAAATGAACAACGATTTGCTCCCTTTCTCCTATGGAGTGGTAAATAATTATATGAATGCACGGCTTGGAGATGATAGTCATTTCTTTTTAAATTATTCTTATTTTTCTAAAGACTACATTTTAAAAGATGAACTCTTTAATACTCATAAAGGAGATAAGGCTTATTTTAAAAAAAACCCAGAGCATATACTACCGCAAAGCATCTTTGTTTTCATATATGACAATAAAGTAATCCTTGATGTTGATAATGGATTAACTCTTCAAGAACAAAAAGCAGCTCTATCAACCATAAATGTATTAAAAAATAAAGGAAGAAATATCCAAATATACTACAAGACCCCCTTGTTAACTGTATATGAAATAATTAACCAACCTGAATCTAGTAAAATAATAGATTTACTATTATAAATTTCATGAAAAAAATTACTCCTACCATAATTAAGCTTTTTTTTATTTTAACTATTTCTGTATTAATATATAGTTGCGATAAGGATTCTCATCATTATAATAGTAATCGGATTATATACGATCAAGATAGTCACTCTCCTCTTGTCACTTTTCTAGTAGATGAAAATAACTTTGTAAACATGCAATTTAATAATGAAATAAGGAAAACAATAAATTATACTAAAATACCTTATAAACAAATTGGCATAAAATCTCTTAATAAAACTGGAAAAATTCCTGAAACGACTAAAGTTTTAATTATTCAAGAATCTAAATCACTTAATAAAAAAAGTATGGCAGCAATAATAAACTATGTTGCTTCTGGAAACACCGTTTATTTTCCAAATATTAATACTAGTAAAAATTTTGGTTTTTTGGCTGGAATTAAGCGTAATATACAGCCATCTACAAATATAGAAGCCCAAGGTTTTTATTTCAAAAAAACATTGATTCCAGATTTTAAAGACAGGCCGTTTGAAAATGGATATAAACATTTTGGTTATAACCGTAAAAATTACAAAGAAGATATAGAAATATGGGCAACAGCAGCAAATGATACAACCTACCCTACTATTATTAAAAACAAAATAGGTAATGGACAAGTCATAACTATGAATACTACAATGGTTTCTAGTAAGAAAAATCGTGGGTTATTATTTGGTGGAATATTAGCTGGCTTAGAACTAGTTCCCTATCCTATAGCTAATGTTAGTTCAATTTTTTTAGATGATTTTCCTGCTCCATTATATAAAGTAATAAAAAAGCCTATTAATGATGAGCTAAAAATGAATCAAGCCGAATTTTATGTAAAAAAATGGTGGCCAGACTTGCTCAAACTTGCTAATAAATATGATATTAAATATACAACTGTAGCTTGTTTTGATTACAGAAATAATACCACTCCTCCATTTTTATTTAGCGAATGGGAGTCTCTAAAACCTTCATATTCTCCACATAATTTCTCCATTCCAGATATATTAATGAACCAAATTATTGAAAATGATCATGAATCTGGTTTACATGGATACAACCATCAATCTCTCATAAAAAAGGATTGGCCCAATCCAGATTTTATGGAAGCATCACTCATTTCTGCAAATAAAAGATGGCTGTCTTTAGATTATGGAAAACTTCCTGTTAGTTATGTACCACCATCAAATCATATAGATAGTTTAGGCATCGCTGCAATAGAAAAAGGAACTCCGTCAATTAAGTACATGGCGAGCCTTTATTTCGGAGACTTTGAAAATGGAGGAAATAGAGAATACGATGAAGAACCTTATAGCTACTACCTTTTCGATTTTCCAAGAATAACTAGTGGATATGTATTAAATCAGGAATCTCAATTTGACCAACAATCACTTTATTTATATACAGGAATTTGGAGCCATTTTGTGCATCCTGATGATGTATATCAAATTCCTCATAAAGAAAACCAAAAAAGTAAAGGAGAATTCAAATACAGAAATAGTAATAATTATGGTTGGGAAAAATCTAAAGACGGCTCTCCTGGAATGCTACCAAGGTTCGAAAACTATATAAAAAAAATGAAACATTTATTCCCTTTTATACGTTTTTTAACTACAGAAAATGCATCAGAGATCACTAAATCATGGAGATATGCAACATACAAATACGCCCTCAATGAAAATGAAATAATAGTAAATTCTAACAATAGTGATAAAAATGCATTTTGGTTTATGTATGTTACTTTTAAAAACTCTCAGGCCATTGAAACTAATTTAAAAAAGCAGCATATTAAATTCTCTAAAACACATTTGCTTAACGGGTATCTTTATAACATTAATACAACAGAATCTAATTTTACTAGTAAGTTATTTAATCATAAAGCTGTTATAGATCCAATAGTACATCAATCTATTTTAAATGATTATAAATCCTATTCTAGCAAAATAAAATCTTTTGATTCTATAGAAGAAGAAGTATTATATTTAGTTGCAGAAGACCAATTAGAAAAAGCAATACATTTACTTCAAGAAAAAATAAAGGCTAACAAAACTTTTTCTAAAAAAGACTGGTTAGATTTATACAAATACAGCGGATGGACTGGACAGCAATATCTTTTTTGGTCTTTTTTAGATTTGAATTATTTACAAACTCAATCTAAAGATTATATTGTTCTATCTAGATTATTAACCAAAAAAGAAGACTTCCCAAATTTAGAGATTAAGAAAAAATGGCTAAAAAGACAGTTTAAATTCTTTCCTAATGATGCCGTTCTAAAATCTGAATACAATAAATACTTTATAATTAATAATGATATAAATGTTAGTACAGATCATATTATTTATTCTATAGAAACCTCCTATAATACTGAAGAGAATTCTAACCTTTTTGAATTGTTATTATCAAGAGATCAATCAAAAGCTGAGCAATTCCTTAAAACAAAAACACCTTGTGAAGACGATTTTTTAATTGCAATTGCAGATCGAATCGCTTGGTTGTATGCCGATAAAGAAAACTATAAAGCAGCATTAAAATGGTCTAATTGTACAACAAAAATTAAAGAAGAAAATTTAATTTATTGGAAAAAAAGCGCCGGAGAATTTAAATTTTTAAAAGAATCTAACTATCCTGAATATATAGAGTACCTACTTGTAAATCACCCTAAAAAACTAGCACAGGAATTAATAAATATCGAACCATGTCATCAATCTGAGCTTAAACATTTAAGCGATGACATTGCTTATGCTTATGGTAACATTGGCGCATACAGAAAAGCTTTAAATTGGGCTAAATGTAATGAAAAGTTTCCTGTAAAGGATAAATTATACTGGCATTTAGAATTAAGAAACTACTCTATTTTAGAAAAAATATATTTTAATTATAAGAAAAAGCACCCTGAAGATAATTCATTAGATGACGTAATGGTTGATGTTTATTTAACCCAAGAAAAGTATAAAGAAGCATTTTACTTATTTACAACATTATCGCCTAGTCGCGAAAGAAATAAATTACAAAAGCTTCTTAATAAAAATGCCTCATACATATCTAATGACAAGCTTTCCTTTTTATTAAAAAATTATTCTACTGTTTTTTATACAGATGTAAAAGATAAATTAGAAAAAAGGCTAAGGTTAAATAATGGTAATACCCTAGAATACAAAAGCGATGTGTTTTCTGATCGATTAAGACCTACTTATATAAATAATGAATTATTATATAGCTTTTTAAATAAAAAAAACAACAGGCATTTTATTGGAATAACACAATCAAAAGCCTATGAAGTACCTATCGAGTTTATTGACAACAATAATATAGATCATAGTCTATTTGGCGTCTCTTATAATTTTAATCTCAAAAATAAAACAGAAAAAATAGCTTATAACTTTGGAGGTAAATTGGAATTAAATGAAAAAGAAGACATCTTTTTTCATATTAAATCTGGGATATCATTAACGAAAAAACATTCTTACAGCAGTTTAGAATTATCTTATCAGCCTGCAATTACAGGACCTGCATATAGCCTTAACATCTATAGATCACAACTTACTGCTTACCAGGAATTTACTTTTAAAAACAAATATGAAACCATATTTAGTTTTGAAGGCAATCATTACAATGATAATGTGCTAGATGGCTTATTAACTTCTAGAATTGGATTACTATACAAATTGAAAAAAAGAGCACTATTATCTCCTTATATAGAAATGGCAGGATTATTAGGCAATACTAATTATGCATCTGGGTTTCCATATTGGACCGCTAAAGAACAATTTTATGGAGGAGCTGGGGTGAAATATGCTTACAACCATCCAGGAAATAAAATTATTATAAATTTAGATGCTGCTTTTTTTAAAGACACCTTATTTGGTTCTTTTTTCAGATATACTGGGCAAGTAAACTACCCTATATTTAAATACCTCCATTTGAATACAAATGCAGAGTTTTTTACATTAAAAAACTTTTATAGTAATAATTTTAATTTGGGGATAAAATATTATTTTAGAAATAAGTAATTTTGAATAGATAAAAAAAACAGATGTCACTCTTCATACATAAACGTATTACTTAATTATTCAGAAACAAGGTCAATCTCATTAATAGCTAATTTAAATTCTTCCCAATCTATTAATTGGTCACCATCTTTATCATAGCCATCTATTAACTTTGAAGATACTAATCCTCTTATAAAACCATTAATCTCTGCTTTTTTAAGAAGCTTTACAATCTCTTTTTTAGTAAGCTTCCCATCTGAGTTTTTATCGAAAAATTTAAACGCTAACTCTGGTGTCTCAAAATGATTTGTAATTAATATTTGTATTTTATTAAGTATAATTTCTTTAGTTGTCATAATAGCAAATAAATTTATGTTTTCTGTTTTTTCTTTCTAGCCGCAGGGAATAAAACATTATTTAAAATAAGACGATAACCAGGAGAAGTAGGATGTAAATCGAGTTCAGTTTTTGGGTCACCTACTTTATGTGTATAATCTTCTGGATCATGACCGCCGTAAAATGTAAAAAACCCTTTTCCTTTTATACCATGTATATACTTGGCTTCCCCATTTGTTCTATTTTCTCCCATTACCAATACGTTCGATTTAATTTCCTCTCTTGTAAAAGAAGTCGTTTGCCCCATAAAACCTTTTACTAATGCTGTATGGTTTTGGCATAACATTGTTGGTATAGGGTCCCACTTGGCAGAAAAATCCATAAGAGAAAAGTAATCTGTTTCCTTTGGTATTTTTCGTTTTCTTGTCATATCTATACTTGAAAACTCATACACTAAAGGGCTTCTTTCCAAAATATAATCTTTAAAAGCAAATGTTTTTGCATAATTAATTTTAGATTGATAATTGGCATCGCTACCATCTCCATCAAACATAGGCTCACAAATATCTACACCTTCGGCAGAGAGTGCAATATCAAAACTATCCGTAGCGCTACACATAGCAAACATAAAACCACCTCCAACAACATAATTCCTAATTTTAAGAGCTACATTTCTTTTTTCTTCAGAAACTTTATTATAACCTAATTCTTTAGCTAAAGCTTCAGCTTCTTTTTTTTCTTCTATATACCATGCAGTTGTTCTATAATTTCTATAAAATTTCCCGTACTGACCTGTAAAATCTTCATGATGCAAATGCAACCAATCGTATAGCACTAAGCCATCTTCTAACACCTCTTTATCATATATTGTTTCATAAGGGATCTCCGCATAAGTTAAAACCATGGTTACAGCATCATCCCAGGGCAGTTTTCCTGTTGGTGTATATACAGCTATTTTTGGTGCTTTTTCTAATACTATTGCTTCCATATTCTTACTAGGAGAGCTTATTTCTTCTAAAATATTTTCCGCTTTAGAGTTAGAAAGCACTTCGAAAGATACGCCACGTATTTGGCATTCCTTCTTTATAATATCTGTATCTGGTAACAAAAATGAACCGCCTCTGTAATTTAATAACCATTTTACTTTTTGTTCTTGAGCTAAAGTCCAATAAGTAATTCCATATGCTTTTAAATGATTATTTTGTGTTTCTGCATCCATCGGTATAAGAATATATGATGCTTTTGAATGCGAAACAAACAGTAAAAAAATTATTAGAAATATTATTTTTTTCAATATTTATCGTTTTAGTTAAATATCATTATAATGATCTTCCTCTATTTGATAGAGTATGTTATTATTTTAAAACAGAAATATACATTAAAAATATATGGCTAAAAATAATTTAACAGTAGTTTTAACGGGTTAGGCTTATATATTATTTCGCTTTAAGACCCCGCAGACAATAAATTTGCTATTTGTTTAGTGCTAGGAAATTCGTCTAGAATTATTTTAATAAAAACGGTTATAGGAATAGCCATTATTAAGCCAGGAACTCCCCATATAAAACCCCAAAACATTAACATAACTAATACAGCGATAATATTTAGTGAGAATGACTTCCCCATAAAAACAGGTTCTAAAATAGCACCGAAGAGCACTTGAACTCCGGTTATTGATATAATAAAAAAGAACAAACTACTTGTAGGGTCTAACTCAATAATTGCAAAAATAGAAAGTAAAATGACGCAAACAAATGACCCTACCATTTGAACAAAATTTATTAGGAAAGCAAAAAGCCCCCAAAAAACAGGGAAACTAACATCAAAAGCATAACAAGCTAATCCTGTACCTATTCCAGTTAGTAAACTAACAAATACCTTAACTATTATAAATTTTATTAAGTCTTTTTCTATTTTCATAAATGTTTTAATAGATGTATGTTTCTTCTTAAAAACTGCAATTTTTAATACTTTTTGAACATTTATAGATTCTCCCAACCATAGTACAGCAAAAAAGATAGTCATTAAAACTGAGGTTAAGAATTTAGTTACAATACTAAAAGTAGAACCAAATTTATCTAAATCTATAAGTTTGTCTTTATTAAAAAACCGCATTAAATCTTTATCATCATTAACACTTTGCATCCCAAAAAAGGATTCTAAATTATAAACTAAATCATTTATTTTTATTTGAGCTTTATCTAAAAAAACTTCATTTGTAGCTAATATTTCTCTGCTTGATAGTTTTACTAATTCAAACCCAAGTACTAAACCGCTAATCATTATTAGAAGAACAATAATTATACTAACCACCTTTGGTATATTTCGTTTTTTAAAATAGCGCATTAATGGTAAAAATTGCAATGCTATAAACATTGAAAAAATTAAAGGAATAAAGATAAAAGATAGCACTTTTAATAAATAAAAAATAATCGGAATTACTATAACTAATAGTAATAGGTTTGTAGTACGTGTTTTGTCCATTAGTAGTATATTATTCTAAAAATAGGATACATTTGGTTTAATATGTATCAGATTAGAGGCTGTATTTAACAATCAAGATATGAAACGTTTTAATTATATAAAAATTATACTTTTAAAAAAATATTCCATAATAAATTAGAAAGGAACATCATCATCATCATTTTTAGCACCAAAAGCATCCTCTGGAGATGGTGAAAATTGATCTGGTTTAAATGTATTATCATTAGCAGCATTCATTTTGCTATGAAATTCTTGACCAAAAGGGGTATCAAAATCATCAAGGTTATCAAATTTTCCTAAATGACCAATAAATTTTAAGCGAATGTTTTCCAAACCACCATTTCTGTGTTTAGCAACAATAAACTCTGCTTGACCTGCAGTAGGAGAACGTTCTTCATCATCCCATTCGTCGATTTTATAATATTCGGGTCTAAATATAAATGAGACTATATCTGCATCCTGTTCAATAGCTCCAGACTCACGTAAATCAGACAATAATGGCCTTTTACTTCCTCCACGTGTTTCTACAGCACGAGATAACTGAGACAAGGCTATTACTGGCACACTAAGCTCTTTTGCCAATGCTTTTAAATTCCGAGAAATTGTAGAAATTTCCTGCTCTCTATTACCTCCTGATCCTGCAGCGGTCATTAACTGCAAATAATCTATAATAATCATTTTTATACCATGCTGAGAAGCTAATCGACGGGCTTTAGCTCTTAAATCGAAAATTGATAATGATGGAGTGTCGTCTATAAATAAAGGGGCTTTTTCTAGTGCTTTTACTTTTACGTTAAGTTGCTCCCATTCGTGCTTTTCAAGTTTTCCTGTTCTCAATTTTTCTGAAGACAAGCCTGTTTCGCTAGATATTAATCGAGTTATTAATTGAACTGATGCCATTTCTAAAGAAAAAAAAGCTACTGGTATATTTTGATTTACTGCAATATTCCTAGCCATTGAAAGTGTAAGAGCTGTTTTACCCATACCTGGTCGTGCTGCAACAATTATCAAATCACTTTCTTGCCAGCCTGAAGTGAGTTTATCTAGCTTATCAAAACCTGAAGGAATACCACTCATTCCTTCTTTTTTAGAAATCTCTTCGATTTTCTTTTTAGCTTGAATTACTAAATCTTGAGCTGTTTCACTAGACTTTTTTATATTTCCTTGGGTGACTTCGTACAATTTAGATTCCGCTCTATCCAATAAATCAAAAACATCTTGCGTTTCATCGTAAGAATCTTCAATAATCTCGCTCGATATTTTAATTAAACTCCTTTGTATAAATTTTTGTAAAATAATACGTGCATGAAATTCTATATGGGCAGAAGAAGATACTTTTTGAGTTAAAGAAATAAGATAAAAATCTCCTCCAGCCAAATCTAGTTTTGCATTACTTTTTAACTGAGTAGAAACCGTTAATAAGTCTATTGGTTGACTTTGCTGAAATAGCATAAATATAGCTTCAAAAATATGCTGATGTGCTTCCTTATAAAATGCGTCTGGGCTTAAAATATCTATAACCTCATCGACTCCTTTTTTGTCAATCATCATAGCCCCAAGAACAACCTCCTCTAAATCAATAGCTTGTGGTGGTATCTTTCCTTTTTCAAGATTGATAATAGTACTTTTATCTACAGGGAAGCCTTTTACTTGGTTTGGTTGTTTCATAGAATACGAAAGTAAATAAATTGTAAAGACAAGATCAATTATTAGTAATCTCAATCTTAACACTTAGTAAACATTTTAACTGTTAATAACTAAAAAATATTGTTAATAAGAACAAAAAACCCAAAGTTTACAACTTTAGGTTTTATATTTTGAGGTTTTACTACTATTAATCTTTAAAGACTCCCATATTTGAATATTTATCCATTCGTTTATTTACTAACTGAGTTGGTGATAAGTTTTTAAACTCTTCATATGAATTTACAATAGCATCTCTTACAGCTTTATACGTTTTTTCTCTATCGCTATGTGCTCCTCCCAATGGTTCTTTAATTATTTCGTCTACAATTTTCATTTTTTTCATATCTGTAGCCGTAAGTTTTAATGCATCTGCTGCTTGCTCTTTAAACTCCCAACTACGCCATAAAATTGACGAACACGATTCTGGCGAAATTACTGAATACCACGTATTTTCTAACATTAACACTTTATCTCCGACACCAATTCCTACTGCACCACCCGAAGCACCTTCTCCTATTACAATTGTTATTACTGGCACTTTTAAACGTGTCATTTCTAATATATTTCTTGCAATTGCCTCTCCTTGTCCACGCTCTTCAGCTTCTAATCCAGGGTAAGCACCTGGAGTATCCAGTAATGTTATTACTGGTATTCCAAATTTTTCGGCAGATTTCATTAAGCGCAATGCCTTTCGGTATCCTTCTGGGTTGGCCATACCAAAATTTCGGTATTGGCGTGTTTTTGTATTATAACCTTTTTGTTGACCAATAAACATAAAACTCTGATCTCCTATCTTACCTAGACCTCCTATCATTGCCTTATCGTCTTTATAGTTTCTATCACCATGAAGCTCAAGAAAAGAATCTCCGCATAAAGCATTAATATAATCTAACGTATAGGGCCTATTCGGGTGGCGAGACATTTGTACTCGCTGCCACGGTGTCAAATTTTTATAAATTTCTTTTTTGGTAACTGTAAGTTTTTTTTCAATTTGCTTACAAGTTTCAGAAACATCTACTTCACTTTCTTCTCCAATCGTCTGACATTTATCTAGTTGCTCCTCTAATTCTTTAATTGGAAGTTCAAATTCTAAATATTCCATAAGGATAACTTCTTTTAATTTTATGTATTAGCATACAAACGTACATATTTTTTTATAGGCAAATAGCTAAAAGCATTAAAAAATTAAACTGTTTATTATTCTTTCGAAAAAAACACTACTGGTTATAGCTATATCCTTTTTATTTTTTTATGCTTTTCATGTTTTTTAAAACACCATTTAAAATAACTATCATTAAAATAATTGCAGCACCATAATAAAAATTTGAAGACATTTGTTCACTGTCTGGGAAAAGTATTAATGCTAAAACCACCCCGTAAATTGGTTCTAAATTGTAAGTAAGCACCACTGTATATGGACTTATATATTTCATAATATGAGTAGAAGCTATAAATGCATATGCAGTACATACTGAAGCAAGGATAAGTAAATACAAAACATCTGTCATTTTTAGTTCAAAAAATTTAGCAGAATAACCTTCTTTATAAAAAAATAGAAATATTGTTATAAATAATACCCCACTTATAAACTCATAGAGTGAAATTTTTGTTGCTGAATGCTCTTCTAAAAATTTCCCATTTAATACTGCGAATAATGAAGAAAAAAAAGCAGATATTACTCCTAATATTACGCCTGTTAAATACCGCATTTCGCTTTCAAGGATAATATAAACGCCAAAAACCACAATGAGACCAAATAAAATTTCATACCATATTAACTTTCGTTTATAAATTATTGGTTCGATAAATGAGGCAAAAAAAGCTCCTGTAGAAAACATTGCTAACGCAATAGAAGCATTAGAAGCATCTATTGCTCCAAAAAAAGTAATCCAGTGTAAAGCTATTACCATTCCTGCAAAAGACAGCTTCATTAAACTCCTTCTAGTTATACTTATATCTACCTTAGTAATTTTAACATAAAAATATATTAAGACAAAAGCTATTAGCATCCTATACCACACTAAATAAACGGCCTCAATAGTAATTAGCTTACCTAAAATAGCTGTAAAACCAGCTATAAATACTAAGAAATGTAAATGAAGGTGATTTTTAATTTTATCGTTTGGCATTGTACAATAAAAATACAGACAATATTCCAAAAATAAAATTAGGGAACCATACAGCTATTAACGGTGGAAAATCTGATTGTGATGCTAATGTTCCAAAAATCTTATCAAAAAACACAAATATCATAGCTATAGATATTCCTAAAGCAAGATTTACTCCCATTCCACCTCTCCGTTTTCTTGAAGATACTGCAACTCCAATTATTGTAAGTATAAAAACAGACACAGGCAAACTCCATTTTCTGTATTTTTCTAATTTATAACGTCCTATATTGGAAGACCCTCTTTTTTCTTCTTTATCGATAAAATTAACTAAATCACTATACTTTAATGTTTCAGCAATATATTCGACAGGTGTTAAATCGTCTAAATCAAATGAAAAAAGGGTATCTTTTCTCCTTTTAGATTCAAGAATGTCATTATTATCTCCAATAACTCTTTTAAAATAATTCCGTAATCTATATACAGAATCTTCTTTAATAAACCGAATGCTTTTTGCTTCTATTTTATAGGTCATTTTACCTTTCTCAAAATGCTCTAAAACAAAATTTTTACCAGTATTTTTTTTCGCATCAAAATGACTTACGTAAATAATATCATTATCGTTTATCTGTTTGAGCAAATTCTTAACATCAGATTTACCGCTTTTTAGATATTTATATTGAAAATCATTGAACCCTTTACTTGCATTAGGTGCCATATATAGCCCTAATACAATAGAAGCTATTGCAACTATTGATGCTCCTATTATATAAGGCCTTAAAAAACGAGTATAAGAAACACCAGAACTTAAAAAAGCTACTATTTCAGTGTTATTAGCTAATTTTGAAGTAAACCATATTACCGAAAGAAATAAAAAAAGAGGAAATAATAAATGTGCAAAATAAATTGTAAAGTCATAAAAATAAAGTGCAATTTCAACAAAAGGCACTTCTCTCTCTAGTATTTTATTTATCTTCTCTGCTAAATGAACAGTTATTCCAATAGGAATAAACAATAAAAGCATTACCAAAAAAGTAAATAAATAACGTTTTAATATGTACCAATCTAATATTTTCACAGACTATAAACGGTTATTCATTTGTTTTACCATTTTATCTTTCCAAGTTCTAAAATCTCCAGCTAATATATGTTTTCTAGCCTGTCTAACCAACCACAAATAAAATCCAAGATTATGAATGGTCGCAATTTGCTTACCTAATAACTCATTTACCGAAAATAAGTGACGTAAATACGCTTTAGAATATTCTATATCTACATAAGTAATTGCCATTTCATCTATAGGAGAAAAATCATCCTTCCACTTTACATTCTTAATATTTATAGTCCCATAAGCTGTAAATAACATGCCGTTTCTGGCATTACGTGTTGGCATTACGCAATCAAACATATCTATCCCTAATGCTATATTTTCTAATATGTTTATTGGTGTACCTACTCCCATTAAATAGCGTGGTTTGTCTTCTGGTAAAATTGCGGTAACCACATCGGTCATGGCATACATTTCTTCTGCTGGCTCTCCTACAGAAAGTCCTCCTATAGCATTCCCTTCTGCTTCAACACTTGCAATATACTCGGCAGATTGTTTTCGTAAATCTTTATAAGTACTCCCTTGAATAATAGGAAAAAAAGTTTGGTTATAGTCGTATTTTAGAGGCGTTTTATTTAAATGTGTTAAACAACGTTCTAACCAACGGTGAGTCATATGCATTGATCGTTTTGCATAGTTGTAATCACAAGGATATGGAGTACACTCATCAAAAGCCATAATAATATCTGCGCCAATACTGCGTTGTATTTCCATGACGTTTTCTGGTGTAAATGTATGGTAGCTTCCATCTATATGAGATTTAAACTTAACCCCTTCTTCTTTTATTTTACGATTGGCCGATAAAGAATACACTTGATACCCTCCAGAATCCGTTAAGATATTACGATCCCAATTCATAAATTTATGTAACCCTCCAGCTTTTTCAAGAATCTCAATCTGAGGCCTTAAATACAAATGATAGGTGTTTCCTAAAATAATATCCGGATTAATATCTTCTTTAAGCTCTCTTTGATGCACTCCTTTAACTGTACCAACTGTTCCAACAGGCATAAATATTGGAGTTTCAATAACACCATGATCTGTAGTAATTATCCCTGCTCTGGCACCACTTTGAGTGTCTTTTGCTTTTAAATCGAATATCATAAATCTTTAAACTAAGAATCCTCAAAGATAATTAACAAAATAACATTCGTTCTTAAACATTTAATAAAATTGAATATTCAAACTTAATTAACTAATTATTATCCGTTTTATTCAATTCTATTAAATTGTTAGCAAATCCATACAATTCGTTAATAAGTGCCTTAATAGAGTTTTTGCCTCCCTTTTTTAAAACCTTACTTTTGGAGCAAAAATTTAAAACAAAAAATGGCAAACACACAACAATTAACTAATTTAACCACTCAAGTACGGAGAGATATTTTACGAATGGTTCATAAAGTGAATTCTGGCCATCCTGGGGGATCTTTAGGCTGTGCTGAATTTTTTGTGTCTTTATATAATGATATAATGGATCGTAAAGAAGATTTTGATATGGACGGCATTGGAGAAGATTTATTTTTTCTTTCTAATGGTCATATTTCACCAGTTTACTATAGTGTACTAGCCAGATCTGGCTACTTCCCTGTAGAAGAATTAAACACCTTTAGATTAATAAATTCGAGATTACAAGGCCATCCAACTACCCATGAAAAACTTCCTGGCGTTCGGATTGCTTCTGGTTCTTTAGGCCAAGGAATGAGTGTTGCTTTAGGAGCTGCTCAAGCAAAAAAATTAAATAATTGCAAACACATAGTTTACAGTTTGCATGGAGATGGAGAACTACAAGAAGGACAAAACTGGGAAGCTATTATGTATGCCTCTGGTAACAAAGTTGATAATATTATTGCAACGATAGATTTAAATGGCCAGCAAATTGATGGATCTACCGATGATGTTTTACCAATGGGAAGTTTAAGAAACAAATTTGAAGCATTTGGATGGGTCGTTATTGATATTCCTGAAGGCAATAATATAGAAGCCATACTAAAAGGAATGGCTGAAGCAAAAGAACAAACAGGAAAAGGAAAACCTGTATGTGTTTTATTAAAAACTGTAATGGGTAATGGTGTTGATTTTATGATGCACACACATGCTTGGCATGGCAAAGCTCCTAATGATGAGCAATTAGCTATTGGTTTAGATCAAAACCCAGAAACATTAGGCGATTATTAACTATTACTTACTGGTAACAAATCAGAAAACTAAAAAATTAGTTTAATTTTAGAGATTTCTGTTTTAACAAAAAAATTATGAAAACATACACAAATACAGGAAATAAAGATACACGATCCGGCTTTGGTGCTGGGTTAACCCAATTAGGAAAAACAAATAAAAATGTAGTTGCACTTTGTGCGGATTTAATTGGGTCTTTAAAAATGGATGACTTCAAAAAAAACCATCCTGAACGGTTTTACCAAGTAGGGATAGCTGAGGCTAATATGATTGGTTTAGCCGCAGGAATGACTATAGGTGGAAAAATCCCCTTTACTGGTACTTTTGCAAATTTTTCTACTGGACGTGTTTATGACCAAATAAGACAAAGTGTTGCTTATTCTGATAAAAACGTAAAAATATGTGCCTCTCATGCTGGCTTAACATTAGGAGAAGACGGTGCTACTCACCAAATTCTTGAAGATATCGGATTAATGAAAATGCTACCAGGCATGACTGTAATTAACCCTTGTGACTATAACCAAACAAAAGCAGCTACACTAGCTATTGCTGAGCACCATGGTCCTGTTTATTTACGCTTTGGAAGGCCTAAAGTTGCTAATTTCACTATTGAAAATCAAAAATTTGAAATAGGCAAAGCATTACACTTAATTAATGGCACAGATGTTACTATTGTAGCTACAGGCCATTTAGTATGGGAAGCCCTAGAGGCAGCTAAAGCATTAAATGAAAAAGGAATTTCTGCCGAAGTAATTAATATACATACTATTAAGCCTTTAGACACTAAAGCTATAATAGATTCTGTAACGAAAACTAAATGTATAGTAACTGCTGAAGAACATAATCATTTAGGAGGGCTTGGTGAAAGTGTTTCTAGAGTATTATCACAACACAAACCAACACCTCAAGAATTCATAGCTACCAATGATACTTTTGGAGAATCTGGAACCCCAGCACAACTCATGGAAAAATATGGTTTAAATGCTAATGCTATTGTAAATGCATGTGAAAAAGTAATAAAAAGAAAATAAAACAAATAATAAATCGTTTTTATATCAAATCAAAAAAACGAAAATTATGAAATCAGTTTGTTTATTTTTAGTATTTTCTTTATTTATCACAACTGCAATATTCTCACAATCAGGGAGTGGCTATGGAGTTAAAGGAGGTCTTAATTACAATGGAAATGGAGATTATTTTAAAACCATTTCAAATACTGCAGAAAACCCCGATAGAAATATTGGTTATCACATTGGTGTTTTTGGTAAAATAGGAGCTAAGCTATATTTCAGACCTGAATTAGTTTATACAAGCACTAAAAGTGATTATACTGCTGGTACTTTTGAATTGAAAAAACTAGACAGCCCTTTATTAATTGGTTTAAATATTATTGGCCCTCTTTCAGTTTTTGCAGGCCCTTCTTTACAATATATAATTGATACCAATTTAGGAGATGCAACAGTATCTGATGTTGAAAACAACTTTTCAATAGGAGTCAATTTTGGTATTGGAGTTAACTTAAATAAATTAGGGCTAGATTTACGCTATGAAAGAGGATTTAGTCAAAATGAAGCCAATATCATTCTTAATAACACAAACGTTAATCCTGACCGATTAGACTCTAGACCAGACCAACTTATATTAAGCCTTTCTTATAATTTTAAGTAAACAAACTAGCTATAAAAAATAAATCCAAAAAATCGCTTAAATGTTTTTAAGCGATTTTTTATATTATATCTATTATCAAATAAATTTAAAGTGTTTTAAAAAACGCTTTAATAAATGACCAAGAAAACAGGGAGCACATAATACTTAATTCTTCCTTAAAACTGGATTCTTCATCTAAAAAACGGAACATGGTTTCTATTTTATTTTTCTTATAAAATTGTTTAAAAATCCAAGGTCCCTTCTCATTTTCATCATAAAGTACTTTTAAAAAAATTTTATCATAAAATTTAAAACGATTATTTCTTAGTTGTGCTGAAGGTTGCTTATTCTCTTTTAGATTTATAATAATTTTAGATACCTTCTTTTCTGTATGCTTAAAAGAATATCCCGTAGATCCTCTTACCCATCCTCCAGCAGTTCCTATTTTAGTTATTTTATTAGTATTATACTTTTCAAAAGGAAAAGTAGTCATCGGTATATTACCCATTTCTGTTTCTAATATATCATATTGCTTAATGTTCAATTTTTCCTTTATATATTTATTGAGCAAACTGTCGTAATCTTTTTCTTCTACTGTAAAAGGTGTAAAAAAAGTATATTCTACCAATGCTCTTTTTGAGGTTAATGGGAGAATATACACAAAACTTGTAGTCTCTTTATATTGCATTCTGTAATCCATCATTGTAAAAACCTCTGAATTAAAAGCATGCACTTCTGTTTGAATAATGAATCCTTTAAAATGCTGATTAATTAAAGTGTGTTTCTTTTTATTTATAAAAAACTCTTTAGGTAATCTACTATCAAAAACATGATCTGCATAATAAGTATTCTCGTTACAAATTATTTTTACTTTTTGTTCTTCTAACAACTGTATTACTTCATCAATAATAAAATTGACATTATCTTTTTTTTCTATTTGAGATTTGACTTCCTTATAAAAATCGAGAGCTCTAATACTCTTATAAGTGTATTCTTCAAAATTTATATTAATAGTCTGCTCGTTGGTGTGGAAAACACTTTTGGTCCATGATTGTAATACTATATTATCCCATTTACCATTACCTTTTTCCCAAAAACTCCATGTTTTATCGTTATTTATTTTGTAGTCAAAATCTATTAAAGCGATTTGTTTCCTTTTAAAAAAATCATCATTTGATAATGCTAGAGCGAGTTGCAACCCAGCCAAACCATTTCCTACAATAACATAATCGAAATGGGATTTAATCATATAACTAGCTATAATTTATTTTTAAAATATTTAAAAGGAACCAATAACATTCCAAAACACTCTCCATCTTCTTTTCCAAGATGTTTGTGATGAATTTTGTGTGCTCTCCTCACCCCTTTGGCATACCAATTATTGGCATTTCTAAACCATTTAAAACGTTGGTGAATAAAAATATCATGCACTATAAAATATGCCGCTCCATAAGCCATAATACCCAACCCTATAGGTAAACAATACCAAACTCCTTCATAACTCCAAGTATAAAAACACCCCATACTAATTATGGCATAAAATATAAAAAAAGTATCATTACGTTCAAACCTACTGTTATGATCTTTGTGATGATGATCTTTATGCAAAGACCATAAAAAACCATGCATTACATATTTATGTGTAAACCACGCCATATATTCCATAATAGAAAATGTAACTAAAAAAATGATTATCCAATAAATTGCGTTCATCATTAAATTAAGTTAAGTTGGTATTTAACATAACTCCTGGTAAGAAGTTCTACTTTTTTATAATTTGGTACTCTAACTCTTGCATTTTTGATTTCTAAGGCTGGTATTTTTTTAAGTTTTTTTAATAGTTGGCTGTAATAGCGGTATGCCATAAAAACACCAAATTTAGCTTCAATAGGCAATCGTTTTATACCTTCTAGCCCCTTCTCAAAATCGTCTTCAATATTTTTTATGATATCTGCTTTAGAGTTTTCATCTAAATTTTTCAAATCTGTATTAGGGAAATAAGTCCGATTTAAATCTTCATAATCCGATTTAAGATCCCTTAAAAAATTTACTTTTTGAAAAGCAGAACCTAAAGACATTGCCATATCTTTTAATTTATTATATTCAATGTCATTTCCTTTTACAAATACTTTTAAACACATTAACCCTACGACATCTGCAGAACCATAGATATAATCATTATACTCTGCATTTGTTAAATATTCTTTCTTGTGTAAATCTAAACGCATGCTTTTCATAAATGAACTAACCATATGTCGATCAATTTTACATTTATGATAAGTATGTTGAAAAGCATTTAGTATGGGGTTAAGACTAATCTTATCTCGAAGAGCTAAATCCAAATCGTTAGAAAAAGTATTAAATAATTCTTCTTTGTTGTAATCATGAAAAGAATCTACAATTTCATCTGCAAAACGAACAAAACCGTATATGTTATAAATATCTTGCCTAACAGACTTAGACAACATTTTTGTTGCTATAGAAAATGAAGTACTATATGTTTTAGTAACAAGCTCACTACAATTATTAGAAACAGTATCAAATAGCCCTTTCATAATTAATTACTATGATGTTTTTTAATTAACTCTGCCACAAGTTTTCCAGATATTAAAGCTGGGGGTACACCTGGACCCGGAACTGTTAATTGGCCAGTAAAATATAAATTATTCACTTTCTTACTTTTTAGTTTAGGTCTTAAAAAAGCCGTCTGAGACAAGGTATTTGCCATTCCATATGCATTACCTTTATAGGAATTATATTTTTCTATAAAATCGTTAATACAAAATGACTCTTTAAATATAATACTATTTTTCACCTTTTGGTGAGTTATTTTTTCAAAACGATTAATTATTTTTTCAAAATAATGTTCTCTATATTCTTTAGTATCTATGATCCCTGGAGCAATAGGAATTAAAAAAAAACCAGCTTCTTTTCCTTGTGGCGCCATTGTTTCATCTGTTACAGAAGGGAAATTCGCATAAAAAAGAGGGTCATCTGGCCATTTAGGATTGTCGTAAATCTCTTGAGCATGTTTTTCAAAATTGGTGTCAAAAAACAAATTATGATGGTTTACATTTTTAATTTTTTTATCGAACCCTACATAAAATAAAAGCGAAGAAGGAGCAAATGTTTTTTTATCCCAAAAAGCTTCTGAATATTGGCGATAAGGTTTGTCAAGCAATGTCTCTGAATGATGATAATCTGCACCACTTACAACAATATCATACTTCATTATTATTTCATTAACCACAATACTTGTTACTATTTTATTTTCTACAATTATTTTGGTAACATTACTATTGGTTCTTATCTCAACATTTAAATTCTGTGCTAAATTCTTCATTCCTTTTACAATTTCATACATTCCTCCTTTGGGATGCCATGTTCCTAACCCAAAATCGGCAAAATTCATAAAATTGTAAAAAGAGGGCGTTTTATTTGGTTTAGCACCTAAAAACAAGACAGGGAATTCTAATATAGAAATTAACTTGGGGTTCTTAAATTTTTTGCGAACTTGTGAGCTAATCGTACCGAAAAACTGATCTACTCGAGTAATTGTATCTTTTGTTACTAACTCGAAAGGAGACACTCCGGGTTTTAAAACTATTTTATTAATTGCTATATTATAATTTGTTTGAGCTTTTAATATAAATGATTTCAACGGCACAGAACTTCCTGGTTCTATTCTCTCAAATTCTTCACAAATATTATCCATATGGTTTCCGATGGTAACGGTTTCATCAGAAAAAAAAACTTTATAAGCAGGGTTTAATTTATCTAATTGATAAAAATCGCTTGCAGATTTACTAAAATCATTAAAAAAATTTTCAAACACATCTGGCATCCAATACCAACTGGGGCCAATATCAAAAGTAAATCCTTCTTTTTTTAATTGATTGGCCCTCCCTCCTATGGTTTCATTTTTTTCAAATACTGTAACAGTATTTCCATTTTTAGCTAAATAACAAGCTGCCGATAAAGCCGAGAAACCAGAACCAATAATAGCAATACTTTTACTCATAAATTCACTCCTGTTTATAACTAATTCCTTAGTGCTTTTAAAAGTAGCAAAATGATCTGATAAATATTGTTTAATTCGAGCTAGAAATGGAAAAATCAAACTTTAACAAAACTAATGTTTAGACAATCGTTTTATAAAATCATCAAAAAATAAAAACCGTTTTCTCTTTAACGAAGAAAACGGTTTAATTGTTGAGCCGATGGAGGGACTCGAACCCACGACCTGCTGATTACAAATCAGCTGCTCTAGCCAGCTGAGCTACATCGGCACTTTAAGCGAATGCAAATATAATAGTGTATTTTAAACTTACAAACGTTTATTTTACTTTTTTACAACTTATTTATTTTTTCAATAAGTGCTCTTCCTTTTGTCTCTAATTCTTTATTTATTGATTTAAAATGAGCCTTTTTATTTTCTACTTTTCTATTATTTACTTTTTCAATTAAATCATCAAAAGTAGCAATTGCCTCATCTATTACTGCTTCACTTTTTTTTGTGTCTTTTTCAGGGTTCGTATACTCCCAAACGTAAACCGCTTCGATAATATCACCTAAGACATAATTAATATCTTTCTTAAGGTCTCTTTTATTTGCCATATTTGTATTATTTTATTAGAGCAAAATTAAACATAAACTTCTAATAAAGTAGCATTTTTAGTTTTAATTTCAAAGTGTTTTACTGCCGCAGGAACTAATACTGTCTCTCCTTTTTTAAAATTAACGGAGTATGTTTTTGAACATATTTTTGCGCTACCTTCTACACACATATATATAAGAAATGAATCCTTAGTATTCTCTTTTTTAAAATTATTCTTTAATGGAAGGTAATTCGTTGTAAAATAATTACAATCAACCATCTCATTTACCTTGTTTTCGTTTTTAGAATAACTAATTTTATAGTCATTCTTCATGTCAAAATCTATAGCATCTATAGCCAAATCATTATGTAACTCTCTTGAGTTTCCTTCATTATCAACTCTGCCCCAATCGTAAATCCTATAAGTAATATCGCTAGTTTGTTGTATTTCTGCTAACATAACACCAGCTCCTATTGCATGAACCCTACCAACTCCTATGAAATAAGTATCTCCTACATTTACTTTATTAAAATTCAATATTTGTGGTAATGTACTACTCTTCAAATGAGAAAGATAATCTTTAGCAGTTATCTTTTTATTAAAATCGATAATGAGGTTAGCCTCTTCTTCTGCCTGCATAACATACCACATTTCAGTTTTCCCATAAGAATTATGTCGCTCTTTAGCAAGCTTATCGTTTGGATGTATTTGTACAGATAAATCTTTTTTTGCGTCAATATACTTAATTAACAAAGGGAATTTATTTTTAAACAGTTCATAGTTTTTCTTACCAACCAAATCTGATTTATAAGTTTCTAAAAGTGTTTTTAAAGAGTGCCCTTTTAAAGCTCCATTATTTACAATTGAAGTGTCTCCTTTTACATCGCTAATTTCCCAACTTTCACCAATATTTTTGAGCTCACTTTTTTTATCTAAAACAGTTATAAGTTTTTGTCCACCCCAAATTTTTTCTTTTAATATGGGTTTAAATTTTATTGGATATAAAGGCTCTATCATATTATTTCCCAGAATATGTTACAAAATTACGAGGAGTTTCATATAATGTGACTTCTAAATCTAATTTTGGATCTAACTTTTCTTTTATTTTATTATAAATGACTACAACGATGTTTTCTGCAGTAGGATTAAGTATTTTAAACTCTTTAACATCTAAATTTAAATTTTTATGATCAAAAGCCTCTTCTACTTCTTCTTTTATAATATTTTTTAAAAACTTCACATCTATAACATATCCTGTATCCTTATTTATTTCTCCAGTAACACTAGCTATTATTTCATAATTATGCCCATGATAATTAGGGTTGTTACATTTCCCAAAAATGACCTCATTCTGTTCATCGCTCCAATCTTTACGATATAACCGGTGAGCAGCATTAAAATGTGCTTTTCTACTTACTGTAACCCTCATTAGTGACGTTTATATAATCATAAAATTTATTAAATATAATCTTAAACCATTCGGTATAAATCTCTGGAGATTTAACAATATCTTCTTTTACAGATTCAATCGGCATCCATTTCCATGATTCCACTTCATTTTTATTAATACTTGGGCTTCCATTATAATTACCAATTAAAACATGATCTAATTCATGCTCGGTTAAACCATTATCAAAAGGGGCTTTATAAATAAATGAAACCTTATCTTCTAAATCTGTAGTAAATCCCATTTCTTCTTCTAAACGCCTCATCCCTGCTTTTATGCTACTTTCCCCTTCTCTCTGATGGCTACAACAAGTATTTGTCCATAATCCAGGAGAGTGGTATTTATTTACTGCACGTTGTTGTAACATCAGTTCTTTATTTTTATTGAAAATAAACACTGAAAAGGCACGGTGTAATAGTCCTTTTTGATGCGCCTCTATTTTCTCCATCAAACCAATTTGTTCATCACGATCATTTACAAGAATGACATATTCTTTATTCATAGATATATTTATTCTTTCAAAAATACAAAATAGGTAAATGCAATCATAAATAGAATAATATATCTATAAAAAAACATGAAGTTTAACGGAACTCTCTTAAAGCGATATGCTTTTTACTTAGAATGCTATACAATAGAAATAGTATAATATGTGAAATATTATTTTATTGAGCTATTATCAACTTTTTTATAACGCTTTTATCTTTTACACTAATTTTCACTAAATAAGCACCTTTCTTCAAATTAGAAATATTTACAATATTTGTGTTTCTGGCTTCAATTACCTTAGAACCAAGAATATTATATAATTCGATAACATCTACATCAATGCCTTGAATTCTAAATTTTGATATTGCTGGATTAGGAAAAATTTTAAGTTCTTCTAAAGAATCGTTGAAAGCGGTATCTTGTAGACTTGTTATTTTATCTTCACTAGGAAAATCATCTATTTGAAAACTCATTCTTTCACTCCAATTAGAAACGACTTCATTAATCTCATCACAAATACTTCTAACATATACGTCGTAGCCTTTTTTCATTTTTAAATTAGGTATACTTATACTGTTTGTACGAGTAAACCCATTATAAACAGAATTAGAAATTATAGGCAACTTATCTTTTGAAACAATTAATAATTCAAACCCAATAGATGATGAACTAATTTTATCCCATCTTACTACTAAAGTATTTGATTTATTTATGCTATTCTTAGTTAAATTAAAAGGCGTAATACAAGTTTTACTATTGTTTAATATAGTCTTGCTTTTCTTAATAGATACTGAAGCATGTAAATTAAACATAAATAGTGCTATAGGAATCACCATTATTATAGTAGTTTTTTTCATATTTCAGTAATAATTTGGGGCATTACAATAGTCATTGTTTACGTTCAACAAATATAATAAAAAAAAAGCTAAAAACCGAAAACGTTATAGACAGTTATTTAGGACATTTTTCTTTAAATAAAAAAGGTTTTACAAAATGTAAAACCTTCTTAGTAGCGGGAACTGGACTCGAACCAGTGACCTTCGGGTTATGAGCCCGACGA
>JAHDGB010000171.1 GCA_020627885.1 Flavobacteriaceae bacterium | reverse complement strand
GTATTCTTTAACTTTAAAAATTAGTATAGCATGCAACTGTACAATAAATTAAGTGCCAAAGAAAGAGCAGAATTAATTGAAAAAGCAGGGAAGGAGCGTTTAACACTTTCGTTTTATCAATATGCTAAAATTGGCAATCCTCAATTATTAAGAGACCACTTATTCATTTTTTGGAATGAACTCGATGTTTTAGGGCGCATATATATCGCTAAAGAGGGTATAAATGCACAGTTATCATTACCAGCCGATCGTTTTAAAACTTTTAAATTGCATTTAGATACTATTCATTTTTTAAAAGACATTAGATTAAATGTTGCAATAGAGCAAAATAATATGTCGTTTTTAAAGTTAAAAATTAAAGTGCGAGATAAAATAGTAGCCGATGGTTTAGAGGATAATAGTTTTGATGTGACTAATAAAGGCGTACATGTAAATGCAGAAAAATTTAATGCTCTTATTGAAGATGAAAACACGGTATTGATCGATATGCGTAACCATTACGAAAGCGAGATCGGTCACTTTAAAAATGCAGTAACTCCAGATGTAGATACTTTTAGAGAATCTTTAGATATTATTGAAGACGATTTAAAGGCGCATAAAGAAGATAAAAATTTGGTGATGTATTGTACAGGAGGTATTCGTTGCGAAAAAGCAAGTGCTTATTTTAAGCATAAAGGGTTTAAAAACGTATACCAATTAGAAGGAGGAATTATAGAATACACAAGACAAGTCAAAGAAAAAGAGTTAGAGAATAAATTTCTGGGTAAAAACTTTGTGTTTGACGATCGCCGGGCAGAAAAAATTAGTGACCATATTATAGCCAATTGCCATCAATGTGGTAACCCTTGTGATACCCATGTAAATTGTGCAAATGAAGCCTGTCATTTATTATTCATTCAATGCGAAACATGTAAAAGCGATATGGACAATTGTTGTTCTACAAATTGTAAAGTAATAAACGCTTTGCCTTTTGAAGAACAAAAAGAGTTAAGAAAAGGACAAGGAAATAGTAACGATATTTTTAAGAAAGGTAGAGCAGATCACTTACCTTACAAAAAAGATCTTAGAAATATTTTTGAAACCCTTAAGCAAAAATAAAATGTGATGTACTTAAAGTGCTTTTTAGGTATTGATAATAATAGTATATTTACGAATTAGAGACTAGTTTTTTAGAATCTAAACTCAATAATTAAGAAATTTATTAATCGTTTTCTATAGCTTAAATGCGTAGAATCAATATATATTTATATGGCTTGTACAAGTTGCTCAACAGGTAAAGATGGCCAACCTAAAGGCTGCAAAAATAATGGTACTTGTGGAACAGACAGCTGTAATAAACTAACCGTTTTCGATTGGTTGGCAAACATGTCTCTCCCTAATGATGAAGCTGTTTTCGACTTCGTTGAAGTTCGTTTTAAAAACGGAAGAAAACAGTATTATAAAAATACAGGAAACCTTACTTTAAGTATTGGCGATATTGTGGCAACTCAAGCACAATCGGGTCATGATATAGGAATGGTTACTTTAACGGGGGAACTTGTTAGAGTACAAATGAAAAGAAAGAGGATTGCACCTAAAGATAATGAGGTTTTAAAAATTTATCGTAAAGCGTCTCAAAAAGATATAGATATCTGGTCTGCTGCTAGAGATAAAGAAGAGCCAATGAAAGTGAAGGCTCGTCAATTTGCTATCGATTTGAAATTACAAATGAAAATTTCTGATATAGAGTTTCAGGGCGATTCTAGTAAAGCTACTTTTTATTATACTGCTGAAGATCGTGTTGATTTTAGAGAACTTATAAAAGTATTTGCTAGAGAGTTTAAAACTCGAATAGAAATGAAACAAGTTGGTTTCAGGCAAGAAGCATCAAGGCTTGGAGGAATAGGCTCGTGTGGGCGAGAATTATGTTGCTCTACATGGTTAACCGATTTTCGATCGGTAAGTACATCGGCAGCAAGATATCAGCAACTATCCCTTAACCCACAAAAATTAGCAGGTCAATGCGGAAAGTTAAAATGCTGTTTAAATTATGAACTCGATTCCTATTTAGATGCATTAAAAGAATTTCCAAAAACAGAAACTAAACTTTATACAGAAAAAGGTACGGCAGTATGCCAAAAAACAGATATATTTAAAGGGCTTCTTTGGTATGCTTATGAGGGCGAGTGGATGAATTGGCATATTATTACTGCAGCACAAGCAAACGAGATCATAACATTAAATAAAAAGAAAGAAAAAATTGCGAGCTTAGAGGAATACGCGACAGATCTTGTAATAGATACTAAATCAGAATTTGAAAATGTTGTAGGTCAGGACAGTCTTACGAGATTTGATAGGCCAAAAGGGAATAAAAAACGTAGAAATAATAAGAACCGTAATCAAAAAAAGAATCGTAAACCTCAAAATAAAAAAACAAGTAAGCCAAGTAATGCAAAAAAGTAATCTTGTCATTCTTTTATTCAGTTTGATTTGCGTTTTTTCATGCGATTCTAATCGCATTTTCGATGTGTATCAAACCGTTCCCAATGTATGGAGTAAGGATGATATTGTTGAGTTTAAAATTAATCAGCTAGATACAATTACACGATGCAACTTATTTGTAAACCTTAGAAATACTAAAAAGTATAAATACAGCAATTTATTTCTAATTGTAGAGATGAATTTTCCTAACGGAAAAACGATTAAAGACACTTTAGAGTATAGAATGGCCGCTCCAGATGGGGCATTGTTAGGAACAGGTTTATCTAGTGTAAAAGAAAATAAATTATGGTATAAGGAAGGTGTTGTTTTTGATGAAATAGGAGAGTATACAGTAAGAATTCAGCATGCTATGAGAAAAAATGGTAGCGTTAAAGGGATTTTGAACTTAGAAGGAGTTACAGATGTTGGTTTTAGAATAGAAAAATCTCTAAAATAAATTGAAACGTCAACAATAGATTAAAGAAGAATAGGTTGTATAATATAGATTAGATGACAAAAGAAAAACAAACAAAAGAACATCAGGATTTTACAAAATATATAAGATGGTTTTGGATTTTATTCTTAAGCGGAATATTATTCGTTGTTTTATTGTTTTTGTTAGCCTCTTGGGGCGCTTTTGGTGACATGCCAGATCATACGGTTTTAGAAAACCCAAAAACTAATCTCGCATCAGAAATTATTTCTTCAGATGGAAAAACGCTAGGTAAGTTTTATCTCAATGATAATAGAACACCTGTAGGTTATAGTGAATTACCACAACATTTAGTTGATGCCTTAATAGCAACCGAAGATGCAAGATATTATGAGCATTCTGGAATTGATGCTCGAGGAACATTAAGGGCTTTTGCTTTTTTAGGAAAAAAAGGAGGGGCAAGCACAATCTCTCAGCAATTAGCCCGTCAATTATTTGTTGGAGTAAGATCAAAAAATAAATTTCAGGCACTTACTCAAAAATTTAAAGAATGGGTTATTGCAACTCGTTTAGAAAGACAATACACCAAGGAAGAAATAATATCTCAATATTTTAATATTTACGATTTTGGTAATAATGGTGATGGTATTAGAAGTGCTGCTCGTATTTATTTTAATAAAGAACCTAAGGATTTAGATATAAAAGAATCTGCAATGCTAGTAGGGATGTTTAAAAACTCTTCATTATATAATCCAAGAGCTCATAAAAATCCTGTAGGGACAAAAAACAGACGAAATGTAGTGTTAAGTCAAATGGAAAAGTATGGATACATAACTAAAGAAATAAAAGAAGAGCTACAAAAAACCGACTTAGGATTACGTTATACCCCCGAATCGCATAATTCTGGACCAGCACCGTATTTTAGAGAATACTTACGAGAAGAAATGAAAAAATGGGTAACAGCAAACCCTAAAGCAGATGGATCTAAATTTAATATTTATAAAGATGGTTTAAAGATTTACACAACGCTTGATTCTAGAATGCAGAAATATGCTGAAGATGCAGTCCAAAGGCATATGCCAAGGTTGCAAGCCGAGTTTTTTCATCAAAACACACCAAAACGTAATCCAACTGCACCTTTTCTTGAATTGGAGCAAGAAGAGATAGATGCGCTTATGAAACGCTCTATGAAACAGAGTGAGCGTTGGAGGCATATGAAATATGATCTTAAAATACCAGATAATAGAATTATAGAGTCTTTTAATAAGCCTACAAAAATGACGGTTTTTTCATGGAAAGGAGATATAGATACCATAATGAAGCCTATGGATTCTATGCGTTATTATAAGTTTTTCTTACACCCAGGGATGATGAGTATGGACCCGCAAACAGGTCATGTAAAAGCGTGGGTAGGTGGAATGAATCCAAGACATTTTCAATACGACCATGTAAAACAAGGAAAACGACAAGTGGGTTCTACATTTAAACCTTTTGTTTACGCTACAGCAATAGATCAATTACACATGTCGCCATGTGATGAATTACCACGCTCTCAAATTACAATAGAGGCGAATAAGTATGGAAACCCAGAATCGTGGACCCCTAAAAATGCAGATGCAGATTATGGCGGTAAATTATCGCTTAAAGATGCATTAGCTAAATCGGTAAATACTGTTACAGCGCGTTTAATGGATAAAGTAGGGCCTCAGCCTGTTGTGAAGCTGGCCAAACGATTAGGAATTGAATCGGAAATACTTCCAGTGCCTTCAATAGCATTAGGAACTCCAGATGTTAGCGTATATGAAATGGTTGGAGCTTATGGTGCATTTGCAAATCAAGGCGTATATAATAAACCCGTAATGGTAACAACTATTACTGATAAAAATGATACAGTACTGTTTCAATTTGTACCTGAATCTCGTGATGTAATTAGTGAAGAAGCGGCTTATGTTACTGTAAAATTGCTAGAAGGTGTAACGCAAAGAGGATCTGGAGCTAGGTTGAGAGGTAAAGGAGCAGATGCTTACCGACAAGATTATAAAGAGGTCATTACAGGATATCCTTATGAATTTACAAATGCTATAGCTGGAAAAACGGGGACTACGCAAAACCAAAGTGATGGCTGGTTTATGGGAATGGTGCCTAATTTAGTAACTGGAGTTTGGGTTGGTGCTGAAGATAGAGCGACACATTTTTCTAGCACGAAATATGGGCAAGGAGCCGCAATGGCATTACCAATATGGGCAATGTATATGAAGAGTTGCTATGCCGATAAATCTT
>JAHDGB010000170.1 GCA_020627885.1 Flavobacteriaceae bacterium | reverse complement strand
TTTTGTTTTTACTATAATCATAAAATTAAAATCTAAAGAATCCTTTTTTCTTTTTAGGTTTAACCATTTTCGGTTCTTCCTTGGTTAGTAATTGATATACTTCTCCCCAGCCTAGTATACCTCCAATATTTCTATCGTCTATAAATATATCGGCATTAATTTTTCTACTGACATCATCACTTAAAATTTCTTCTGGAAAGCTTTTGTTTACGGCATAAAAATCAATACCGTTTTTTGCGCAAAAAGCAACAGCTTCATCTAGTTTTTGCCCATGCCTATAGGTCCATAAAATTAATCTGTGTCCATCTTTTTGTAGTCTTTTTAAAGTTTCGAAAGCAAAAAGACGCGCATCACCAATACCTGGGTAACCATCCTCTACAATAGTTCCATCAAAATCGACTGCAATAATGAGTTTTTTAGTATGATTCATTTAAAATAATAAAATTGAATTACAATATATTGAATTATTGTTTCTTTATTAAAAAAGTAGTTTAATTTTAAATTAATGATTCTTGAGTCATTGCTTCTGGTTTTGTAATACCCATTAATTGTAAAATAGTAGGAGCAATGTTTCCTAAAACACCGTTTTTAATGTGATTTAACTCTTTATCTATTAAAATAACTGGAACAGGATTTGTGGTATGGGCTGTGTTTGGTGATCCGTCTGGGTTAATCATGGTTTCGCAATTGCCATGATCTGCAATTAATAATATGGTATAATCATTTTTTAATGCAGAGTGGGTTATTTTTTCTACACACTTATCTACTGTTTCACAAGCTTTAATTGCCGCGTCCATTACACCAGTATGTCCTACCATATCTCCGTTTGCAAAATTTAAGCACACAAAATCGGTAGTCCTTTTTTCTAATTCAGGAATTAAAGCTTCTGTTAATTTATAGGCGCTCATTTCTGGTTTTAAATCGTAAGTGGCTACTTTGGGTGAATTTTTCAATAGTCTAGTTTCTCCTTTAAAAGGGAGTTCTCTTCCTCCAGAAAAGAAAAAGGTAACATGGGGATACTTTTCGGTTTCGGCTATTCTAATTTGAGTTTTATTATTTGTTTCTAGTACCTCACCAAGTGTTTGAGTAATGTTTTCTTCATTAAAAACGATATTAATATTTTTAAACGCATTATCATAATTTGTCATGGTAACATAATGTAAGTTTAATTTACTCATATTTTGTTCTTCAAAGTCATTTTGAGATAAAGCATTGGTTAATTCTCTTCCCCGATCTGTTCTAAAGTTAAAAAAGATAACGACATCACCATCTTTTATTTTGGTTACAGGTTTATCATCTTCAATCATAATTAAGGGTTTGATAAACTCGTCAGTAACTCCTTTTTCGTAATTTTTATCAAGTGATTCTAATGGATTAATTGAATAAGTGCCAACACCTTTAACCATAGCATCATATGCAGTTTTGATACGTTCCCAGCGATTGTCGCGATCCATTGCATAATAGCGACCAGTGATGGTTGCTAATTTTGTGTTTTTATCTTTGATATGATTTTGTATGCTTTCTATATAACCTTTTCCAGATTTTGGATCAACATCTCTACCGTCTGTGAAAGCATGGATAAATGTATTTTTAACACCATTGTCTTCGGCTGCATCAATTAACCCTTTTAAATGATTAATATGCGAATGTACACCACCATCGCTTAGTAGTCCTAAAAAATGTAATGGTTTGTTATTTGTTTTGGCATAGTTAAAAGCACTAACTAAAACGTTTTCTTTTGCTAGCGTATCGTTTTTAATAGCTAAGTTGATTTTTGCTAAATTTTGATAAACTATACGTCCGGCTCCCAGGTTTATATGGCCTACTTCGCTATTTCCCATTTGCCCTTCAGGTAACCCTACATGCTCTCCATCTGTTCTTAAAGTGGCATAAGCATATTTGGTATATAAACTATCTATAAATTTAGTATTAGCATGGTCTATGGCTGAAACTTTTGGGTCTGGAGACATTCCCCAACCATCAAGAATCATTAGGATAACTTTTTTATTCATTTTTGCCAGTTTTGCAGCAAATATATAAACAAAAGCCCTGTAAATACAGGACTTTTATACAATAAATTAAAAAAGTTTAAATGAATTCAATTAGTTGTTTCTATACTTTCTGATAGATTCTTTAATTTTTTCTATACGATTTTCAGGGTCTGGGTGAGAGCTTTGAAATTCGGGAACTCTATTAGGCCCTGCAGCTGCTTTCAAAATTTGCATAACACCAATCATTTCTTCAGGCTTATATCCTGCTTTTATCATAAATTTTACTCCTAAGTCGTCACTTTCTAACTCGTCCCCTCTACCATTTTTTAAAAGAGTTGTTTGGCCAATCCCTCCAACTAATCCTCCCATGTCTGCACCTACAGAACCAGCAGTAGAAAGCCCTTTCCAAAACTCGCTCTCTGCAATACGTTCAGCACTATGTTTCCCTAGTACATGACCAATTTCATGACCTAAAACACCTGCGAGTTGATCTTCATTTTCTAGTTTTGAAAACAAGGCGTATGTTATAAATATTTGGCCTCCAGGTAACGCGAACGCATTTATAGTATTGGGGTCTGCCAATAAATGAAATTCGTATTTATAAGGGGTTTCTTTAGCTATACTATTATTAATTAATTTATTTCCAACATTATCTACTAAAGCTTGGTAGCTTTCATCTGGATATAGTCCACCATGTTGTTGTGCCATTTGAGGTGCGCTTTGTAAGCCAATAGCTATTTCTTGTTCTGGAGACATTGCTATGGTTTGAGTTCTCCCAGTAAATGGGTTCACTTCTCTTTGACTACAACGTTTTACAATAAAAAACAATGCAATAGCTGCACCAATTAATAATCTTACTTTTAAACCGCCTCTTCTCATAATGTTTTTGTGTTTATAGAATAAATTTACAAAAGTTCTGGGTTAATATCTAAAATATGCTCATTTATGTAGGCTTCAATAAATGTCTTTGTAAACGATTTATTTCCACTTAATTGTTCGTTTTGAAGTAATTTGGAAATGGTTATAGAATTGTACTTTTTAAGGTAAAGACCAGATAAAGGTTTATAACTATAATGCCAAGGCTCGTATTTAAACCCTTTTCTATTGGCATTATTGGTGTAAACTAAATAGAAACCAAAACGTTTTGCGTTTTTATCCATCCAATTTTTAAGTTTACAAAAAGAACCATTGCCATGATAATTATTTGCTTGTAATAACCGTTTTGGTTGCTTAACATTTAAATCTATAATATCAATATCCGTTCCCCAATGGTGTCTTGATGTTCCGGGTATAGTAGAGTATTCTATTATCTTTTTTATGTTTTCTTCATCTGTTAACCCAGAAGATTTATTACGATTAAATTTTCTTTCCCATATTCTTTTTTGGTGGCTAAAACTTCTGTAGCTAGAAACGAAACCTATTTTTATACCTTCCTTTAAAGCTTCAGCTTTCATTTTTAAAAATGCGTTATGTGCTTCTTTTCTAAGCTTATGATCTTTACCAAAAAAATGAGGTTGCCCTTTTCCTATTAATTCTTCGTCTGAAATAGAGGTTTGACATGGAGTTAAATTAGAAAAAATGAAAAATAAAAAGAGAAAACACTGTTTTATAAGAATAGACTTCATAGTTAATTTATTTTTTTTGTCATTACAAAATGTGTTCCAATATATGGGATGTCAAAAGGTTTTCCAACAATACTATATCCGTTTTTTTTATAAAATAGAGTTGCAGTTTCTCGAGCATTGAACCATATTCGAGTAGCTTTTTTATTAGATAATAATAACTCACCTTCTTTTAATAGTAGGTTGCCAAACCCTTTTTTTTGATGTTCTATAAGGATTGCCATACCTCGTAGCTGAAATTGTGAGAAGTCTTTAAAGTATTGAGAATTATTGTTTAAAAAGCTAGCAACTCCAACTAGTGTTTTATTCAAAAATAAACCTAAATGTAAAGTCGTTTCTAAGTTGTCCCCTTCAAATTTACAATCTTCAATTGACCTGTCTGCCCTTAAAATTGGTTGTCTTACAATATAGGTTTCTTGTGCAGTTATGATTTTAATTACGCTATTTTCAATTTTATATCTTTTTATGGGCATGCCTCCGTAATTTTTTTCTCCTATAAATTTAAAATTACATTTATCAAGAACGTTGTGTGAAGCCATATTATTTACATGAGCATGAGCATAGATTGTATTTAATTTTAGTGTATTAAAACCATAATTAATTGCAGCTTTAGAACTTTCAGTAGCATAGCCATTATTCCAATATTTTTTGTAAAAACGGTATCCGATTTCAACAAAGCTTTCTTTAGGATGATATTTTAAACCGCACCAGCCGATGAATTCATTATTTTTTTTAAGACATACGGCCCAACGTCCCATTTTATATCGTTTGTATTGATCGTATTTAGAAAGGAATTGAGCGGCTTCAGTTTCAGATTTAAAAGGGATATCTCCTGTAAATTTGATAACGTCCTTATCTAAATTCATATTATAGAAATGAATAGCATCACTTAATAAAAAGAGTCTTAAGTATAATCTTTCTGATTCCGCTATTATTTGCATGGTTATATTTTGCTTATCAAAATTAATTATTTTTGTTTAAAATATATAGACATGTCTTTTTCCTTTAAAATTTTAGATAAAACGAATATACATATAGTCATTCCTTTAATGCAAAAACTTACTAATAATAAGCATTCTGATGAGTTATTAAAGGAACGATTTTCTGAAATGGTGTTGCAAAATTATGAATGTGCTGGTGTTTATGATAATGAAATTCTTATAGGTATTACAGGAATGTGGTTTTGTACACGACATTACTCAGGAAAATCAATGGAATTAGATCATGTATACATAGACGAAAATTATAGAGGAAAGGGATTGGGAAAACAATTTTTAAAATGGGTGTATGATTATGGCAGGTCTAAAGGTTGTGAGAGCTGTGAATTAAATACTTATGTAAATAATTACCCATCACATAAGTTTTATTATAACGAAGGGTTTGAAATATATGGATACCATTTTTTTAAAAAGTTATAGTTTTTTCTTGTTTTTGAATAAATAGTTTGCATATATTTGCGCAAGGAATGCGGGAGTAGCTCAGTTGGTAGAGCGTCAGCCTTCCAAGCTGAATGTCGCCAGTTCGAACCTGGTCTCCCGCTCAAAAAAGCTTCACTTTTAGTGAAGCTTTTTTATTCTAGGCGGGTTTAAT
>JAHDGB010000169.1 GCA_020627885.1 Flavobacteriaceae bacterium | reverse complement strand
TTTTTAATCAATTATTAATAATAATATGTAAAACGAAACATTAATGCTGTGCTAATCCCAAAATCGAGACTTTAAAGCTTTAGTAGGAATCATACAAGTTTCTTTTTTACCATACCATTTATAACGATTTTTTGCTATATAATCATAAACAAGGTTTCTTATAAATGGAGGAATAATGAGGAATATAGCTAAGATGTTAATAGGGAATGTTAGGTTTTTTGCTATAAACAGAGCCGCTGTCGATTTTGTTTTTAGTCCATTTTTTTTAGAATATAATAATATGGAATCTGTGCTAGTTGTATTAACATTAAAAGCTTTAATAATTTCAGCACCAGTTTTACTTTGTAATGCCGTAAACATAAATTTATGATGTTTATCATGCTTAATAATATACTTAACAGAAGTATTACAAAGATTACAAACTCCATCAAAGAGTATTAATTGTTTATTTATTGGTAATTGATTCATGTTATTTTTTAGCTTCTACAAGTTCTAAAAGGTCGACATTAACATTAGTTGTAAACATACCATAATTAACAATAGCCTTCCCTTTTTCAAGAGTGTCTATACTGCCTATAGCTCTCCCATCTTGCATTCTTACGCGGTCTCCAACTTTTAGTTTTGGTTTAGGTTTTTTAGGTAAAACGTCTTTTTTCTTAGCTTCTTTCTTCTTTTTTCTAATGACTTCAACTTTTTTATCGGCCTCTTTTTTTATGTGTTCTTGCCTTGTTTTTTCATGACGTTTTTGTTTTGCCGATATTTTTTTTCGTTTAGAGTTTTCAATCTGTACCAATCTAAAAAACTCAGCCATTAGCTCTCGTTTCTTATTATTTTCAAAATACTTTTCAGCTATATCATTTACCTTTTGCCCTAAATAAATTAAGCGTTGGTTACTATCGTATAACTCTTGGTAGCTTTCTAATTTGCGCTGTATTTTAGTATTTATGCCTTCTAATTTTTCTGCTTCAGATTGTTTTTTCTTTTCATTAATTTTTAATGATTCAGATGTTTTTTCTAGTTTAGAACGTTCTTTTTGCAACTTTGCTATGGTAGCATCGAAACGTACTTTAGAGCGTTCTATTTTCTTTTTTGCCTTGTTTATTAAACTGTATGGAATACCGTTTTTTTGAGCAACTTCAAAAGTAAAAGAACTTCCTGCTTGACCTATAACTAATTTATAGATGGGTTCTAACGAATGTTCATTAAATAACATACTAGCATTAAGCATATGGTCTTTCTCGGTAGCTAATAGTTTTAAATTTGCGTAATGTGTTGTAATAATGCCAAATGCCTTACGTTCGTAAAATACCTCTAAAAATGTTTCAGCCAATGCACCACCGAGTTCTGGGTCGCTACCAGTACCAAACTCATCAATAAGAAAAAGCGTATTTTTATTACACTTTTTTAAGAAATAATTCATTTGCTTAAGACGATAACTATAGGTACTTAAATGGTTTTCTATAGATTGATTATCTCCAATATCACTTAATATGCGATCAAATAAACAAACTCGTGAACGTTCATGGACAGGGATTAGTAAGCCGCTTTGTACCATAACTTGTAACAAGCCAACTGTTTTTAAAGTAATGCTTTTTCCTCCCGCATTTGGGCCAGAAATAACAATAATTCTATTGTCTTCATTTAAAGTTATGGTTTGTGGATATGTTTTTTCTTTTTTTTCTAGATTATTAAGTAAAAGTAAAGGGTGATAAGCTTCTTTTAATAACATAGAGCGACTCTCTGTTATTTCAGGAAGAATAGCATGCATAGATTTTGCATATTTTGCTTTGGCAGCAATTACATCTATAGTTGTTAAAAAAAGCTGATAGTTTTTTAACAACGGTAGATATGCTCTAATATAGTTGGTAACTTGTTTTAAAATACGAACTATTTCTTCACTTTCTTCATATTCCAGATTATTTAGTTCTCTAGAATATCTTAAAGTTGTTTCGGGTTCTATATAAACAATGCTGCCGGTTTTACTTCCTCCCATTATTGCCCCTTTTACCTTACGACGATACATTGCCTTTACTGCAAGTACTCTTTTGTTTTCTACAACAGACTCTCTAATATCATCTAAATAATCTAAATTATGATAGCTTGTTAAGGCAGAGCTAAAACTTGCGTTTATTTTTCCTTTTAACTCATTAATTTGTTTTCGAATAGAGTAGAGTAGTGGTGACGCATCATCTTTAACATCATTAAAACGATTAATTACACTATCAATTTTTTCAATAATTACTGTAGTGATTTCTATGGAAGATGCATAATTATTTAGGCCAGAATAGTATTCTTCAAATTTTTTTAAAAACTTTAGAATTTCATTTATGGTTAATGAGATAGACACCAGCTTTTTTAGACTATGAGTTTCGAGATAGGTGTTTTCAATGTTAAGTAGTTGTAACTCTTTAGTAATGGGGTCGAAACTATGATTAGGAATTCGATTTTCATTATCGAACGATGACACATACTCATTTGTTAATTGTAATGCATTTAATAGCGTATCCTTTTCATCGTATGGTTTTATTTCTAGCACTTTAAGCTTTCCCAGATTAGTTGTACAATATTCACTAACTTGATGCAAAACGGTAGGGAATTCAAGGTCTTGTATTGTTTTTTCGTGAATGTGAATCATTTTTTTTCTCTTAATGGAAGCTTAATTCTTTTATAATATTTACAAATTTAAGTGTTTTGTATTGAACTCGTTTAAACTTTTTGTACTGTAGCTAAAATTAGCCATTATGTGTTTAAATAAAGGCTTTTTTTGAGTTTCATAAAGCATCGTTACGGAATAAAAAAAAGAAAAAATACAGAGACAAAAGGATCCTTTTTTTAATCAATTAAAAAAAGTTTAAGTCAAGTTCAATAAATAAAAATTCCCTGAGATGATTACCTCAGGGAATTTTTAAATTTATTAAAATAGTTTTACTATTAGTAAAATTAATTTTTACTTTTTAACTATTTTCTTAGTTAACGATTTATTATTAGAAGTAATAGTTATAAAATACATACCTCTTGGTAAGTTGTGTAAATTAATTTGAGTTATTTTATTTGTTAATTTTTGAGTATTTATAACTTGTCCTATAATATTAGTGATTTTTAAAGACGAATTATTTACTTTACTTAAAGCCACATTAATAGTATTAACAAAAGGATTAGGGAATATGTTTACTCCTTCTAATATATTACTTTCTTCAACACTTAATGAACAGCTATCTGAACTTATTAAACCAGCTAAAGAAGCTGTAGTCCCCGTGGCAAGCTTAGATATTTTATGAAAATAGGGTAAATCTAAAGTACTTACTCTGTCATCAGATGTGTGGTAATTAGGTGTTAAGTCATTACGTGTTTCAGCTTCAGATAATATAATAGCAGAAAAGCCATTATCCCAAAAACTTTGGTGATCACTACTACCAATACCTGGGTTTACAGGGTTAGATGTTAATCCTATTTTAGACGAATGATCGTTTAATACAGCAATAGCCGTATTTTGTAAATCTACAGAATTTGCCACATCTCTTGCATGGATATGAACATCGTCATTTTGATTTTTATCATAACCAATCATGTCCATATTTATTACGCCTAGTATATTATCTCCATTATTTTTAGCTTTCTCTGCATAATCTGCAGAACCAACTAAGCCTATTTCTTCTTCATCCCATAATGCATAAACGATAGTGTTATCTGTACAATATTGAGATAAAATTCTTGCTGTTTCTAATACTGCAGCAGTACCAGTTGCATTATCATCTGCACAATAATCTGCAACCGAATCGTAATGCCCACAAACAATGTATATATTATCTGGGTTTGTTTTTCCTATTTGAGTAGCAATAATATTTCTTCCGCCATTACTATATTGGTTATCATTTATTTCTAAATTACCAAAACTTTTAAATTTTTCAATTAAATATTCAGCAGCCAAATCATTACCTTGGCTACTAACCCTATTTATTAAAGTTACAGAATTGTTATTAACTACAGTACTGACTTCTCCCGAAAACTCATTTAAATATAAATCTAAAGAATTAGTGTCAACCGCGTCAATAATATCTCCAACAGTTTGCGCTGTAAGGCATTGAAAACCTATAAAACTGAAGAATATTAGGGCATATTGAATGGAATAGAATTTTTGTTTCATTAATTTTACTTTTAAGGATTAATTTTTTTGAATTGAAAGAGGTGTTCTAACAATGCTGTAAAGTTATTAAATTTAAAGCCATTATCTTTAGTATCTCAACCGTTATTATTGATGTTTCAACTAAAAAAGTGTTAAATTTTTATGGAATGGGCTTTTATTTATGGGTATAGCAATTTTGTTATCGGAGCTAATTTTTATGATGCTGATAATTAGTGTCTTTTTGTGAATTAAAGGTTTGTATTAATGAAGCAATACCTATAACAATAGCACAACCAATAAAGTTTAACCATAAGAAAGGCAAATTAATCAATTCGAAATAATCAAGTAAGAATAGAGAAATAACAATTGCTTGGGTAATTAATGCACTAATAAAAACAGCATTTGCTTTTACAAATTTGAAGAAAAACGCAAGAAGAAAAATACCTAATACATTACCATAAAAAATAGAACCAATAATATTTACTAATTGAATTAAGTTTTCTGCAAGATTTGCTACACAAGCTACACCAATAGCTATAAGCCCCCAACCAAAAGTAAACCATTTAGAGATTTTAACCATTTCTTCTTCTGTTTTTTCGCTAGTATTACGTTTGTAAAGATCCATAGTTGTTGTGCTTGCTAAAGCATTTAATTCGCTAGAAGTGCTAGACATGGCAGCACTAAGTATTACAGCTAATAGCAAGCCTATTAAACCGCGAGGTAAGTTATTAAGTATAAAATGAAGAAAAACATAATCTTTATCATTGCTTTCTACTTTTATGTTTTTTGTTTTTGAAGCTTTTTCAATAAGAACTTTTCCTTTATTTCTTAGCTCTTTATTTAAAACATTGTATTTAGTGATGTTTTTTTCTTCAATATTACTCCCATAATTAACATAATTAGTAATGCTTGCTTTTTTATCATTAAATAGCTGCTGTTGTTGTTGTTGAAGCTGTTTATAATCATTACCATATTTTGAACTTAAGACAAGTTCGGTTGCCGCTGGATTAAAATTGACAGGGGATGCATTAAATTGATAAAAAACAAAAACCATAACACCTACTAATAAAATAAAGAACTGCATTGGGATTTTTAAAAGACCATTAAAAATTA
>JAHDGB010000168.1 GCA_020627885.1 Flavobacteriaceae bacterium | reverse complement strand
TTATATTCTAAGCTCCCAGCTATTTTATCACTTTTAGTATACGCTATCATTTCTGATAGCAAACTTAATTTCTCTACTCTGTTAGACATTACTTTATGTTATGCTATTAAACACCGTAAATTTAAACAGAAATGCCTATTTGTCGTCGTTTATATCGTGTAGCTCATCGAAAATTGACTAGATTTATATCGTATTTTAACGCACTTAAGCATGAAATGACAACAAAAAAATAAATAACTAATTGATAATCAGATATATAAAATGACAAATAACGATATATTCAAAAAGCTAAGAGTAGCACATAAGCTAAGAGATGATGACATTATAAAAATATTAGAACTTGTCGATTTCAGAGTAACTAAAAGCGAATTAGGTGCTTTCTTTAGAAGGGAGGATCATCCAAATTATGTAGAATGTGGAGATCAAATATTAAGAAACTTTTTAAATGGGTTAATCATACATTTACGTGGGCCCATGCCTGCTAAAGAATCTAAAAAAAAGAGTAATACTAATACTGAACACTCTAAAAGAAAAAAAACTAAATAAGTTCAATCCTTTTCTGTCATAAAATAACCCTTATTAATTATGGCGTACTAAAAAATACTTGTTATTGAACTCGTTTAAACTTTTACAATTGGTTAAAAAATTGCCCTTTTGTGTTGGGGTTTTATCTTTTCCGTTCTGTAGCAATACTAAGCAACTCAGAAAGTTTTTAATCAAATACAAAAGGACTATTTTTTTACTACAACTCAAAAAAAGTTTAAACGAGTTCATTAATTATTTTTTAACAAAAAAATCTGTATTTATAATTATGCCATTCTCTAGTATTTTAATAAAATAGATCCCATTTTGTAATTCACTTGTATTTATTTCATGATCAATTGTATTTACGATAACACTTTTGTTTTTTTTTCCTAAAAGATCAAAAAGTAATATTTCTACCTGATTATTTTTTGTTTTTTTTATAATAAGTTTGTTTGTGAATGGATTTGGATAAATAAAAACTTTATTTTCTGCCTCCTCTACAAATAATTCACTTTCTTCTAAATTAGCGTCAAACTGAATTTCTTGTCCTGCTACCAGTCGATCAGAGTCAATCATTAATTCCTCATTATCAGCAATCGCATTTATAGTGAATACTTTACTCTCTCCTTTTAACAACCCCTTTAAACTTTCTAGAGATCTAACTCCTTTAACCATTGGATATGCATCATAATAAATAGGTGCAATACCAATATTTGTAATTTCTACTTCGGTAACTAATTCAGTTACACGAAATTTGTTAACCTGAAAATGATAACCAATGTTCATTCCTGCTTCTTCAATTCGCTCTTTTGACTTATACCTAAGCTGATCATTTCCAACCATATATGAAATATGGTATTTTTCTGATAATTCTTCAAAACTCACCCCCCAAGGTCCAGTTGGCAAATCTAATGCATGTTTTTGATCATAATCAGAATGGTAATTAAACTCGCCACCAGCAACTCTAGTATGTGATCTATTTTCATCAAAAAATAGCCATGATGATCTATTATATTCATTATTTGATTCAGAATGTTCTTTATGCAAAAAAGAATCATCAAACAATCCATAATTTAAATTTTTAAGTTCTGGATTATCAAAAATAGGAGTATTTTCCTTCTCAGAAGCATCGATAGAAATAGACCAAGAGGTGTTACTAAAAATACCATCTAAATGTTGCAAAAAGGTCTTTTGATAGGATTTAGAAGGAAAAGTTTGATCTGTAATATTCGGTCCATCATACAAATGGTATTCTGAATACGATCCAAAACCAACTTGTAAATAAGCCAAACGAGGATCTTTATCATATCTCGCTGCAAATTCTGAGAAAAATTCTAATGTAAAATTTTTTAATTCTTCATTCGACCAATCTGGTATATAAGTAGACTTCTCTTCTATTCTTATTATTTGATCCGTATAATCACTTCTGTTCCTTATGTAAGATGGTACACTAGGAGTCTCTATGCCTGGATAAGTATATCTAAACCTAATAATGGCCTGTCGTTCATGACTTGCTGTTTCTTCTAATAAAGCATCTACAATTGACCAATTATATACCCCTTTTTCTGATACAATATCAGAGTAAACCATATACGAAAACTCTAATTGACATTTATTACCTAATTCATTAAGAGCAGAAAGATTGTCTGACCAAAAAACAATCCCATTCATAGGTTGTACATGAGTTACACTGGAATGTAAAGCTAAATTTTTGTGGCTTTGACCTAAAGTAAATGAAAATACCAAAAATGGTATTATCTGTAAAAATAATTTTAGGTAAGGAGGCTTAGGGCTTCTATACATAATTAAAATTTGTTAAGCTTAATTAAAGCAGGATAAAGTATCAGGCATAAATATACAAATATCATCAATAAATAATAACAAAATACAAAATGTTTAACGTAATAATTGCGATATTGACAAAATAAATTATGTTTTATAAATAATTCTATATTTACAAATTAAAAATTAATCTAGCAATTTTGGCAAGAATATGAATCTTAAAAACAGAAAAATTACTAGTATATTTATGATTAAAGCGTGCCTACAAATAAAGAAGAAGATAGAATTACTCTCTTTAGTAAACTTAAACTTTAAAACAATCTCTTTTTCTTTATCATCTATACTCAAATTATTATAACAACCCCAACTCAAAGAATTGAATAGTTCAATTTTAACACCTCTTTTTTAGTAAAAAGAACTTATAAATAAAGACAAATAATTATTCATAAACCAAAAAAGTGTTCTCGTTTTTGGTTTTTGAATAACTAAAAAAACAAATTGGGGGTTTTATGATGTAGAATTAGGAGAATCTAATACTAAAAGCTTTTTAAATGGATGATTATATGCCAATAAAAATCAGTATTAATTTTGATATATTATATAAGAAAAACTAACGCAAAAAAGAGTAATAATCATTTAATTATTACTCTTTTTAAATCTGTCTACCAGTAAAATTACTCTGCAATTACTACTTTAATTGGTAGTTCATAAATTCTATTATTCTTTAGTTTTGTAGATAACTCACTGTAGTTTAATCTAGATTTAATAAAATCGTCAAATAACTCATTACCTGTATCTACTTTCAATACTATAATTTCATTTTCTTTGTTTGAAATGAAAGTAATTTTTGTTTGTATTTCTTTTTCAATTTCAAAACTAGGCTCTTCCAATAGTGATGAAATTTCTTTAGCTAACATAGATGACTCTACTTTTGTAAATGGTTTTTCTTTGATGGGATCATTACCAGCATACATTACGCCTGTTAAAGAGATTGCTAATACGATTAATAAGGTTTTCATTTTTTTCATAATGGTTTGATTTTTAATTGATGTACTTATAAGACCAATAATTTTATTAATTGTTACAGTTAGGTATAAGTTTAACAGCTGTTTAACATTCTATATTTTAAAATAAGACAAAAAAAAGAGTAGTGAATTTCACTACTCTTTATAAATATTAATTTTTAAGAAACTAGATAATTACTGATATTTTTTTAACTCAAAACTGCCTGTACCTTATCCGCAGCTTCTTGAAACTGCACTGCACTTTGTACATCTAAACCAGAACTATCGATCAACTCTTTTGCTATATCCGCATTGGTTCCTTGTAAACGGACAATAATAGGAACCTTAATAGCATCTCCCATATTCTTATAGGCATCTACAATTCCTTGAGCAACTCTATCGCATCTAACAATACCTCCAAATATATTAATCAGAATAGCTTTTACAGCAGGATCTTTTAATATAATTCTAAAAGCGGCTTCAACACGAGCAGCATCAGCCGTACCTCCAACATCAAGGAAATTTGCCGGCTCACCACCTGCTTGTTTAATCAAATCCATGGTAGCCATAGCTAAACCTGCTCCGTTAACCATACACCCAACATTGCCATCTAAATCGACATAGTTTAACCCTAATTCACCAGCTTCAACTTCAATAGCACTTTCTTCACGCAAATCTCTTAATTCGGCTAAATCTTTACGCCTATATAATGCGTTATCATCAATAGATACTTTAGCATCTACAGCCATTATCTTATTATCACTTGTTTTTAATACTGGGTTAATTTCAAATAAAGAAGAATCAGACTTTACATAGGCAGTATATAATGCTGTTACAAATTTTGTCATTTCCTTAAATGCCAAACCAGACAATCCTAAATTAAAAGCCACTCGACGCGCTTGAAAAGGGAGTAATCCTGTAGCAGGATCAACCTCTTCTGTAAAAATTAAATGTGGTGTTTCTTCAGCTACAGTTTCAATATCCATACCTCCTTCAGTAGAATACATGATCATATTACGACCAGTCCCTCTGTTTAATAATACCGAAACATAAAACTCACTTGTTTCACTCTCTCCAGGATAATATACGTCTTCAGCAACTAAAACTTGGTGAACGCGTTTACCTTCTGCTGAAGTTTGAGGTGTAACTAAATCCATTCCTATTATCTGTCCTGCTATTGTTTCTACTTCTTCTAAATTCTTAGCAAGCTTTACTCCTCCTCCTTTTCCACGTCCTCCTGCATGAACTTGAGCTTTTATAACATGCCAATCTGTTCCAGTATCTTCCGTTAATTTTTTTGCTGCTGCAACTGCTTCTTTAGCATTTTGAGCTACGATACCACGTTGAATGCGTACGCCGAAACTGCTTAATAATTGTTTTCCTTGATATTCGTGTAAATTCATCTTTTTGAAAGTAAAATTTTAGAGTTACAAAAGTAAATAATCGCAACTACTTACCCTAATATTTAATTATGAAATGAGTGCAAATAAATTTCTTAAACAAGTAGAAAATCTATAAAATAAAAATGATTAAAAAAAACAAAAGCATACTAGTCTTAAATTCAACAACTTAAATATTAAAACAAATAATTTATAGAATATTTATTACTATAGTTAAAAGCATATATCTTAATATATAATAATCTGATTTTGATAAGCTTTATCTTCTTTTTTGAAATATCTTTACCAAAATTTTTAAAAAAAATGAATAACAAAACCTTATTACAAATTGCAAAGGACTTTGGTAGTCCTGTTTATGTTTACAATTCTGAAACAATTACAAACCAGTATAAACGTTTAACAACTGCATTTAATAAGGTCAAACAGGTAAAAATTAATTATGCCGTAAAAGCTCTTTCTAATATCTCTATATTAAAATTAATGAAAACTTTAGGTGCTGGGTTAGATACCGTTTCTATCCAAGAAGTAAAATTA
>JAHDGB010000167.1 GCA_020627885.1 Flavobacteriaceae bacterium | reverse complement strand
AATTAAACATTGATTTGATCTTAGAGTTAACTTCGGAAGTAAAAACCGAGGTTGTTCCAGAGGAAGCTGCCGTTACTATAGGTGCCGATTTGTTTAAGTTATTAAACTTAAATCCTATTTATTTTGATTATAGTAAAGCAATAATACGTCCAGATGCTCAATTAGAATTAGCAAAAGTTATTGCTTATTTAAAAGCACATCCAACAGTACATATCGATGTACAGTCGCATACTGACTCTAGAGGGAGAGATTCATATAATTTTGAATTATCTAATCGTAGAAATAGGGCAACTAAGAATTGGATAATTAAAAATGGAGGAATCGATAGAGTTCGTATAACAGGAAATGGGTATGGCGAATCGCAGCTTATTAACCATTGTTCTAATGGTGTAAAATGTAGTAAAGATCAGCATCAAGAAAACAGACGAAGCATGTTTATTGTGACTAAGAATTAAATATACTGAGTTACCCTATTTTTAGATTTTGATAAAGTTAAATTAGTTAATTTTTAGGTTTTATATTTTTAAAACTGTTAAAAAATACATATAGAATCTTTAACAGAGTTTACTCTCTTTCATGTTTAATACCTCTAACTAAACTATAAACTACATTTCATTTAAAATTTTAGAAATGGCATCTAATTTAGGAGTCAAAATAACTTCAATACGTCTGTTTTTTGCCTTGCCTTCTGAAGAATTGTTATCCGTTATGGGAGCGTGTTCTCCACGACCAGCCGCGGTTAAGTTGTTTGCTTTTATATTTCGGTTGTTTTGTAATATTTCCACAATTGCAGTTGCGCGTTTGGTCGATAAATCCCAGTTGTTTTTTATTAGTCCGTTACCAGAATAAGGAACATTATCTGTATGCCCTTCAATTAAAACAGCTATTTCTGGGTTATTTCCTAGAACATTTCCTAGTTTTTTTACAGCTTTACGACCTTGGCTTCCAACGGCCCAACTGCCCGATTCAAAGAGTAGTTTATTTTCCATGGAGACGTAAACTTTACCATCTCGCTGTTCTATAGTTAAACCTTTGCCTTCAAAATCGGTTAAAGCTCTAGATACAGCATCTTTAAGGTTTGTCATGGCTTGATCTTTTGCAGCAATAACACTTTCAAGTTCTGTAACGCGCTCGGAGCGAGATTCTAATTCTTTCTTTAATTGTTCTAAACGAGCGTTTTCATCTGCTAAAGCTTGTTCTTTAGTTTCTAATTTTGCTAAAAGCTCTCTATTCTTTTTAGTATTTGCCGCTATAGAAGAAGAGCTATTGGCATCTAAGGCTTCATATGAAGCTTTTAAATTATTGTATTTATTTTGAGTGGCCGCTAAATCACCTCTCAATTTATTAGAATTTGTGTTAGCAGTCTCATATTCCTTTTTTATACGGTCTAATTCATTTTGAGCTTCGTTTTTTGCTTTTAATAATGCATTATTCTCAGTTTGTAAAGTTTTGTTTTCTTCTTTTAAACTATTGTACCTGTCATCAAGGTCTTTATATACTTTAGGCGATACACAAGACGTTAAAAAGATGACGATTATTATATTTATTATGTTTTTCATTTATTTAATTTTCAATTTCAACTAAAATAGGACAATGGTCACTGTGTTTTGCTTCACTAAGTATAACGGCACGTTTTATTTTTTCTTGTAAAGGTTTTGTAACCATGGCATAATCCAATCGCCACCCTTTATTATTTGCTCTGGCATTTGCTCTATAACTCCACCAACTATATTGCTGAGATTCTGGATTTAAATATCTAAAAGAATCAATTAATCCACTATTTATAAAATTTCCAATCCATTCACGCTCTTCAGGAAGAAACCCTGAAACGTTTTTCATTTTTGGATTATGAATATCTATAGCTTCATGACATATGTTATAATCGCCACAGACAATTAAATTAGGGATCGTTTTTCTTAGTGTATTTATATAGTTTTGTATTTCGTCCATGTAATTAAACTTAAACTCCAAACGTTCTATATTTGTTCCAGAGGGCAAATACATGCTCATTACAGAAATATCATCAAAATCGGCTCTAATATTACGCCCTTCAAAATCCATAGTTTCAATACCAGTACCATATTCTACATGATTAGGTTTTGTTTTACACAATAAAGCGACTCCACTGTATCCTTTTTTTTGAGCGCTAAAAAAGTAATTGTAGATATAACCAGCATCCTTAAAGAGGTTAAGGTCTAATTGTTCTTTCATTGCTTTTATTTCTTGTAAGCAAATGACGTCTGGGTTAGCACTCTTTAACCAATCAATAAACCCCTTGTTTATTGCTGCACGAATACCATTAACATTGTATGAGATTATAACCATTTTAAGCGTTCTATCAGTTCTTTGCTAAATTAAATAATGTATCACATTTACAATAGATGCTTAAATGATTTTAATCAAAAAATATTAACAAAATTTAAAAGTTGATTATCTTTAATAAAAATAAAATGTTTCTTAAGTATGAATAAGCAACTGCAAGAATATTGGAATATAGCAATAGATAAAATTGTGTTTTTTGCACCAAGACTTATAGGTGCAGCTTTAATTTTATGGATAGGCTTTAAGGTTATAAAAAAAATTGTAAAGTTTGTAGAAGGCGTTCTTAAACGAATGGGTATTTCTGATACTATGCGTCCTTTTTTATTATCAATTTTAGCAGTTGTTTTTAAAGTTGCCATCCTTTTTATTGTGGTTTCTATATTAGGAGCCGATTTATCCGGATTGGTAGCTATTTTAGCAGCTGTAAGTTTTGCAATAGGAATGTCTTTACAAGGAAGTTTGGGCAATTTTGCTTCAGGAATTTTAATTATGTTTCTTAAACCTTATCAAGTTGCAGATTGGATACAGCTTGATGATAAGTTCGGAAAAGTAGAAGAAATCGGTATTTTTAGCACTGTAGTATTAACGCCCGGAAATAAAACATTAATTATTCCTAATTCCAAGATTACAGACGATGTGGTAACTAATTACTCTAAAAAAGGAGTTGTAAGATTGGAAATATCAGTAACGATGCCTTATGCTGAAGATTTTCCTAAAGTAAAACAAATCATAGAAAAAGCGATAGCTCCAATAGATAAAATACTTAAAGAACCTCTTACAGAAATAGGGCTAAATAATTTCGATTCTCATAATATTGAAATTATAGTAAGACCTTATGTTGTGCCAGATGATTTTTGGGAAGTTACTTTTGAAACGCACCAACGCATAAAAAAAGCATTTAGCGAAAATGAAATTCAAGTGGCTTATTCGGAAGGCGTAGAGCTTGGAGCAATTGGAGGGTAAATGTGTTTTTAAATAATTTTATAAAAATATAAATTATTGTTTTTATTATATCAATCTTTTATAGCGTTCAGACAATAAATCAGAGTAGAGCTCTTTCATTTCCAATGATAAAAAAGAGATTTTAATTAAATTTTCTAGTTCATTTTTCTTAGTTAATAGATTTTCTATTTCGATAGAATTATTTTTTGGTCTAATTTCAATTTTTCCTTACCATAGTAATTGATAAGGAGATCTTCTATTTATTTTTCTTTTTTTCCAGCAATGGGTAATGCTATTTCTTCAATTGCTTTACCCATATAGTGTTTCGTCAAAAGATTTATACCTTTTTTACTGCATAAGGTAAATTTTAAATAATAACTTTACTCGCTAGCTGTTATTATAATACATGAGAAACATCATTGTCGTTTTATGTTTTTTAATTGGAGTTTTTGGGTTTTCTCAAAGCCTTAAAAACCCTAATGCTATTTATAAAACAGTAGCCATTTCTAAAACAATAAAAATTGATAGTGTTAGCATTAACCCACATGCGTTTAAAATAATGCTAAAAGATAGTACCATTGTTAGTTCATCTTTATATAAGGTCAATTTTGCAACATCTGAGTTAGTTTTTAATACGTTAATAGAAACAGACTCAATACTTATAAATTATACCAAATACCCAGATTTTTTAACAAAAACATATCAGCAGTTTGATGAGGAAGTTATCATTGAGGATAATAAAGAGCAAAATAGAATACTTAAGCTCAAACAATCCAATATAGAAAACACATTTACACCTTTTGATGGATTAACGACTTCTGGAAGTATTTCAAGAGGGGTTACAGTCGGAAACAACCAAAATTCTGTGCTTAATAGCGAGTTAGATTTACAAATTACAGGAAAGTTAAACGAAAATGTTTCGCTTCGTGCTTCTATACAAGATGCAAATATCCCTTTGCAAGAAAGTGGTTATTCACAACGTTTAGACGAGTTTGATCAAGTATTTATTGAGCTTTTTAGTGATCGTTGGAATATTAGAGCGGGTGATATAGATTTAACGAATTCTGAATCGTATTTTTCGGCGTTTACAAAACGAGTACAGGGGTTATCTGTTAAAACAAAATTAGGAGATGAAACGAACCAAACCAATCTTTTTGCCTCTGGATCAATAGTGAGAGGCCAGTTTACAACCTATCAGTTTACTGCTCAAGAGGCAAACCAAGGACCTTATAAATTGCAAGGGCCTAATGGCGAATTATTTGTGCTTATCGTTTCAGGAAGCGAAACCGTTTATGTTAATGGAATAGTAGTAAATCGTGGAGAAAGTGAAGATTATATTATCGATTATAATGCCGGGGAAATTATATTTAATTCTACTTACCCTATAACTTCGGAAATGCGTATTACTGTAGATTTTCAGTATAGCGAACGTAATTATTCAAGGATCGTTGCTTATGGTGGCGGAAATTATAAGAGTGAAAAGTTACAAGTAGGCGTTTCGGTATATTCCGAGAACGACTCTAAAAACAACCCGCTTCAACAAAATTTATCAGAAACCCAAGTTAATATTTTAAATAGCGCTGGAGACGATAAGTCTCTAATGGTGGCACCTTCAGCTATTCCAGAAGCATTTAACGATAATCGTATTTTGTATAAAAAAGAAACTATTGGTGGCGTTGAGGCCTTTGTGTTTTCTAATAATCCTGACGACGAATTATTTAGTGTACGTTTTACTTTAGTAGGACCTAATCAAGGAAATTATATTCTCACTAGTACAAACGCTATAAATAATATTTATGAATATGTAGCACCTATATCAGGGGTACCTCAGGGAAATTACGAACCAATTGTACAGTTAGTAGCACCGACTATGCTTCAAGTTGCTGTAATTAATGGAGTTTATGAACCTTCAAATAAAACAAAAATAACCTATGAATTGGCAGGAAGTAAAAACGATTTAAACCTATTTTCTAATTTAGAAGATGATAATAATGATGGAGCAGCTTCAAAATTAACCATTAATCAAGCGCTTATAAAACAAGATAGTTTATGGAATTTAAATGCCTTTATTGATACCGATTTTATAAAGCAAGAATTTAGAA
>JAHDGB010000166.1 GCA_020627885.1 Flavobacteriaceae bacterium | reverse complement strand
GTCTTTATGTTTCCTTTGCATTTCTATAGCTATTTTTTGTTTATTCTCTGTGATACATAATACGTCTACAGCCCCTTGTATATCTTTTGCTCCTTCTGTGGGTAATTCGTTAGCTTGAATTTCCACTTCTTTAATTTTTTCGTCTCCGATAAAATTAAGCAAGCTATTTAAAATACTTATTAAAATATCAGCATTTTTCTGATTACCGAATAGCATTTTAAACGTAGTGTCATAAGTTGGGTCGGCAAAAACAGGGTCTTTTCCAATTATTTCAGTTTTTATTTTTTCATAATTTTCCCGTGATTCATTAATCTTCTTATCCCTTACTTCCTTTCGGATTTTTGTTTTGAATTCGTTGACTTTCTCTTGCATTTGATCTTGTTTTTTCACAGCAATTCCTATTACTTCTCTTTTAATATCTCAGTAAAATCTGACCAATCTTCCACCTTAAATGCTCTTATATCTCTTACTGAATCTTTAAACCATTTTATGGCAGATAAATGATTTATTGCCTTATACACACTTGTAAGGTTATTATTCTCATCTTTCATGATGTAAAGGCTTCCCTGAGCCCAGTCAAAACACAACTTGCTCTAGTAGTTCTTATCTCGTCGTAAGCTTTGTTGTATGGTTCTCCATAGCTTTTTTTAACTTTGATACTTCCATGTTAAACGATATTGCATACATATTTAAAATCTCTGATTAAATTTAGATACTTTTCTCAGATATATTATTACATTATAATCATCTTCATTCAATTGAAATTCCTAATGTTTACTACTTGCTTTCATTTGATTAGCTGCAAGCCCTTACAAATAATTCCAATCGAATTCATCTTTAGTTGAGTTACTATTCAAGCTCATTCCTTTTTTTGTTTTTGTTATTACCTAAATAATTTCCTTTCATAATAATCTCGTGACATTATTTAATAAATAAAATTTTAACAATTCTTAAATTGTGGATCAGGAGTAACTAATCTTAAAACAAAGCCGCTTACTGCAACTACTACCTCTGTTTTTATATACTTGCTGTATTTATATATTTCCACTATCTGTTTCTACTTCGTCAGTATCAAAGACATTACACCCCCCGCCCCAACAGAAACTCACTTTTAAGTTAATTGACTCATTGACTCTGGTTATTCAACTGTGCTTGGTTGTTTTTCACAATTAGTAGAGGTGTTACTATTGATACGAGTACTGCCTTCAATAACTTTTTTTGCTAAATTCTGGGATTGTAATTGCGATTCTGTTAATCGCGTATTTAATGCAAGCACTACTTTATCTTGATCGCATATTTTGGCTTCTAAAAATTTAATATTTTGCTTTAATAAAGCAATCTCAGAATCTGCTTCCTTGTTCTTAAGTGATGATTCAAGCTTAAAGCTTTGCCCCAATTCCTGAGTTAACTGTTTCTTGGCGCTATCTACGCTATCCTTGAGATTTTTATCAGATTCAGTTTTGTGTTTTCGTAGATCCAATAATTCTTGTTCTTTTTCTAAAATAGCTGATTCTCTTAATAAACATTTAGCTTCTACAGCTTGCATTTTTTCTTCTAACTCTCTTTCTTGTAGTAATTTCTTTTGTTGATATTGATCTTCATCCTGTTGCTTGCTGATCTTTTGTTGATATTGATATTCTTCTTCTAGGCGTTGCCATTCCTTTTTTTGTGATTCTTTTTTCTCTTTTTGAGATAATTCATATTCTTGCTGTTCTTTATTCCATAAAGATTTTTTGTTATTCATTTCTAGAGTGAATTTCTCCTTAGCAGAACTAACCCATTCCTCAAATTCTTCTTTCTTACGTTGTTGGGATAGCAATAGAGCTTCTAGTGAGTTAGTATTAACGGTAATATCATGTACATTTTTTAAATGAGATTCTTGTAATTTTATTGCTTCTTGTGTGCAAGTCAGCTTCTCTCTTGCTGCCAGTAGTTCTTTACCCAAATCTTCAAGTGATTGAGTGACCTGTAGTTTTAATTCCGCTATTTGATGAATTATATCCTTGGTGTTTTGTGATGATGCCTGTTTTACAGTATTATTATCAGCTTGTGTTGCAGCTAACGTTGATTTATTTGATTTCTTATTGAGCTCTTGTAATAATTCATCATAAGCTTCTAAAATTTCATTTTTAGTATTCTTGCTTGTAGGTTTTTGCATTTTTTTAACCAGATCATCATTTAAATTTAATATATAATTGATTATCTCAGTAATAAACCAACTAGTCTATAGTAAATTACTAAATATTCTTTGTAACTATAGGTACTACTAATAAAACAATAACCAGTCTTTTAGTTTTGAATATCTATTGGAGCTTTTAGTCTCTTTTACTGCCATAGATAGAGCTTTCTTCTGGCCAATTACTATCACTAATTGTTTACCACGAGTAATAGCTGTATATATTAAATTACGTCTGAGCATCATATAGCTTTGCATTGTAACAGGTACTACAACTGCGGGATATTCAGAACCTTGTGATTTATGTATAGTAATTGCATAAGAAAGGGTGATTTGATCCAAATCAGAATAATCATATATTATTTGATTGCCATAAAAATTAATAGTCAGTTCTTGCTCTTTCTGGTCTATCGCAGTAATAACTCCAATATCTCCATTATAAGTTTCTTTATCGTAATTATTCTCTGTTTGCATGACTTTATCGCCTATGGCGAATATTTGACCAAATTTTGTAATACCATTGATGTAATTGGGATTTAAAACTTTTTGTAGCTCAACATTAAGTGACCTAGCACCTGATCCACCTCTTTGCATCGGGCATAGTATTTGAATATCACGTACAGGATTTAGCTTGAATCTTTTAGGTATTCTTTTAGAGGTAATAGTTATAATTTTATTTATAATATCATCACCAGGCTCGGCTTCAATAAAGTAAAAATCAGTATTTTCTTTGTGAGAGCTCAAATTAGGCAATATACCCTTATTAATATTATGAGCATTAATGATAATATCACTTTCTTTTGATTGACGAAAAATCTGAGTTAATTTAACAGTGGCTATAATCTTTGAATTAATAATATCTTTTAGCACTTGTCCAGCTCCAACAGAGGGTAACTGATCTACATCGCCGACCAGTAATAAACCAATCTGATCTGGTAGAGCTTTGACTAGAGCAAAAAACAATGTAATATCAATCATAGAACTTTCATCTACTATCAAATAATCACATGTAAGTTTATTATCTTCGTTATATTTGAATCCACCATGTAATGAATCAATTTCTAATAATCTGTGTATAGTAGTTGCCTCTAACCCAGTGGTTTCGCTAAGACGTTTAGCTGCTCTGCCAGTAGGTGCACATAATTTGATATTTAGATTCTTAGATTCTAATATTTTAAGTAATGTTCTAACTAAAGTAGTTTTACCAGTGCCCGGACCACCAGTAATAACCATCAACTTTTCTGATAGAGCTCTTGCTATAGCTTCCTTTTGATTATCTGCCAGTTGAATATCTAATTCTTGCTCTATTTGAGGGATAAGATCAGCGGTATTATCATTGCTCCATGAAACACTACAATTTCTAATTGATAAAAGTAACCTTGCTATTTGTTTTTCATAAAAATAATAACTTGCCAAGAATATGCATGATTCTTCTCCAATCAAATCACAAATAATAGATTTTACAGCAATTTCTTTCTCAATAGCGAGTTCTATTAAATTAATATCTATTTTTAGTAATTCTTGAGTGTTATTTATCAAGGTTTGTATAGGCAAGGCAGAATGGCCACTAGATGTAGCTTCTAGCAATATATGAGATAATCCAGCCCTGGCTCTAATTAAAGAATCTTGCTCAATACCCAAATTATTAGCAATAATATCAGCTGACATAAAACCTATACCACGAATATCTTTTGCTAATTGATATGGATTTTTAGAAACTATAGCAATAGCTTCCTCACCATAAGTTTTAAATATTCTGGTAGCTCTGGTTGTACCAACCCCATGCGATTGAAGAAAAATCATAATTTCCCTTACAACCTTTTGGTCTTTCCAATTACTACATATATTGTTTGCTCTTACTTTTCCTACTCCTGGTAAGCTAGTGAGTAATTCGGGTTTTTGCTCAATAACATCAAATACTTTATCACCAAACTCTTGAACTAGTTTTTTTGCGAAGTGGGCTCCTATACCTTTAATTAAACCAGAGCCTAAATATTTTTCAATACCTTCTAAAGTATCTGGTGGTAATGCTTTTAAAAAATCTGCTTTAAATTGTTTACCATAATTACTATCATTATACCAAACTCCAATACATTTAATATATTCACCAACTGATAAAGTAGGAGAGCTTCCAGTAACGGTAATTAAATCCTTATAATTTTTAACTTTAATACGCAAAACACAAAACCCATCATCTTGGTTATGATAAGTAATTCTTTCTATAGTGCCAGATAAATATTCTTTTGGTATTTGGGCGTTCATTCCTACACCTCAGAAGGTAAATTACAATCTAAAAGTTTTTTTACCTTGTATATTGACTCTCTGGATATTTCCAGTTTCTTAACAATTTGGCTAGAGCGTTTGTCAGTTAATAGATAATATTTGATTTGCTCCTGATTAATTGAAGGATCAACTGTTTGTTCTATAATTTGTAAATCTAGATTTTGTCCAATAGTAGAAGCTCGTACATATCCAATTTTGGTCATAAAGTGTATATTTAAATCGTGCTATTAGTAATTTTTATATATTAACAGCAATTAGACCCAAAATAAACTGAGTAAATTGTGCCAAATTATTTTAAGTAAATGTAATTATTTGTAATAGTTGAGATTAAATCTAAGAGACTATATTGATGCTACTACATAACAGTTTCGACAGATCGATTTTCTAATTTTGTACCTTGGTTTTTCTTACCCTTAATTTGTTTCTTATTTTTGTTCTTCTTTTCTGCAATTAGGATATTATTTGGAATATTTTCATTAATTTCCGAAGGTGATTGAATATCAATATTTGTAGATTCAGATCTCTTATTCTGCTTATTTTGTATTTCTTTCTTAGCAAGGAAACTATCATTTTTATTCAAAGAAAAAGATTTGGGTATTTGAATCTTGGCTATTCTAACTTTTGGTTCTGGCATAAACACATAACATCGACCAGTGGCTAAAGAACTAAGATCTGAAGTCTCTATTAATAATTTCTTTTGTTGCTGCTCACTATAACTAATACCATCCCTAAACTCATTAGCACCGAAGCTGGTATTTTTCTGCTGTCGTGTAATAGTCTCATACCCAGACATATCACTCACTTGCCTGGCAATAAGACTTTCAGTATTACGAAAGAAGAATGATGTACCAAATTGACCGAAAATAGTTGAGCCCTCATATTTACCGTAATTAGAATATAATTGATTCAATGACTGCATACCACATA
>JAHDGB010000165.1:2286-5445 GCA_020627885.1 Flavobacteriaceae bacterium | reverse complement strand
TATTTAGGATTGTCTATTTCTCTCCAATTACTTACCCCTGTGTTTGGAGAAACATATAATTTATAAACTACTGTGAGGGCTTCATTTAAATAAGGTGTGTTTTTAGAAACTTCAGCTACTAAGTGAATATTATTACTTGCAATATAATCAGCATTATTACCATCTTTAGGTTTTTGTACTGCTTTTGTAACTGTAATTTGTACAACTTGAGACTTATAGACTTCTCCATCTATCTCAATTACAGCCTGATTAATTTTAAATTTACCGAGTCGTTTGGGCGATAAAAAATAACTATATGTTTTAGAAAAAGAACGTTTTCCATTAATCCACGAGTTACTTACCGAAGTATTGGGGCCTCCAATTATATTAAAATTATCGAAACTTGGAGGATTAAAATTATCGCCATCCTTGTTCATTTCAAAATCTACTCGTAAACGCTCATTAACGCCTAATTTTTTTTTACTTACTTTAGTTTGAAACTTTACTTGAGCAAAGCCATTACTAGAAATAAATAATAATAGTAATATAAATGATATGTTCTTTATAACTTTCATCATAACTATGTAGGAACAACTATTATCGATTTCTTGTTTGGTGTTCTACCAATCTTTCTCGGTTTGTACTTTTGCTCCTTTTGCTTTTCTTGCATTTATTTTTTCTTGAACTTTTTGTTCTTGATTATTCATTGCCTCTAACAAGTTTTTAATTTGCTGAGGAGATAACTGACCTGGTTGTTGTTTGGGTTGCTGTTTTTTATCTTCATTGCCGTCTTTTCCTTCCTCTTTTTTTTCATCTTTTGGTTTTCCTTTATCTTCTTCGGGCTTATCATCGCCTTCTTTTTTATCCTTATCACCTTTATCTTTTTCGTCTTCTTTGTCTTTCCCTTTGTCTTCTTTGTCTTTATCCTTTTCGTTTTCTTTATCTTCCTTTTCTTTCTCCTTCTCTTTATCTTTTTTATTTTCTCCGTCTTTATCTTCTTGCTGTGGGTCTTCTTTTTCGTTTTTTGCACACTCTTTAGCTAATCCTAAATTATAACGTGTTTCTTCATCTTTAGGGTTGTTTCTTAGTGCGTTTTTAAAAGCTTCTACTGCCTCTTTACATTTCTTTGTTTCCATTAAAATATTTCCAATATTATGGTATATTTTATGTTTTTCGGTTTTGTTTATAGCATTTTTTGCAGCTTCTTGATTTCTATATAGGGCTTCTTCGTAGTTTTCTCTTTCATAATAAGAATGTGCTAAATTATATGTCCCAGATATACTTTCAGGTTTAACAGAAATCGCTTTTCTGTATTCTTTTTCTGCTAAAACAAAATCCTCTTTTTCTAATAAATCGTTAGCTTCAGCAACATAATTATTAGCTTTTTGAAGTTCTAAGGCCTCTACATCTTCTCTTTCTTGCGCATAAGAAAAAGTGGAAATTAAAATAAGTATGTATATTGTTATTTGTTGTTTCATTTTCCTTTACTTCTTTCAGATCTCTCCTCTAACCTCTAAGGGAAGAATTCAAATTATAAAAAACTGACTAACAAAACTATTAAACTCTACGCTATTATTGAGTTAAAGGTTTTATAAAATTAAAGATTCTCATGAAAATATATCTAAAGATTAAAAATTTTCATTAAATAAATTGAGCTTTTTTAACCACGCAGTTTTTCGGTCTAATAAAAATAAATCTATAAATAATAATAAAATCCCTAAGCCTAAAAACCATTGAAAACGGTCTTTGAAATCGGCATACTGCTTTGCTTCAAATTCTGTTTTATCCATTTTATTTAAAATATCTCCAATTTCTTCCACCACTTTATCTGTTCGTTTACCATTTACATAGATTCCATTACCTTCATTAGCTATTTTTTTTAGTGTTTCTTCATTTAGTTTAGTAATAACTGTTTCTCCTCTTTTGTCTTTCTTGTAATTTAATACAACTCCATTTCGTTTAATTGGAATTGGCCCCCCTCTAATGTCTCCCACTCCTATTGTATATATTTTAATACCTTCTTTTACGGCTTCTTCAGCTATTGATGCTGTTGCTTTACTATGGTCTTCGCCATCAGATATAATAATAAGGACACGATTTGTTTGCTCTTCATCATCATAATATGTTTTTGCCAGCTCTATAGCCTCATTAATTGCTGTTCCTTGAGAAGAAAGCATATTAGTATTCATATTATGAAGAAACATTTTAGCTGAAGCATAATCGGTAGTTATTGGTAATTGTGGAAATGCTTTTCCTGCGTATGCAATAATACCAACTCTATCACTTCCTAAATTATTAATAATTTGTGTTACTAATTGCTTAGATTTTTCTAACCGATTTGGCGCAACATCTTCGGCAAGCATACTTTTAGAAACATCGACAGCAAATACAATATCTACACCTTCTCTTTTTACTGTTTCTAATTTTGTTCCAATTTTTGGGTTTACTAATGCAAAACTTAAACATCCAAAAACCAAACACAAAATAAAAAGTTTTAATACTGATTTAAATAATGATTTATTTGGACTCAACCGTTTTAATAATTCTGGATTAGCAAATTTATTTTGAGTTTGTCGTTTCCAAAAATGTAAAATAATAAACAAAAGCACTACTCCTGGGATTATGAGCAATGTCCAAAACCATATTTTTTCTTCTAACTGAAACATATTTAGTTTATAGTCGTTAATTTCTTTATCGCTAGTTGCTTTCTCTTACGATAATTCTTTCTTTAACTTTATTTTTCTATGCTAAGCATTAATTCTTCTAATCTTAATTTTGTTTCTTCCGAAACCTTATCTTCTTGGCACCATGTATGACAATGTCCTTTATATTGCATTCCTAAATAATTAGCACTTTCTACAAATGGCATTATAAACCCATCAAAAACTTTATCATAATCGCTACAACTAATAACCGCCATATTCATTCCTCTTAATTGCCTTCCAAAATCTTTTTCTTTCATTAAGAAATCTGATATTCTATCTAAAAAAACCTTTAACATACCACTCATAGTGTACCAGTATATAGGGGTTGCAAATACTATAGTTTCATAATTAGCAACAATGTCTTTAAAAAGTGCGTTAAAATCGTCGTCCTTGTTTTTAAATTCATAATCGAAGTGATTAATTTTTTTTTTATTTAAATCAACAACATCAAAACCTGTTTCTTCTTTAAAAAAAG
>JAHDGB010000165.1:0-2186 GCA_020627885.1 Flavobacteriaceae bacterium | reverse complement strand
CTTCTAAATATGGTATACCTCAATAGTAATTCTAAAAGAAGAAAAAAACCTGCAAGCCACACAAACCCCCTAAACTTTTCTTCATAGGTTGTATATTTAATTTCCTCTACTTCTGTTTTTTCAAGTTTATTTATTTCATCATAAATAGCCTCAAGTTTTTTATTATTTGTTGCTCTAAAATATTTTCCTCCTGTTACTTGTGCTATTTCTTTTAATAAAGCCTCATCAATTTCTACAGGCGTTCTTGCATAATGAAAACTTCCATTAGGTTTAATTGCATAGGGCGATAAAGCCATGCCATTTGTTCCTAAACCTATAGTATAAGTTTTTATACCGTACTCAACAGCCAATTCACTTGCTATTTTAGGGTTTATTGCTCCTGTATTATTTACTCCGTCTGTTAATAAAATAATGACTTTGCTTTTTGCCTTACTGTCTTTTATTCGGTTTACTGAAGTAGCCAATCCCATACCTATAGCTGTACCTCCTTCAATTATTGTATTATATCTTATCTCCTTTAACGATCTTAAAACTATATTTTTATCGCTAGTAATTGGTGTTTTTGTATAACTTTCTCCTGCATATTCTACTATACCAATACGATCGTTCGGGCGCCCTTTAATAAACTCGCCTGCTACTTTTTTTAGAGCCTCTAGTCGGTTTGGTTTTAAGTCTTTTGCTAACATACTTGCCGAAACATCAATCGCTATTACAATATCTATTCCTCGGGTTGTTTTTGTTTTTGTTGAAACATCACTGGTTCGAGGTCTTGCCATTGCAACAATTAAAAGTGTTAAAGCCAGTAGTCGTAACGCAAATAACAAATGGCGCAATTTTGGCAACCATGAGTTCGTTATTTTAAACCCTTTTAAACTCGATATTTTTAATTCGGCAGTTTGTTGGTTGTATTTAAACACGTACCATAACATCGTCAATGGTAGCAACAATAGCAACCAAAAAAACTCTTTGTTAAAAAATTCTACGCCTTCAAACATTATTGTTCTGTTTTTTCTTTTAATTCAACTGAGTTTAATATCCGGTCGTGTATTTGTTTTAAATACACCTCATTATCTAAATAATTTATCATAATTGTATGCGCAACACTAATTCCTTCTTCAGCTGTAAATATTAGTAATGTAAATTTACCAAGTACATACTTATTCGAACCCTCTGTTAAAACATATTCATAGTTTCCAGAAAGTTTAACGCCTTCTGCTCCATTTGGAGTTACAAACTTGTCATTGTTAGAAATTATATTTCTATAGCCTTTGGCTTCAAAATCTTCTAACACCTTGCTGATTAGCTTTTTAACTGTGGTCGCTTGCTTGTCGTCTTTACTACTTGCACTCCCTCCTTGTTGTTTTTCTGGTTGTTGTATTATAGTATTTAAGACAATTGCCAATTTATTGTCTTGCTCATAATAAAAATTAGTAACCTTTATTTTATCTTTAAGTTCGTTTGGAATTGGTACTTCTTGCCGCTCTAAAACCTCAGGTGTTTCTATATGTATAACTGGAGCTCCATATGCGCTTTTCACCCATTCTCCTTCTAAAAGTTTTTTCGTTTCTTTACCTGTTATAGTATCTTTAACATTTGTAAAACCATATTTAGCAATAACCCCTCCGCCAATCATTAATAAAAGCAGGAAACCTATAACAGACGTTAATACTGTTTTCTCCAGTCGTCGTTTTCGTTTTTCCTCATCTTCATAAGCTTTAATCATCAACTTTTCTTCTTCAGTTGGCTCTGGCAAAGCTTCTTTTACTATATCTAACTCTAAATCGATAGTATTTCTATCCATTTTTGCGAGTTCTATATCTGGTGCAGATTTTGCGAATTTCACTAAATCGGCACGTTGTAATATACTTTCAATTTTAGAGATATCTTCCGTTTTTAAATCAATTTGATTCCCATCTTTTAATAGGTTTAAACGAGAAATTAACTCATGGGTTGTGCTTTCTAATGCATGGTCGTAAACTTTTTCGTCTAAATATTTCCGAATAATAAAAGTAAGGTCTGAATAATATTCTTTTAATGCTTCTTTTTGCAAATAACCTCTTTCGTCTAATTTTTTTAGGGCTAATTTTGCACGATCATATGGTGGCAATAGCGCTATTTCCTCTTCTTCTGTTAATGGTTTTTGTCGCCATATAAACCACCATAAGAGAAAGCCTATAATAGCAAAT
>JAHDGB010000164.1 GCA_020627885.1 Flavobacteriaceae bacterium | reverse complement strand
CCACTGGAACTTCTAAAATAGCATTAGGGCATCTTAAAAATAAAATTTTAAAAGTCATTGTCGATGCTGTTAAAATAGCAGTATTAGCAAAAAAATAATCGAATTTATAACAGCGTTAAGTAATGGGGTGTTTTATAGATTTTATATACTCAGAAGGTGTTTTACCCATGTGTTTTTTAAAAACTCTAGTAAAAGCAGAAGCATTAGTATAACCAACTTCCATTGCTATGGCTTCTATAGAATAGTTAGCAAATTTTATATCTGTACTTATTTTATTAATAGCATATTTAATTCTGAGTTCAGACAAGTACTGCTTAAACGTTTGTTTTTTATGATTATTTATAACAGTAGATAAATAAGTCGTATTGGTCTTTAAGTGTTTAGCAAGTCGATTAATATTAAAATCGCTATTTAAAAACAAGTTTGTTTTTTCGAATTGAGCAATGCGCTCAAGGATATCTTCTGAAATTTTAAGGTCAATATTTCTTTTTGGCGATTTAGGAGTAGAAGAAAGAGTGTTGTTGTCCTGTGTTTTAATAGGAGTGTTTTTCTTTCGTAGTTTTTTTATTATAAATAATAAAGGCGTAATTAATAGTAAACAAATAGTAATGTATTTGTATAAACCCGATTGTTTATTTTTTTTCTGTAATGATTCATTCAACTTTTTAAAATTTTCTAATTCGGCATTATATATTTTAATAGAAACATTTTGTTTCTTTTTTTCGATTTCTTTTACCTTACTTAAAGTTAAATTAGAATATACTAAGGCACTATCATTCATTTTTTTTGCAGCGTAGCTATATGCTAAATTATCGTAAATTGGAATTACACTTCTGCCATATGATTTCGAAGTTTCGTAGTAATTAATATATTTTTTAGAAAAATAAATGGCAGAATCAAAATGATTTAAGTGTCTGTGACTTGTGGATTTATAATAGTAAATATTAGGTGTGTAATGATGCGATTTTTTATATATAGAGTCAAACCTATTCAAATAGAAAAGTGCAGATTTATAATCTTTTCTTCTTATAAAAATATTAATATTTCTCATTTGATACAGTGGTTCAGTATCAATATTGGGGTTGGGAAGTGATTTGGTAATATTAAATGCTTTTTTATAATAATAATTCGCAGAATCTAGAGAGGGTTTTTCACCGTCTTCATTGTCATTAATTTGTAAAAATGTATCTCCAATTGCATTTAAAATATTTGCTTTTTGTAAAGAAAAGTTGTGAGAAATTTGTTCTGTTTGATTAATTAGTTGGATCGTATTTATTTTTTCATAACAGGCTTTAAATGTTTTTAAGGCATCATCGTATGCTCCCATTCTTACTTTTAACGAAGCAATGCACTTTTCTACATCTACAATATTTTTATTATAATATTGTTCGTTAGTAGGTAAGGTTTCAATCACTTCTTTTCGTTTGAGTAAATACTCTAAAGCCTTATCATAATTATCTTTGTTTTTAGAGATATAAAAAAGACGTCTATAGGCATCTACAAGATTTTTTTTATCACAAATTTTAGTGTTGTTTTTTATTTGTTCTAAAGCTAACAATGCTAATTGTTCAGCTGCGATGTGATTTCCTTTTTGATAAAAACCTCTTGCTTCATAAAGCGTTCCCATTGTTTTTTTACATTTTTTTTTAGAAAGCTGCATTTTTTTAGCATAATAAATTAAACTATCATTGTTGTTATGCGAAAATGTTATAGCCTTATCATAATAGTAAGAAAAATCTTTTTCCAGAGCATTTTGAGCCTCTAATTTTAGAGTAGTTGCAATTAAAAGGAAGAGAATAATAATATGAGTTATTATTTTTTTGTACGAAAAGCTTTTAGCACTATGCTTTATAGGTAAAGCATAAGATGAGGTTGTTTTTATTGTTCTGTATATCAATTATTTGTTGGTTTTATTCTTGCTGTATAGATACAGCAAACACTTCTTCTTGGAATAGCTTTTATTCAGGTTTAATTTTGCGAAATAACAAAAAACTTAATAATTATGAGATTAAAAATTATTCTTTTTGGATTTTGTTTTTCATTAACAAATTTCATTTTTGCACAAGTACCTCACAATGTAAATGTACCAAGTAATGGTACTGCAGAGCGAGTAGCCAGATTTAAAGTTCAAGATGAGGCTAGAGATTTTCTTGAAATTACGAACTCAACAAATCATGCAGGTAAATTTATACCTTCCATTTGGGCACATCAAGAGTCGGATAACAGATATGTATTAAGACATTTTGCTTCCACGAAATCGTCTTACGATACAGGTACTCTTCCGCTTATGATGTTTAGAGCAGAGTTAAGAAATGGAATTAACCTAAATGCTCCAAGTGGAGGAACATTTCCTTGGGGAACATCTGCAAGTAATGTCGTAAACAGACCAGTTTTTGGATGGGAAAACGGAAATAGTCGTTTAATGACACTTAGAGCGAATGGTAATTTAGGAGTAGGAACCTCTACTCCAAGTGCGCGATTACATACAAACGGTACTTTAAGGTTTCAAAATCTTCCAAATGGTAATAGCCCTACTTATATGTTAGGAACAGATGCTAGTGGTAATGTAAAAGAATATCCGGTTTCAGGAGGTGGAAGCTCAGATTCTGATTGGTTAAAAACCACTGGAGGAACACCAACTTCTGTAAATGATAATATTTATACTAATGGGCGTGTGGGTATAGGAACAACAAACCCGCAGGAAACATTACATTTAAACGGAAGTATTAGAGGAAATGTTGGTACTGGTGCTTTACGCGTAAAGTCATCGACAGGGTATCTGGATTTAGGTTCTCAAAATACGAGTTGGGCTCATATTTATACCGATAGACCAAGAGTAATATTTAATAAACCAGTATACGCTATTGGAGGTAATTTTAGTGCTTACTCAAATTCTAACCTTTATCTACAAACCAATGGTACAACAAGAATAACTGCTTTAAGTAGTAATGGTAATGTCGGTATAGGAACAACGGCTCCTACTGCTAAATTTCATAATGTTGGTACGGTGCGTCTTCAAGATTTGCCTAATGGAAAAAAACCTAATTATATCTTAGGGACAGACCTTAATGGGTATGTTAGAGAATATTCAAGCAGTGTAGTTGGTGGTGGGATTTCATTACAATGTTTATTGCCTTCGCCAGAAACAGCAACTAACCGATTAACTAAAGTACTTCCTAGCGGAAACTTAACTTGTAGCCAAGTATTCGATAATGGCACAAATGTAGGTATTGGTACCACATCTCCTATCCATAAATTAAGTGTAAATGGTAACGTTCACTCTATGTCAAATATTTTTATATCTGATAAAAAGTTTAAGAAGAACATTACTGAGATTAAAAGCCCTTTAGCAACAGTACTTAAGCTTAATGGAAAAAAGTACGATTGGAAAGTAGGAGAATTTGAACAATACGATTTTACTAATCGTAAGCAAATAGGTTTTATAGCTCAAGAAGTAAAAGAAATTATTCCAGAAATAGTTTATGTCGATAAAAACAACGAGCATAGCATGAATTATACTGCGATTATTCCATTACTTGTAGAAGCTATTAAAGAGCAACAAAACCAAATAACACTTTTACAAAACAAATTAACTGATGTAAAAAAAGCACCTTCAGTTAATGAGAAAGAAACGTTGTTCGATGCAAAAACATCATTCTCTACCAATTATCCTAATCCTTTTAGTAGCACAACAACAGTTGACTATTTTATTATGAAAAAGGTAAAAGCAGCTAAGATTATTATTTACGATTCAAACGGATCTACCATTAACACACATAAACTTGATGATAGAGGGAAAAAATCGCAATTAGTTATTCGTAAAAACGGATTAGAAACAGGTATTTATTTCTATACTCTTATTGCTGACGATATCGTGATTGGAACTAAGAAAATGATTGTAAAATAAATCATTATTTTTATATAATACTAAGGCTCAGATTTTAATCTGAGCCTTGTTTTTTGTTATCCATTAGTTTGGCCTACTCAACTGTTAGTTGTATTTTATTCGTAAGCATTAGAGTTAGCATCTACTTAAGCTAATAATTGTTTTAAAAAGGGTTAGTAGTTTTCTGCTTCACTTTTTCTTAGTTTATTTAAAAAATAAGACGGATAAATACCGGTCTGTTTATAAAAAGCTGTAGAAAACGATTGGGTATTACTATAGCCGGCTTCTGCAGCAATGGCTTTTATGGTGTAGCGTCTTAGTGTAGGTTCTTGTTTTAAGCGCTCTATAATATGAGTGATTCTTAAAGCTTTAAATAATTAGAAAACGACATGTTTCTTAGCTGTTTAACTCCTTTAGATAAGTAGTTGGTATTAGTATTTAAATGCTCAGCAAGTTTCGAAAGAGTCAATTTAGGTTCTAAAAAACCATGAGTAGTTTCAAACTGTAGTAGTCCTTTTTGTATGTTTTCTAGTACAGTATGTGGTAGTACTGTTGTTTTAATTTCTTTTTCTAATGCAATTGGTGTTTGGGGTAATTTTTTAGTGTTGTTTGCAATTAAAGCGTTATATTTTTTTAGGTAACGGCGTTGTTTTTTATAGTAAAACCCACCCGCTATAACCGAGGTTATAAGAGCACTCATTAAGCCTGTTTTTATAAGTAAATCTTTTTGTTTAGCGGCTTTAAGTTGTGTTATTATTTTTTCTTTTTGGCTGAATAAGTACGGCGTATCGTATTTTTTTAAAATGTATTCTTTTGTTTCATAATCTTGCCTTAATGTACTATCTAAACTTATTAGTCTATTTAGATATTTTAATTCTTTTGTTATGTTATTTGTGGTTTTGTAATAGTCAATTAGGTTTTCGTATAGTTCTCGGTATTCGTAGGAGAGTTTATTTTCTTTTATGACCATAGAATCTGCAAGTTGAGCATGCTTTAAAAATAAGTTTTCCTTTTTTTGATGCTTGTAAATGTTACTTAAAAATAAATGACTTAAAGCTTTGTGATGCCCAAAATATAAGTATGGCATTGATTTTTTTAAACTATCTATGGCTGGATGGTATTCTTCTTTATAATATTTAGTAATACCGCTTAAAAAAACAAAGTCGTAATAAGATATCTGTAATTTATATTTAAAGGGCTTAAATTTGGTTAGCCCTTTGTTAATATAAAGTGTTGCAGAATCTAGTTCTTTAATATTTATATAGCCAAGAATTAAATGATATAGAGAATTATAATAATTTTCAGTATGTTGTTCCTTATAATGGGGTAACTTAATAATTGAATCGTGAATAGTTTTTTCAATTTTAACAGCGCTATGATCATCTCCAATTTGAATTTTTAACTCAGATATAGATCCTTTAATATAATTAATATCTCCTTGGCTATTTTTTCTATAGGCATAACCTAAGGCAATTAAATATAGGTCTAAGGCTTTTTTATAAAAACGATAAACATAATAAATATTTGCTTTAGCAATATACCCAGCAGTAGGATAGAAAATGTGTTTTGAGTGTTTCGATAAGGCAA
>JAHDGB010000163.1 GCA_020627885.1 Flavobacteriaceae bacterium | reverse complement strand
ATTAAACCTACAGTAACTTATTAATGCTAAAAAAAATAAGTAACATATTGCCAAAAGAGGAGCGTTATTATGTAATTGGAATTTCTAGTGATAAAGAAACTATTCAATACAAGTTGCTAACTGTTAGATTGAAAGATGATGAATTAAAAATAATTAATCGTTTTTCGTCTAATACATTGGATGATGTCTTTAAGTCTAAACTATCTAGTAGTTACCCGGTTTTAATACATGTAGATGGTGATATTGTAATTAGTAAAACTGTTAATAATGAACCCAATTATAGAAATAATTTAATTTTTAAAGCTAATACAGAAGATTTTTATTTTTATGAGTATTATCAAGATGATCAAATTTTTGTTTCAGTATGTAGAAAAAATAAAGTTAATGTGTTTTTTAATGAAATATTGGCTCTTAATCTATTTGTTTTACACATAGCTATAGGGCCTTTTGTTATGGTTAATTTAATAACATTGTTAAAAGAAGAGACTGTTATTAGTTCGGAGTTCGATACTATAAATTTTTTAGAGCATAAAATAGAATCTGTTATAGATAATGGAAGTGATGAATCATGTTTTATTAATAACGAAAAGCTAAAAGGAAACGAAGTCACTCTGTTGGCTAGTTTTTTCGATTATAAATTTCCTAACCCTAGTTTAGAGATTGATACTTCTTTCCTACATGTAAATGCTTCTGAGTTTAAGTATAAAAAGTGGTTTAAAATTATAGGGTTATTTGCGCTTTCATTTATTATGCTTACTTTATTTATAGGTCATCATTTAAATTCGTATTATCAAAATGAATTAGCTCAAAAGCAATTTGAATACAATAATGCATTAATTACAACAACAAAAATTAAGAGGTTAGAAGCCGAGGTAGCGTTAAAAAAAAACATTCTATTAAACAATAGGATAAATAATAAAAACTTTATTACTAAATATATTTCTGAAATTAGTAATTCTGTCCCAAATACAATTACGCTAATTGAGGTTTCAGTGTTTCCAGAAACCAGAAAAAAAAGAGCTAATGAAAAAATTAATTTTAAATCTAGTGTGCTTAATATAGAAGGAGAAGCAATTAATGATGAAGCTTTTAATATTTGGGCTAAAAAAATACAAAAATTCTCCTGGGTTGATAAAATGGAGATTGTAGAATATTCTCAAACGAATCGTTTGAATACTTTTAAAATAAAAATTATACTATAAATAGGTGTTTAAAAATTTAACATATAAACAAAAATGTATAGCTGTACTCATTGGGTTTGTGCTGCTTTTATTAGCGGCGTATAAAAAAACAATAAAACGGGTTGTGGCTGCAAAAATTCAACTAAATCACGTTGAGCAACAATTATTAAATACCGATAATTCTATTAATGAATTATATCGTTTACAAGATGAAGTAAAAGTTTTAGATAATGTAATAGGAGGAAATAGCTTAAATCCAGAATTGGTACAACAAAGTATTTTAAATTTTATAACCAATAAAGGCGTTGCTGCAAATATAGTAAAGATAGAAGATGTGCATACTTTTTCTGATAAAGATTTTAAGGTTTATACCAATCAGATAGAAGTTGAAGGTGCTTTTTCTACACTAGTAGAACTTTTGTACGATATAGAAAAAGAATTTAAAGCCTCAAGAATAGCTAGCTCATCGCTGTACTCTAAAAAAAAATATAGAACAAACAAAACAAAATTATATTTAAAATTAATGCTGCAGAATTATGAAAAAAATAAATAAATTAATACTGTTTTTGTCAGTAGTAGGTTTAATCTTTTCTTGTGACGATATTTTGGAAGAAGACATAACAAATGATACCGTATTAATAACTGCACCATCAGAAGGTGCTACTATTTCTGGAAACACTGTAAACTTTTCATGGAATACTCTTGAAGGCGCAGATAATTATAGAATACAAGTTATTAATAGCGATCAAACAACAGCTGTAGATTCGTTGGTTTCTGGGAGTATGTTTAGTTATATTATTGCTCCAGGAGTATATAAATGGCGAGTTAAAGGTGTTAATTTTGCTTATGAAACCGCATATACTTTTCCTGTTAATTTTACGGTAGAAGCTTCTAATAATTTAGAAACTCAAAGCGTTGTTTTACAAACACCTTCAGATAATTTTTATACAAATGATCCTAATTTTATCTTTACTTGGGATGGCATTTCTACTGCAGATAGTTATTCTTTGCATGTTATAAAGAATAATAATGGATTAGAAACAGTTCTTGAAACACCAGGTATAATAGGCGTAAGTCATAGTGTTGATGTTTCAGTTTTTAATGAAGATGCTGAATACATATGGAAGGTAAAGGCGGTAAATGCGACTTCTGAAACCGTTTTTTCAGAACGAACTTTATTTTTAGATCGAGTAAGCCCTAATCAGCCTTCTTTAGTTTCTCCAAGCGATGCGCAGGTTTTAACAGCAATGACCGTTAATTTTAATTGGACAAATGGTACAGATACGGGAGGTTTACAAACAGAAATTACGAATACTATAGATGTTGCTACAGATGTTAACTTCAATACTATTGTGTATTCCACTAGTAGTACTAATAACACAGCGCAGTATACCTTTACAACATTGGGTACTTATTATTGGAGAATAAAAGCAAAAGATTTAGCAACTAATGAGAGCGATTATAGTAATGTGTTTTCAATAGAAATACAGTAAATAGTGAAAAAAAAATATTTAAATAGCACTTTAATTATATTGCTCCTAATTATATGGGGAAATATTATTTACAAATATTTTGGAAGATCTAAAACTAAAGATACACAAGCACATATTGTTGGTGCTAATATGCCAATACATTATGCAGTAGCTAAGGATACATTTATATTACAACTAAATAATAGAGATCCTTTTAAAGTATCAAAAATAAGAAAGGTTACTACTGTGACTCGTTCTATAAGAATAATAAAAAATAATCAACCAATAAAACCTGTAATTTGGCCTAATATTGAATATTATGGATTTGTAAAAAGTGTAAGCAATAAAACGAAGTTGGTATTGGTAAAGGTAAATGGTAAATTGTTAAAAAAACGAGAGAAAGATAAAATAGAATCGTTAACTATAATAAAAGCTTATAGCGATTCAATAACCGTATCATTAAATAAAACAATAAAAACAATAAAAAGATTATAATGAAACCAACTAATTATTTATTTAATATGTATAGCCGTTACTTTAAGTATTTATTATTATTTCTTATTATATTTTCTTGCAATAAAAATGATGAAATATCTGAATATTCCGATTCAAAATTATTCAAATTGGGGCTTGAAAATTGGAAATCTAAACGAATAAATAAAATAGCTGGAGAGATAAAATATACGGCAACAGAAGTTCCGTTGCAATACTATCTTTTAAAAAATATTGGAAACAATCCGAAAAAAATAGACTCTATATATTCTGTTAATAAAAAAGAACGTATTATAGAAGTGGAGTTTACTCATGCAAAAGAGGACGATCTTTTAAAAAAGGATTACACTAACAAATCTTATGACGATGCTGTAAAATATATGGCATTTACTATAGGAAAAGACTTTACAGTAGTAACCTCTTCAAACGACACCATAAAATGCTCTGGGGTAAATTTTGAACGTAATTTTAAAGTCGCCCCTTTTAAACGTGCTTTACTTTATTTTAACAATATAAAACCAACCGATAATGTAAAATTGATATATCAAGATCATTTGTTTGGAAATGGTCTTATAAAGTTCAATTTTAACGAAATTCCATTAAAACTATAAACGATTACTCTGTTAAAACTATAAATGGGAAATCATTTTTGTTGATTTTTTATTGTAAGCTTTTTTACTATAAGAAAAAATGATGTGCTTTAACTAGTATAGAAAGTATTGTAATTTTAAAGTGTGCTTTCAAAAAAAAGATCTCTTTTTTAGGATAGAGTAGTTTTTCTTTTTTGAGTAAAATTTAAGTGCTTAAAAATCAAGAAGTAAATTAATTTACTTGTTTTTCATTACAAAAAATAATGAAAATAATTTGTTTTTTAATTTTGTTGAAAAAGTTAACTGAAAAATTAACATTATGTTTTTTTATTAGACTTAAAAAATATATATTAGTCAGAATATAATTAAAATTTGTATTGATTACCCAAATTTGTAACCTGCTATAATATGCAACAACTCTTATTGTGCTATTTGTTACTGTTTTTTTGTGTTATGCTATTATTAGTGTACAAAAAAAAATCGAAAACAGTATTTTATAAATACAACCTGTACTATTTAAAAGAACAATACTGGAAATCAAAAAGAGAAAATACTTCCATTAGTATTTACTGTATTCTTTTTCATATTCCATTACAATATTATCTGTTTAAAAATAGAGAGAATCGTTCTGTAAAAATAGATCGAGCACCCTTTTTATGATAAGTCCTTTTAAAAAGAGGGCTTTACGATAAAAAATAATGCAGTTAAGCTTTAAACTAAAATTTTAAAGTTATCATTTAAAAGAAAATAACCCTATTTAATAAAATAGATGTAAACGATAATGTAAAGTATATATGCTCAGACCGTTTATTCGAAAATGGGACTTATATGCTCAATTTTAACGAAATACCATAAAAACTATAAATCTATTAACATTATGAAAAAACTAATATTAACAACAACAGCTTTGCTTTTTGTTTCCTACCTTTCTCTAGGACAAAATACGACATTGCCCAATAATAGTGCAGGGAGTAATGCTACAGGGGCTACCAACAATACATATATAGGAAAGAATTCAGGAAATGAAAGTAATGGGGGGGGGAATACATTTACAGGACAAGCTTCAGGTAGACGAAATAATGGAAGAAGAAATGTGTTTAATGGTAATAGAACAGGAAGAGTTACAAATAATAGTGGAAATGTTACAGGAAACGAAAATGTTTTTAGTGGTTTTGAGGCTGGTTTAGATAACTTAGGGTCTAATAATGTTTTTTTAGGTTATCAATCGGGTTACAATAATAAAGGAAGTCTAAATAGTTTTATAGGAAATCAAGCAGGAGGAGGAGAGAGTAATCCTGGTAATACCGGAGATGCTAATATTGCTTTAGGAGCCTTTTCTGGGTTTAGTAATACAACTGGGCAATCTAATACGTTTGTGGGGGTTTCTTCAGGAAACTTAAATACCGCAGGTATTAACAATACCTATATAGGTAAATCTGCGGGAGAAAGTGCTACAGGTAGTTCTAATATCTTTATTGGTTTCGAGGCTGGTGCTAGTGAAGCAGGAAGTAATAAATTGTATATAGAGAATTCGAATTCTGAATTACCTTTAATAGGTGGCGATTTTAGTGCAAATATTGTTAATGTTAATGGTAGTTTAGGAATAAACTCTGGCAGTTCACCTCTTGACGGAGCAGATTTACAAATAGGAGATGCTAATAAAAGTAGAGTTTTTTTAGGTAATAAAAAAAGTGCTTATCCTGGCTTTATTGGTACTGCTGCTAGTAGTGGGGCAGTAATTATGGGAAAAAACATA
>JAHDGB010000162.1 GCA_020627885.1 Flavobacteriaceae bacterium | reverse complement strand
GATTGGAAATATTTTGAAAATACACCAACTCGAAAAATAAAAGGCCGTTTTGATGAATTATCAAAAATAAGAAAAATTAAAGAATCTATTCCAGATTGGTTAGATGAATTAGCCATTAAGGAACTTGGAGAAATTACTTGGTCTAAAGAAATTACTTCGCTTAACGAACAAGCTAATGTCATTTTAAGAGTTAACACTTTAAAAATAACGAAAGAAAAACTTCAAGCCATTTTATTCGATTTAAACATCGAAACTGAAACCATAAAAAGCTATCCAGATGCATTAAAACTAATAGAACGTGCAAATGTATTTACTACAGAAGCCTTTAAGAAAGGGTATTTTGAAGTCCAAGATGCATCTTCTCAACTTGTTGCAAATTTTTTAGACGTTAAACCTGGGATGAAAGTTGTAGATACCTGTGCTGGTGCCGGAGGTAAAACATTGCATTTATCTGCATTAATGGAAAATAAAGGACAAGTTATTGCTATGGATATTTATGAAAATAAATTAAAAGAATTAAAACGCCGAGCAAAACGAGCCGGAGCTCATAATATAGAAATTCGAACTATAGATTCTACAAAACCTATAAAAAAATTATATAACAAGGCAGATCGTGTTTTAATAGACGCACCTTGCTCTGGTTTAGGTGTTTTAAAACGTAATCCAGATGCGAAATGGAAACTACAACTTGAATTTATTGAAAAAATAAAAAAAACTCAAGCAGAAATTTTAAGTAGTTATTCTAAAATGGTAAAACCTGGAGGACAACTAGTATATGCAACCTGTAGTATTTTACCTTCAGAAAATGAAAAACAAGTTAAATCTTTTCTCAGCTCAAATAAAGAATTCTCTTTTATTAAAGAACAAAAAGTTTTAGCTCATAAATCTGGTTTTGATGGATTCTATATGGCATTATTAAAAAGAGATAATTCATAACCTTGTTTAGTTAAAAATTTAATCTTTTTTTTATAAAACAACATTTAGTCGTTAACAACAACGTGAATAACTACTAAATTTATAGCAAGTTTTGCTAAACTATTACAATGAAAAAAAGTAAATTTGTGCTTTTAAAATAACATACAAACTTCAAACCTAATGATTCATTTCTTTGGAAACGTAAGCAGCACTATTTTCGCTGTACAAACTGTAAAAGAATTATCAACTGAAACCATTTCAAAACTCAATTGGTTATTTGGAAACCAACAAAAAATAAACGCAGCGTCTTTAGACGCTTTTTTTATTGGTCCAAGAGCTGCTATGATAACACCTTGGAGTACCAATGCTGTTGAGATTACCCAAAACATGGGTATAGATGGGATTATTCGTATAGAAGAGTTTTATGCTGTAGATGACAGTTTTTCTGATTATGACCCAATGATTTCAGAAAAATTTAATGGATTAAATCAAGAGTCTTTTACAATCGATGTCAAACCAGAATCTATTTTAAATATTGAAGACATTTCAGCTTACAATATCCAAGAAGGCTTATCATTAAGTGATGAAGAGGTTACTTATTTAAATGATGTTTCAAAAAAAATAGGTCGCCCATTAACCGACTCTGAAGTTTTTGGGTTTTCTCAAGTAAATTCGGAGCATTGCCGCCATAAGATATTTAACGGAATTTTTGTAATTGATGGAGAAGAAAAACCAACATCATTATTCAAATTAATAAAAGAAACATCGAAACAGCATCCTAATGATATTGTTTCGGCATATAAAGACAATGTAGCCTTCATAAAAGGCCCAAAAGTAGAACAGTTTGCTCCAAAAACAGCAGACAAACCAGACTTTTATGATACTACAGATTATGATTCTGTAATCTCATTAAAAGCCGAGACACATAACTTCCCAACAACGGTAGAGCCCTTTAATGGTGCAGCAACAGGATCTGGAGGAGAAATCAGAGATCGTTTAGCAGGAGGAAAAGGGTCGTTACCTTTAGCAGGAACTGCTGTATATATGACTTCTTATTCTCGTTTAGAAGACAACAGACCATGGGAAAAAGGCATGAAAGAACGCCAATGGTTGTACCAAACTCCAATGGATATTCTAATAAAAGCAAGTAATGGTGCTTCAGATTTTGGAAACAAATTTGGGCAACCATTAATATGTGGCTCGGTACTAACATTCGAACATGAAGAAGATGCCCGAAAATTAGGATTCGATAAAGTAATTATGCAAGCCGGAGGTATAGGTTATGGTAAAGCAGACCAAGCTATAAAAGACACACCAAATGAAGGAGATAAAATTGTAATTCTTGGAGGAGAAAATTACCGCATAGGTATGGGAGGAGCTGCTGTATCTAGTGCAGATACTGGAGAGTTTTCATCTGGAATAGAGCTAAATGCTGTTCAACGTTCAAATCCAGAAATGCAAAAACGTGCCGCAAACGCTGTTCGTGGCATGGTAGAAAGTGACGAAAACTTTATTGTGTCTATCCACGATCATGGTGCTGGTGGCCACTTAAACTGTTTAAGTGAATTAGTAGAAGACACAGGAGGTCATATCAATTTAGATGCTCTACCTGTTGGTGACCCTACCTTATCTGCGAAAGAAATAATAGGAAACGAATCTCAAGAACGTATGGGATTAGTTATTTCTGAAAAACATATCGATACCCTAAATAAAATTGCTAAACGCGAACGCTCACCAATGTATACTGTTGGAGACGTTACAGGTAATTATCGTTTTACTTTCGAATCTAAAACTAAAGGCGATAAACCTATGGATTTAGCTTTAGAAGATATGTTTGGAAGTTCCCCTAAAACCATTATGACAGATAAAACTGTTAATAGAAATTACAAACCTGTCTCCTATAATATAAATAATTTTCAGACGTATTTAGAACAAGTATTACAATTAGAAGCCGTTGCTTGTAAAGATTGGTTAACCAATAAGGTTGACCGTTGTGTCGGAGGTAAAGTTGCCAAGCAACAATGTGTAGGCCCATTACAAATACCACTTAACAATGTTGGTGTTATGGCTTTAGACTATAAAGGAAAAGAAGGAATTGCTACCTCTATTGGACATTCTCCTATCTCTGGATTAATAAACCCCGTGGCTGGAAGTCGTAACAGTATAACTGAAGCGTTAACCAACATCATTTGGGCACCACTAAAAAACAATTTACAATCTATTTCATTATCTGCAAATTGGATGTGGCCTTGTAAAAATGAAGGTGAAGATGCTCGTTTATATGAAGCTGTACAAGCCATTTCTGAATTTGCAATAGATTTAGGAATAAATGTCCCTACCGGAAAAGATTCATTATCTATGAAGCAGAAATATCCTAATGAAGATGTCATTTCTCCAGGAACAGTTATTATTTCGGCAGCAGCAAACTGCAATGCTATATCTAAAGTTGTAGAACCCGTTTTTAATAAAAATGCAGGTAATATATACTACATTAATATCTCGCAAGACAATTTTAAATTGGGAGGTAGTTCTTTCGCTCAAATATTAAATACTATTGGTAATGAAACTCCAAATGTAAGAAATGCTAGCTATGTAAAAACAGTTTTTAATACGATTCAAAACTTAATAAAAAAAGATCAGATTGTTGCAGGACATGATGTGGCTTCTGGAGGGCTAATTACAACTTTATTAGAATTATGTTTTGCAGATATTAACTTAGGTGCAGAGATTGATATTACAGCTTTGGCAGAACAAGATTCTATTAAACTTTTATTTGCTGAAAACTCTGGAATTGTTATTCAATCTAAAGACAAATCAATAGAAAAAACACTATCTGAAGCCAATATTAACTTTTTTAATATCGGGCAAGTTACTAGTAAAGCTAATTTAAATATTGTTAATCATGATGATACATTCGCCTTATCTGTTTCCGAATTAAGAGATGTATGGTATAAAACATCTTTCCTTTTAGATAAAAAACAAACAGCAAACAATTTGGCTGAGACGCGCTATATAAATTATAAAAAACAACCTTTAAATTATTTATTTCCAAAACATTTTACCGGAAAACTTCCAAAAGTTAACACTAAACGACCAAAAGCTGCTATACTAAGAGAAAAAGGATCTAACTCTGAGCGAGAAATGGCTAACGCTATGTATATTGCTGGGTTTGATGTTAAAGATGTACATATGACCGATTTAATATCTGGTCGAGAAACATTAGAAGACATTCAGTTTTTAGGAGCTGTTGGTGGTTTTAGTAATTCTGATGTATTAGGATCCGCAAAAGGATGGGCCGGTGCTATTAAATATAATGAAAAGGCAAACAAAGTCATTAAGAATTTTTTTAAAAGAGAAGACACACTTTCGGTAGGTATTTGTAATGGCTGTCAGTTATTTATGGAGTTAGACCTTATTAATCCCAACCACGATATACACGGTAAAATGATTCATAACGACTCCAAAAAGCATGAAAGCGCTTTTACCTCTGTAAAAATACAAGAGAATAATTCAGTGATGTTATCTACCCTTACTGGAACAACTTTAGGTGTTTGGATTTCGCATGGAGAAGGAAAGTTTAACTTACCCAAACAAGAGACTGAATATAATATTGTTGCAAAATATGCTTATGAAGGTTACCCTAACAATCCAAATGGTTCTGACTATAACACTGCTATGCTTTGTGATAAAACTGGTCGTCATTTAGTAACTATGCCACATATAGAACGATCGACCTTTCAATGGAACTGGGCCAATTACCCAGAAGGAAGACAAGACGATGTTTCTCCTTGGCTAGAAGCTTTTGTAAATGCAAGATTATGGCTAGAAAACAAATAATATCAAAAGAGAAAAAGAAGCTTAAAAAGTAATTATAAATACAGCTGATATTTTTAGCGTGAAAAAGATTTTAAAAATAATTTGTAAAGATTTTTCCAAACTTAAAACCGTGATTAATAGACTTTAAAATAGAGCGAATATTAATTCGCATCTTTGCAAAACAGAAAACGTTTCTATGAAAATTGTTATCATTACCGTATTGCCAGAATTACTAAAAAAGCTCTTTTAAACCTCTGTTTTATAACGTGCAGAAAAGCAAATTTATTTTCATAACTTAAAGATGAAAAATGTTTTTATTAAAATTTTCTGCTTATGATATTGTTATTTCTAACATTAATATCCTCGTAACGGATAGTACTAATTTTTTATGAGAATAAAAGCGCTAAACATAAATTTAAAAAAAACCAAAAACCATTATTTAAAAAGGCAATAATGGCATTTCTCTGTTTCAAACACTCCATAAAAAGGATTAATGTTTTTTTAGTTAAAGCCACTTCCATATTTGAACTAGTAAAAGCAAAATATAAAGTTACTTCCGATAAAATTATTTTGAAACAGATTTATTTACAACAGTTTTTAATCAGAGTAAAAAACAGTTAATGTCATTTTTTTAAATTAGAGAAATAGATATTCTGAAGCTCATTCAAAAAAAGAAAAGTTGAACTAAAAATTTCACCTTATATGTAGATAGATCATAGAAAAAATATGCTTCAAAAAACTAATTTAAAAAACGTAATTGATCTT